>DKJA01000179.1:0-37870 GCA_002454505.1 Oxalobacteraceae bacterium UBA6704
CTGGGCGGCAGCGGCGACGATCATTTCTGGGCCGACGAGCTGTTCGTCTCGACGGCCGGCAGCGCTGCGGCGCAGGGCCACCTCACCGGCCGGCACCACCTGGCGTTCCAGGCGCAGGACCGGGCGATGGTGGATGCGTTCTACGAAGCGGCACTGAACTGCGGCGGCAAGGACAATGGCGGTCCCGGCGAGCGGCCGTATCATCCCGGCTACTACGCCGCCTTCGTGCTCGACCCGGACGGCAACAATATCGAGGCCGTCTTCCACGGCTCCGCCGCGCGCAGCGCCGCTTCGGTCAAAGTCACGTTCTGACGTCAGAACTGGTACTTCAGCGTCAGCGCAGCATTGCGCGGATCGCCATACACGCCCGTGCCGTACGATCCCAGCCCCGGCATATAGGTCTTGTCGAGCGCGTTGTTGACGTTCAGCGCCACGCTCAGGTGGCGGTCCACTTCATAACGTGCCATCAATCCCAACACCGCGTAGCCGGGCTGGTTAGCGCGCCAGAGCGGGTCGCCCGACGTCTCGTAATACGTTTCGCTCTGCAGCGAGTACGAGCCGCCGATCACCAGTTTCGGCAGCGCCGGCACGCGGTAAGACGTGCTCAGCTTGAACAGGTGCTTCGGCTGGTTGGTGTTGACGGCGCTGAGGATCACATCCGGCTGGGCCGGCACGCGCGAGCGACGGTAGGTGTAGCCGCCCGCCACGTTCCAGCCCGCCGCCGGCTGGCCCGACACTTCGATCTCGACGCCGTCGCTGGTGATGCCGTCCACCGGCTTGTAGATTTCCTCGAAGGTGTCGGGGTTGACGTCCACGTACTGCGCCGCATTGTTCTGCTCGATCCGGTACAGCGCCACGCCCACGTTGAGGCGCTTGTCGAGGAACTCGCCCTTGACGCCGATTTCCCCGCTCTTGCCGGACAGCGGCGCCAGCGGGCTGTTGTTCGCATCCTTGTAGTAGGTCTGCGGATTGAAGATTTCCGTGTAGCTGGCGTACGCCGACCAGTTGGCGTTCAGGTCGTAAACGATGCCCGCATACGGAATGGTCTCCGTGCCAGTGTCCAGGTTGTCGGACACCGTGCGCACGCCCGCCACGCTGACATCGTAGTCGTACAGCTTGTACCAGCTGGCCCGCGCGCCGACGATGACGGACAGCTGCTCCGTCGGCCGCAGCCGCACGGCCGCCGACACGCCCTTCTCCGTGATCTTCGTATCGCGGTCGGCCCGCTTGACGAAGGCCGGCTGGTCCAGGTTGCCGTCCCACGTGAAATAGTTCGCCACCGGGATGAACGTCGAGCCATACAACTCGGCTTCCTTGTGCTGGCGGGAGTACCCGGCGGTCAGCACCAGCTCATGCGTGCGGCCCAGCAGGCTCAACGGGCCGGTCAGCGCCACGTTCGCGCTGTCCGTCTTTGCTTCGGACGGCAGCAGGCCGGCCAGCGCGCGGATGCCGGCGCCCGTGTCCCGGTCCACGCTGCCGTTGTAGGCGGAGCCGTATTTGACGTCCTTCGACTGGTCCAGGTGACTGGCCATCGCATCGAGCTGCCAGCCGTTGCCGAAGTCATGCTTCAATGTGGCGAAGGTGTTCGTGCTGTCGTTGTTCCAGTACGACCAGCGCGCGCCCGGATTGAGCGAGCGGCGGAAGTGCGTCTGCGTGCCGTCGCTGTAGAACAGCGGCAGGTGGCCGAAGGTGGCGCCGTTGGCGCGCGTTTCCATGTGATCGAGGCCCACGCTGAGCACCGTATGCGCGCCCAAATCCGCCTCGACAATCGCGTACAGATTGCGCGTGTCGCGGCTGTAATAATCGATGTAGGAACCGGCGTTCTGCGCCGCCACCACCACGCGGCCGCGCACGCTGCCGTCCGCATTCAGCGGACTGGAGACGTCGGCCGTGGCGTGGTACTTGTCCCACGAACCGGCGCTGGCGGCGATGCTGGCGGCGAATTCCTTGCCGGGCCGCTTGCGCACCAGGTTGATCGTCGCCGACGGATTGCCGGCGCCCGTCAGCAGGCCGCTGGCGCCCTTGACGATCTCGACGCGGTCGTAGATGGCGCTGTCGCCGATCGCGCTGGTGTACTGGTTCGAGCTGTCCAGCGTGTTCGGCATGCCGTCGAACTGGAAGTTCTCGATCACGTAGCCGCGCGAGTAAAACGTGGCCCGTTCGCTGTCGTTGCGGCCCACCGTCACGCCGACGGTTTTCTCGAGGATGTCGGGCACGGTGGTCAGCGCCTGGTCGTCGATCTGCTGGCGGGTGATCACGGTGACCGATTGCGGCGTTTCGCGCAGCGACAGGCCAAGCCGCGTGGCGGTGCCCATAGCCGGCATCGTGTACAGGCCGCTGCCCTCCGACACGCCTTCGGCCGCCGCCGTGGCCGTCACGGTCGGCAGCACCTGCGGGCCCGCATCGGCGGATGCCTTGGCTTCCACCAGCACATAGCCGGCCTCCGTCTTGCCGGCGGCATAGCCGCTGCCGCGCAGCAGCCGTTCGAAGCCGTCGGCGACGCCGAAGCTGCCCTGCAGTCCCGGCGTGCGCACGCCCTGCACCTTGCCGGCATCGACGACGATGGCCACGCCGGCCTGCAGCGCGAACTGGTTCAGGGCCTGGCCCAGCGGGCCGGCGGGAATGTCGTACTGGCGCACGGCGGCGACGGTCTGCGCGCTGGCGTTGCCGGCGATGGCGAGCGTGGTGAAGGCAACGTGCAATGCCAGGGCGAGCGGTGCGACGGGGAATTTCGGATGACGGTGTGCGGACATGAGGATGTGTTCCTGTTTCGTTGGTTTCATCCCCTTGACGGATGAATGCCGCAAACCGGAACCGCTCAGGACTATTTATTTTGCGCCGGCGCGTCCACCACCACCCAATAGCGGGTAAACCGCCGCACCCGCAGCTGCGGGAAATTATCCAGCAACAGCTGCAACGCCTTGTCCGTATCGTCGAGCGGCAGCACGGCGTTGACGCGAATGCCCGCCAGCGCGGCCGCGTCGAACTGCAGCCGCCCGCTGCGGTGGCGGGCCAATTGCGCCAGCACGTCCGTCAGCGGCCGGTCGTTGACCACCATCTGCCCGTGCTGCCACGCGTAATCGACGGTGCGCGCGTCGATCGCCTCGATGCCGCCCACGGCGTCGCGCGTGATGCGCACCTGTTCGCCCGCCTGCACCACTTTCGGCGCCTGGCCGTTTGCCGCCTGCGCGGCGACCTTCGATTCCAGCATCGCCAGCGTGGTGGCATCGTCCGCACGCGCGACGGTGAAGCGGGTGCCCAGCGCACGCATGCTGCCGTGCGTCGTCTCGACGATGAACGGGTGCGCCGGATCCTTCGCGACGGTCACAAGAATGTCGCCCTGCACCAGTTCCACCGTCCGGTGCTGGCCATCGAAGCGGACGTTGACGGCGCTGCCGCTGGCCAGCATCACACGGCTGCCATCCCGCAGCGTGAATGTGTGCCGTTCACCGGTGGCGGTGCGCAGGTCGGCGGTCAGGTAGTCGAGCGGATAGCTGCGCAGCGTCAGCCACGCGGGCCCGGCCAGCAACAATGCCAGCGCCAGCGTGGCGGCCAGCCGGCCGTTGCGGCGTTTACGATCGTGCGAGAACGCCGCGTCGAGCGCGGCGCGGGCCGGCCTGGCCTGCCCGTTGGTGTCGCCACGCAATGCCTGCAGCTGGTCGAGCATGGCTTCCATGTCGGCTGCGACGGCCGCGTGCCGGGAATCTTCGTTCTTCCACGCCGCGAAGCTGGCGCGGGCCGCGGCCCGTTCGGCGGCATCGTCGCCACCGATCAGGACCAGCCAGTGCGCGGCCTGTTCCTCGATGGACGTCGTGCTCACGGCGCCGCCGTCGTCAATGCCGGGCAGCCGGCACGGCATTGCAGCAGCGCCTGCACCAGGTATTTCTGGATCATGCGAATCGACACGCCGAGCCGTTCGGCCACCGCCGCATGCGGCTGCCCATCGAGATAGTGCAGCAGGAAGGCTTCGCGCGCGTTGGCGGAAAGGCCGGCCAGCGCCGCGCCGATCTGGTCCAGCGCCTCGATGGCCAGCGCGATCTCTTCGGGCGATGGATGACAGCCTGCCGTCTCCGCCAGCAGCGCCATTTCGGCAAGGTAGGCATCTTCGAGAACACGGCGGCGCGCCCGGTCGACCAGCAGCCGCTTGGCCACCGTGGTCAGGTAGGCACGCGGCTCCTGCATGCCGAACAGCGCGTCGCGCGAGGCGACGATGCGCATGAACGTGTCCTGCGCCACGTCGGCCGCGTTGTGCGCGCAGCCCAGCCGGTGGCGCAGCCAGCCGCGCAGCCATGCATGATGGCGCTCGTATAGCGCATGCAGCTGTTGTTCGCTCGGTTGTTCAATCGCGGACACGGCAATCCTTCGCCGGCCACGCAGCCGGGAACAGTACAAATAGGAATAAGAACTATTCTCAATTATACGGCCGGGCTGGCGGGAATGGCAATGGCCGGCCTTTCGGCAAGATCAGGGCTGCTGGAACTCGATGCGGTTGTTCTGGTAGTCCCACTTGCTGTACGGCCCGAACACGCGCCGGGTTTCCTGGCTGGCGGCATTGCCCTCCTCGCGCTTCAGGCGGCGCAGCAGGTCGGCATCCTTCAGCGGCGCCGTGGTGGCCGCGAACACGTCGCGGCGCACGCTTTCCTTCGCATCGGCGCCGCGCGACACGATCGTCAGCTTGCGGCCGGCCGCATCGAAATAGAAGCGCGTCCAGTCGGTGTTCATGTCCTGCAGATAGACGCCGCCATCGCGCCACTGGGCGTAGAAATAATCGCTGCAGACGGCTTTCGGCTCGCGCTTCCAGCCGCAGGCCAGGTAGATCACCACGTGCCGGTCATCGAGCTTGCGGATCGAAATACGGCCCTTCGCATAACCCCAGTTGCTGGCCGGGACCGTGGTGGACGACGCCAGGTCGTATTCGCCTTCGAGGTCGTGGATCGAGGTCTGCGCGGCGGCGCCGAGACAGAAGCTGGCGGCGACCAGCGCGGCGGCGGCCTTCGAAATGAAATATGCGGGCATGGGCGGTGTGCAAGAAAAAAGTTGCACGATTGTACATGCAACCGTTATCCGCCCAGCGCCTCCCTTAAACCGCTGGCCCGGTGCGTGCGTTCCGCAATTGCCTCGCCCAGCACGGCGGCATTCGGCGACACCAGCGTGAAGAACTCACGAGCACGCGTGATGCCTGTATAAACCAGCTCGCGCGCCAGCACGGCGTTGGCCTGCGGCGGCAGCACCATGGCCGTATGCGTGAATTCGGAGCCCTGCGATTTGTGGACCGTCATCGCGAACGCCGTCTCCACATTGCGCAGCCTGGTGGCCAGCACGCTGCGCACCGCTTCGCCGTCGGAGAACCACACGCGCAGCGAACCGGGACGTGCCGGATCGGGCAGCGTCAGGCCGATGTCGCCGTTGTAGACGCCCGTCGCGTAGTCGTTCCGCGTCACCATCACGGGGCGGCCCACATACCACTCGCCCCGCCGCACGATCAGCTTCGCCTGTTCCAGCTTCTGTTCGATCGCGTCGTTCAGGCCCGCCACGCCCCACTCGCCGTCGCGCACCGCGCACAGCAGCCGGAACTGCTCGAAACGCCGCAACACATCGCGCACCCACGCCGCATGGTCGCCCGTGGCGCCCTGCTGCACGTGGGTCAGGTAATCGCGATAGCCGGTGCCGGTGCCGGCGCGGCCCTGCACGGCCAGCGCCAGCACGTCGGCGGGACGGGCCGCTTCGATCCAGTGCAGCTGGCCGCTCGTGTCGCCACGGAGCACGGCGCGCGCGGTGTCGCCATCGCCCCGGTTGACCGCCAGCGCCAGCGCGCCGATCGGGCCGCCGAAGCGCCGGCTCTGGCGCAGCATGACGATGCGCTGGGCCAGCGCGCTGCCGGGCCGTTCCCGGAACGCCGGCGGGATCGTTTCGCCGGTGGCCGCTTCGACATATTGCGCCGTCACGTCATCGTAGTTGCCGTTTTCCGCATCAGCGCACAGGTCGCCCAGCACGGCGCCCGCTTCGACGGAGGCCAGCTGGTCCTTGTCGCCCAGCAGGATCAGCCGCGCGTGCGGCGGCAGCGCGGCCAGCAGTGCGGCCATCATCTCCAGGTGCACCATTGACGCTTCGTCGACGATCAGCACATCGACGTCCAGCGGATTGCCGGCGTGGTAGGCGAAGCTGCGCGTATCGGGCCGCGCACCGAGAAGGCTGTGCAGCGTACGCGCTGCGCCCATGCGGCCGGCCAGCGCGCGCAGCGGCAATGTGCCGTCCAGCTTGTCGGCCAGTTCGTCCAGCGCGGCATCGATCGACTGCTTCAGCCGCGCGGCGGCCTTGCCGGTCGGCGCGGCCAGCGCGATGCGCAGGCTCGACGCGTCATCGGCCGCCATGGCAAACAGCAGCGCCAGCAGCCGCGCCACCGTGTACGTTTTCCCCGTGCCGGGGCCGCCCGTGATGACGGCCACGTCGCCGCGCAGCGCGGCGGCGCAGGCCACCTTCTGCCAGTCCGTGCCGCCGTCGCGCACCGGATGGTCGAACAGTTTATCGAGCCATTTGCGGACGGCGCCCGTGTCGATCGGGTGCTCGACCTGCGCGCGCGAACGCACCGACGCGGCCACCGTCGATTCGTCGCGCCAGTAGCGGCGCAGGTACAGCCGTTCGCCGTCCAGCACGAGGGGCTGGTTGAAATTCAGGTCGCCCACCGACCACACCTGCTCGTTCGGCTGCAGTGCCTTGCGCCAGCCGGCGGCGTGCTTCGGCAGCGTGCCGGCCGCCGTGCGCAATGCGGCCCATTCGCCATCCGTCCAGCCCAGCAGCGGCGACGGATCGCCGGCCAGGTCGGCCAGCACGAGGCAGCTGTGGCCCCGCCCCTCGAGTTCCGACAGCAGCACGGCCGCCACCAGCAGCGGCGGTTCGGCGTGGCCCAGCGTGGCGATGAAGCGCGCGAACGCGCCGCCCAGGCGGCGCAGCTTGCCTCCTTCCGTCAGCGCGTCGATCGTGGCAAACAGGTCGTCATGCATCGTGATGCTCCCGGCGCAGCAGGCCGTCCAGTTCGTCCAGCAGTTGCGGGTCGGGTGCGATCAGGTGGCAGCCCCGCGTGGCGGCATTGCCGATCCCGCGCAGGAAGAAGAACACCGCGCCGCCCAGGTGCGTGGCGGGATCGTAGGCGTCGCCCAGCCGGCTGGCCAGCAGCCGGTGCAAGGCAAGCAGATAAATCGCGCCCTGCACGTCGTAGCGGTGTTCCGCCATGCCCCGCGCCAGCGCCTGCGCGTGATAGCCCGCGTCGTTGGCGCCCAGCGCGTTGGACTTGTAGTCCAGCACCCAATAGCGGCCGCCGTGCTCGAACACGAGGTCGGAAAAGCCTTTCAGCATGCCGTGCAGTGCCCGCTGCGGCAGCGGCGGCCGGTTCACGCCCTTCAAAAGATGGCGGCGGCACACGGCATCCAGCGAGCCCGTGACCAGGTGCTCGCTGGGGAACCAGAACTCCATCTCGGGCAGCACGGCGCCCAGGTCCTGCAGCGCCGCACCCAGCGGCGGCAGTTCGGTGGCGACGGCCGCGCGCAGCCACGCAATCGTGTCCTCCTGCCGGTGGCCCCAGCCCGCCCGTTCGATGCGGCGGCCGATGCGCTCGTCGAAGTGCGCGTCGTGGACGCTGTCGAACCCTTCGCCGGCCAGCCATTCCAGCTGCTCGTGCAGGAAGTTGCCGGGCACGGAACCGCGCGGGAAGCGGTGCCACGGCGCTTCGTCCGTGCGCACGGCGATCGGCGCATCGGCATCCTCGCCTTCCAGCAGCGTCTCTTCCAGCGCATCGCGCGGGGCAGCCTGCGTGCCGCGCGCCAGCGACGTGAAGCTGCCCACCGCCCAGTCGCGTTCGAACTGCGCGGTGAAAGGCCGGGCTTCGACGAGCGGCGCCTGTTCTTCGACGCGATCTAGCAGCGTCACTTTTTCCGGCGCGCCCACGCCGGAGATGCCGATGGCGCTGCACCCGCCGGCCACCTGCTGCCAGCGCTCCTGCAGCGATTCGGTCGGCAGCGGCGCACCGCCGGTCAGCAGGTAGCCCAGCGCGGAATCGTGCAGCACATTGGTGCCTTCCTTGCGGGCCGGCAGTGCCGCCACGCCCAGCCACAGGAAGTGGCGGGCGCGCGTCAGCGCCACGTACAGCAGCCGCAGGTCTTCCTCGATGCGGGCCGCTTCCACGGCGGCCTGCGCATCGTCGGACAAAGCCATGTCGATGCGGCGCGTGCCGCTCTCGTCGGTGTATTCGAAGAAGCTGCGATTGCGCTTGTCCACCTTGCGCGCCGTGACGGCAAACGGCAGGTACACCAGCGGATATTCCAGGCCTTTCGATTTATGGACCGTGACGACCTTGACCAGTTCCGCATCCGATTCCAGCCGCAGCACCTGCTCGTCGCCGGCCGCGCCCTCGCCTTCCACCTGTTCAGCCATCCAGCGGATCAGCGCCTGCTCGCCATCGAGCTGCCGGCTGGCCGACTGCAGCAGTTCGGCCAGGTGCAGCAGATTGGTCAGCCGCCGTTCGCCGCCCGGCTGCGCCAGCAGCAAGGCGGGCAGGCGCAGTTCGTGGATGAAGCGGCGCAGCATCGCCAGCACGCCCTGCCGCTGCCAGATCACGTGCAAGTCCTTCAACTGCTCGACACGCTGTTCCCACGCCAGTTCGTCCGACGACAGGCGGGCCAGCTCGGCCAGCGCCAGGTTTGCGGTGCCGGTCGCGAACGCGGCCCGCGCCAGTCCGCCATCGAGCGGATTGGCAAGTGCGGCCAGCCAGCGCAGCACGTCGCGCGCCTCGTCGCTCTCCAGCACCGAGTCCTTGTCGGACAGGTAGACGCTGGGCACCCGGCGCCGCTGCAGCGCGCGGCGGATCGCCGCTGCCTCCTTGCGGTCGCGCACGAGGATGGCGATATCGGCCGGCACGAGCCTGACAAACCCGCCAGGGCCATCGAAGCCCGTGCCGGCATGGTTCAGCAAGGCCACGATATGCTCGGCGCAGTGGTGGGCGAAGAACTCGCGGTAGGCATCGGCCTTCAGGTCCGGCAGCTCGCTGCACGACACGGTCAGCGCCTGGATCTGCCCGTCCACGCCGACCAGCCGCTCGCTGCGGCCTTTCGCATCGACGGCATCGAACGGCAGCGGATTCTCCTCGCCATCCCTGAAACGGAATGCGCCGCGCGCAAAGCCGGTGCCGCCGGCCACGCTTTCGGCATGCAGGAAGATGCGGTTGACCGCTTCCACCACATCCGCCGTCGAACGGTAGTTGGTGCCCAGGTGCGCATGCCGGCCGGCGGTGGCCAGCCGCGCCGCCAGGTAGCTGTGGATGTCGGCGCCGCGAAAACCATAGATCGACTGCTTCGGATCGCCGATCAGGAACAGCCCCAGCTGCGGATCGTTGTCGGCGACGCGGTACAGCAGGTCGAAGATGCGGTACTGGCTGGGCGCCGTGTCCTGGAACTCGTCGACCAGCGCCACCGGATACTGTTCGGTGATGCGCTGGCGCAGTGCGACGCCATTCTCCCCTTCCAGCGCATGCTGCAGCCGCACCAGCATGTCGGCAAAGCCGAACTGGCGGTTGCGTGCCTTCAGCTCCGCCATCCGCGCGGCGATCAAGCCGGACGCGTGGCGGTACAGCCGGTGCGCCAGCGGTTCGCAGGCGGCCAGCGCCTCCTTCAGTTTCGCCAGCGCGTCGAAGTCGTCGGGGATGCTGCCGGTGCCGGAATACGCTTCCGCGATCCCGGTCGGCACGAGCCGCTTCCAGCCCGAGGCGGACAGGCCGACCTCCAGCGCCACCGGATCGGCGGCCCATGTGCGCAGGCTGCCGAACCAGCCGGCCAGCCAGTTCGATTTCATCATCGCGCCGCTGAGGTTTTTCGCCGCCTTTTCCCGCTCGATCCACAGTTCCATCCGGTCCAGCCGCTCCGGCCAGCCGGCTTTCAGCGCATCGAGCGTGGCCTGCTGCTCGCGTTGCGAACGGCCGATCAGCGCACCCAGCGCCTCGTTGCCATGCCAGTCGCCATCAGCCCGTTTCACCAGCTCGCGCAGGGACGACTTCAATCGTTCGACATCCGGCCAGCAGTCCAGCAATGCCGCCAGCGCCGGCTCGCGCAGCGGATATACATGCTGGCGCCAGTAGTCGTGCGCCGCATCCTCGAACAGCGCCTGCTCGTCGCTGACCAGTTCCTCGTCGAACAGGCTGCCGCTGTCGAACGCGTGTTCGCGCAGCATGCGCTGGCACCACGCGTCGATGGTGAAAATCGCCGCCTCGTCCATCGTTTCGGCGGCCAGCTGCAGCCGGTGCGCAGCCTGCTGGCGCTGCGTGTCGTCGGGGTAATCGTCCAGCAGCGCATCCAGGTAGGGATCGGATTTGTCGGACTGGCCGCGGAAATACGCCGCCGCTTCCACCAGCCGCTCGCGCACGCGGTTCGACAGCTCGCGCGTGGCCGCGCGCGTGAAGGTCATCACGAGGATGTCCGCCGGCAGCAGGGGACGAAGGTAAGCGTCGGCATGGCCGTGCCCCAGCACGAGGCGCAGGTACAGCGCGGCGATGGTCCACGTCTTGCCGGTACCCGCGCTCGCTTCAATCAGGCGCGAGCCGTGCAGCGGGAACGTCAATGGATTGAGCAGATCGCTCATTGCGCGTCTCCCAGCGGCTGCACCGTGACGGCATTGCCCAGCCAGTCGGCCAGCGGTCCGTATAAAGCCCGGGCGATGTCGGCGAATTCCGGCTCGGCGGCCAGGTCGGCGAATTCCGGCCACTGGCGGTACAGGCACATATCGTCGCTTTCGCCATTGCGGTCGAAACCGCCGTCGTAGGTTTCGCGGGCATCGCCGCCGGCCAGCAGCGCCAGCGCCGTCTTGCTGGCCACCGGCAGCGGCGCATCCATATTGCGCCGCCACAGCGCGACCAGCGCAGCCAAGGTGTCGGTGGCCTCCTGCTGCGCCAGCGGCTCCATGATCACCACCGCATCACGCGCCACCAGGAAGCCGGTGACGGCAGAGCCTTGTGCCGCGGCCGCCAACTGGCGCAACCACATGCCGATCAGCTTGTCGCCGCGCGGACGCTGCGCCTTGTCCAGCGCCTTCGACGACATCTGCCCCAGCCACACGGTGTCAATGCCGTTGGTGCGCAGCTGGTCGATCCAGTCTTCTACGGCGATGCCGGACAAGGCCAGTTCCACCGCCAGCTTCGGTGCCGCTTCCGGATAGCTCGCGCGCAGCTCCAGCCACGCGCGGCGCACCGGCAGCAGCGCCTCGACCAGCTGGTCGCGCACCCGGTCGCCGATCAGGCCGATCGGCAGCACGCCTTCCCGCTTCAGGCGTTCCGCCTTGCCGGCCATGCGCTCGCGCACGTCGTCCTCTTCCTCGGCGCCATCGTCGTCGAGCAGCTCGTCCTCGAGGAAGAAGCGCTCCAGCGCATTGAGCGCGAACGGCTCCTCGTCCTCGCCCACCAGCGCCGAGTCGGCAAAACGCACGCCCAGCCGCTGCTGGAAGAAGTACTTGACGGGCTGGCGCAGGAAGGCGGCCAGGCTGGCCAGCTTCAGGCGGAAGCGCTCGTCGATCTCGTAAGGCGGCAGGTTTTCCGGCAGCGGTGCGATGCCGCCGTCACCATGCGCGGAACGCCATTCGCCCGCATAGGTCAGCAGGCCGTCGCGCTCGAAATAGCGGCGCGAGAACGGCTGCAGCGCGTGTTCGGTGGTGCGCTCATGCAGGTCGAGGTGCCAGCCCCCCTTCAGGTAATCCGTCAACTGCGACACGAGCACCGATGGCGGCTGCTCGCTGTTGTCGCGGGCGTTGCGGCCGCACCAGCTGATGTACAGCGTGTCGCGCGCCGCCATCACCGCTTCCAGCATCAGGTAGCGGTCGTCGTCGCGGCGCGAGCGGTCGCCGGGGCGCGCCATGCCGGGCAGCGCCAGCAGGTCGAAATCGGCGCGACTGGCGCGGCGGGGGAAGTCGCCGTCGTTCATGCCCAGCAGGCAGACGGCACGGAACGGCACGGCGCGCATCGGCATCAGCGTGCAGAACGTCACGCCGCCGGACACGAACTGGTGCTCCAGCGACGGCTCGTCCAGCGCGCCCAGCCACGCTTCGCGCAGCACGGACAATGGCACCGCTTCGTCGAAGCCGGCGCCGTCGCACGTTTCCAGCCACGCGTTCAGCGTGTCGTTCAGCTGGTTCAGCGTCAGCCGGTCGCCTTCTTCCGTCGCATCGAAGAAGGCGACCAGCAGCGCGCGCGCCAGCTCGCCCCATTCGGCCGGCGTGTGCAGTTCCGCCAGCCGTGCGCGCCATGCCAGCAGCGCTTCCACCAGCTGCGCCAGCGAACCGGCCAGCGCGGCATCCAGGCCGCCCACTTCGCCATACGGTTCGATGTCGCCGAACGCCGCATCGGCGTCGCCATTGGCATAACCGAGCAGCATGCGGCGCACGCCGAAGATCCACGCATTCTGTTCGCCGGCCGGCGCCAGGCCCAGGCCGGCGCGGTGTTCGCGATCGAGGCCCCAGCGCACGCCGGCCCCTTCGATCCACAGGCCCAGCGTGGGCAGGTCGTCTTCCACCAGGCCGAAGCGGCTGGCCAGGGCCGGCACGTCCAGCAGGTCGCGCACCTCGCTCTGGCGGCAGCGCTGCTGCGGCAGCCGCAGCAGCCATTCCAGCGCCACCAGCAGCGGATTGACGCTGCGGTCGTTGACGTCGCCGATCTCGAACGGGATATAGCGTGCATCGCCGCGCCGGTACTGGCCGAACACGGCGTGGATGGCGGCCGTGAAGACGTCGATGTCCGGCACCATGACGACCACGTCGCGCGGGCGCAGCGTGGCATCGGCGGCGAACTGCGCCAGCAGCTGGTCGTGCAGCACTTCCACTTCGCGCTGCACGCTGTGGGCGATGTGGAAAACGACCGAGCGGTCGTCCGCATCGGGCACTGGGAAGGCATGTTCGGCCAGCGGCAGCATGTCGCGCACGGCGCCCTGCATCTGGCGCAGCAGCGTGTCGCCGTCGTCGTCGCTGAACAGGTCCACGCGCAGGTGGTCGGCGTGTTCGCCGGCCGCTTCGTCGAATTCGTCCAGCATGCGGATGTAGTCGCGGCCCTGCCGCCCCCAGCTGGCCAGCAGCGGGTGGCTGTGCGCATGCAGCGCTTCGAGCGGCAGCTGGGCCAGGTCGATGCCGTTGCGCTGCGGGTGGCGGCGGCGCGCGGCGCGCAGCAGGTCGCGGCCGTCGATGATGTCGCCCCAGTAGAAGCGGCACGGGTTCGGCACGGCCACGATCACCTGCGTGAAGCGGGCCAGCGCGGCCAGCGCCTGCAACGTCTGGTAAGGCAGCGCCGACACGCCGAACAGCACCACGCGGCGCGGCAGCGGCATGGCCGGCCGCGCGCCGGCGGCCACCGCGGCGACGAATTCCGTGTGCACGCTGGCGCGGCCCAGCTCGCGCTCTTCCTCCGGCACGCTGGCGATGACGGCGCGCCACAGCGCGGCCTGCCAGCGCTGGCCGTCCGGCAGCCGGTGTTCGATGCCGCGCGGGCAGCGCATGACGTCGCGCCCGGCGGCCCAGTCGGCCAGCCAGTCGGCCCGGTACACCTGGTACTGGTCGAACAGGTCGGACAGCCGCTCGGCCAGCTGCAGCCGCCGTTCCGGGTCGCCGTCGCGCAGGAAGTGGCGCAGCGGCTCGAACGCCGCATCCTGCAGCAGCGCCGGCAGCAGGCGCATCAGCCGCCACGTCAGCGGGCCCTTGTCGAAGGCGGAGATGCGCGGCACGCGGTCGCGGCCCAGCATGCCCCGGTAGGCTTCCCATAAGAAGCGGGCCGGCAGCGCCACGCGGGTGGCCGCGCACACGCCCGTCTCCTCGGCCAGCGCGATCTTGAGCCATTCGGCCACGCCATTCGATTGCACCAGCAGGATATCGGTTTCCAGCGGTTCCAGCGGATTATCGCGCAGCCATTGGAAGACGGCGGTGCGCAGCTGTTCCAGCTGGTTGCCGTGCAGGATCAGTAAACCGGGTGCGATGCTCGATGCCATGAAGTTGTCGTGGAGGGCCGGGGTCAGGCGCCCGCTGCGGGTGCATCCGACCCCGATTTTGCCGGAGCCGTATTATCGCCGATCGCGGCGCCGGCCGGTACCGCCAGCAGCGCCTCCAGTTCCTCGTCGACGAAGCGCCGGATCTGCGCCAGCAGGTCATGCAGCCGTGCCACGATGGCCGCCGCCCCGGCCGGGTCGGCGTCCGGCTCGAACCGCTCCAGCGCCAGGCACAGCGCGGCGAAGCCATACGCGCCGACCGCCCGCGCCGACGACTTCGTGCGGTGCCCCAGGGCCGCCATGCGCGGCAGGTCGCCCTGCGCCAACGCCTCGTCGATCTCGGCCAGCGCATCGCGCGCCGCGTCGAGGAACAGCAGCGTGTACTTGCGCATCTTGTCCGGGTTGTTGTTGAACGTGTGGCCCAGCGCGGACAGGTCGAACAGCGCGCCCTCGCCCGGCGCCGGTGCTTCGGGCGGCTTCGCCGGGCTGGCCACCCGCACCTGCGGCGCACGGTGGCCGCCGCCCCGCTGGCCCAGCCACCGGGACAGCACGGCAAACAGCAGGTTCGGCGCGATCGGCTTGGTGACGAATTCGTCCATGCCGGCCGCCAGGCAGCGCTCCTGGTCTTCGCGGCCCGCGTTGGCCGTCATCGCGATCACCAGCGTGCCGGACAGCGCGGGCGACGCGCGGATCAGCCGCGTCGCCTCGTAGCCGTCCATCACCGGCATCTGCACGTCCATCAGCACGCAGTCGAAATGGCTTTTCTCCAGCAGGTCGAGCGCTTCGCGGCCGTTGTTGGCCACCACCACCGTCACGCCGGCCTGTTCCAGCAGTTCCTGGCCCACCTGCTGGCTGAAGATATTGTCCTCGACGAGCAGGATCGCCGCTCCCGCCAGCGAGGCCACCAGTTCTTCCTGCCGCATCCGGTCGGCCACCGGCTGCGGCAGCTCGACACCCCGCTCCAGCCAGGCGGTGAACCAGAACGTGCTGCCCGTGCCGGGCGTGCTCTCGACGCCGACGGCGCCGCCCATCAGCTCGGCCAGCTGCTTGCTGATCACCAGGCCCAGGCCGGTGCCGCCGTAGCGGCGCGTGGTCGACGAATCGGCCTGGTGGAACGACTGGAACAGGTTCTCCACCTGGGCCGGCGTCATGCCGATGCCGCGGTCCTGCACCTCGAAGCGCACCATCACGCGGGCATCCCGTTCGTCGACGGCGCGGGCGCGGATGAAGATCTGGCCCGCCTCGGAAAACTTGATGGCGTTGCTGGTGAAATTGAGCAGCACCTGCTCCAGCCGCAGCGGGTCGCCGCGCAGCTGCGCCGGCAGGCCGGGCCACGTCTCGAACACCAGTTCCAGGCCGCGCGCCGCCGCGCCTTCGCCCAGCTGGTTGGCGATATTGTCCAGCAGCGCATCGAGGCTGAAATCAAGCACTTCCAGGTCCAGCTTGCCCGCCTCGATCTTCGAGAAATCCAGGATGTGGTTGATGATGCCCAGCAGGTGCTGGCCGGAGTGGTAGATCTTCTGCAGGTAGTCGCGCTGCTTCGGTTCGGTGACCGACTTCAGCGCCAGGTGGGCCATGCCGATCACGCTGTTCATCGGCGTGCGGATCTCGTGGCTCATATTGGACAGGAAGTCGCTCTTGGCCCGGCTGGCCGACTGGGCCGCCTCCTTCAGGTCGTGCAGCTCGGTCACGTCGGTGGACAGCGCGATGACGGCCGGCCCCCGCTCCAGCTCCACGGCCGCCTTCACCGTCCACAGGTGGCGCACGGTGCCGTCGTTTTCCATGAACTGGTCTTCGCTGCTGCGCCGGATGCCGTCGGCCAGCACCTGGCCATCCTCGCGCCAGGCCCGGTCGGCAGCCCGGCGCGGCATCACGTCCACATCGGCGCGGCCGACGATGTCCTCCGGCGGCCGGCCCATCGTGCGTGCCATCCGCGCGTTGACGTAGATGAAGCGGCGCTCGGCATCCTTCATGTAGACGTGGGCTTCCACGTTGTTCAGCACGCTGTCCAGCAGGCGGCGCTGCTGCTGGGCGCTGCTGCGCTGCGCCGTCAGCATGAAGAAATAGCTGTAGATCAGCATCGTGCCGGCAAAGCCCGTCATCAGCGCGATCCACGGCAGCCAGCGGTCGAAGCCGCTGATCATGTGCACCTTGCGGGTATTGAACTGGGCCTTCCACAGCGCGCCGTTGAAGTCGATCGGCAGCACGGTGACGAAATAGTCGTCCAGGTTGCCGGCCAGCGCGGGCGGCGCTTCCAGCGAACCGTTGTCGTTGTACAGCAGGCGGTCGTCCGGCTCGATCTCCAGCCGGCGCTTGTCGGGATCGGTGGTGCCGTCGGAATACAGGATCAGGTGCACCTGGCTGTCGGCCATCTCGTCGATCGCGCCCTGCACCAGGGCGGAGACGGAAAAGCCGATGCCCACCGAGCCCAGGTAGGCGGCCCGGCGGCTGACCAGGTCGTCCACCGGCATGCCGCGCCGGTAGACGGGCAGCCGCATGCCCAGGCCGATGTGCGGCACCGGCGTCTGCACCTTGATCGGCTGGCCGGACGCGCTGATGCGGCCCGTGTCGCGGGAAATATCCATCGCCTGGGCAATGGCCGGATTGGCCGTGATGTCGATGCCGAACTTGTCGCGCAACATGTCGGGCGGCTCCATCCACGTCAGCGGCGCGTAGCGGGGGCGCGGGCCGGGCGGGCGGATGTCGAAGCCGGGGTAGCCGGCCGGGTCGAGGCTGGTGTCGGCGCGCACGGCGGCAATGAAGGCGACGCGGTCCGCTTCCTTGACGTCCGGCGCGTAACTGATCGCCTCGATGGCGGGAAAGTAGCGCGGCAGGTTCAGGCCCGTCACGTACTGGCGAAATTGCAGGCGCGACAGGTTGTCCGACGTCTGGAACAGCGCGACCAGGCCGCGCACGACTTCCGAATACGCCTTGACGTTGACGCCGATGCTGTACTGCGTGGCGCGGGTGATGTTGTCGAAGCGCGAGCGGGCATCGTCCTCCACCGACCTGGCGGCGGCCGCGAAGAACGTCAGGCCCACGCCGGCGGCCAGCACGAGGCCGATGCCCCATTGCAGCACGCGCGTGGTTGCCGGTGTCGTCCTGAATTCGCCCGTGGTGCGCATTTTTCCCTGGAAACTCGCCTGTGTGTGGAACCTCGGTATTGCAGTTCAGCAGCATACCGCGAAAGCCCGCCGCGGCCAATGTTTGACACTGCTCAGCAGCCATGTCCGCCACATGGGAACCCGGCGGCGCCGGCAACCTCCAACGGTAAGCAGGAGGTGCCCATGAACCTTTATCCGAGCATACCCGTTGGCACACCCGGGGCCGGCGCACGGCTGGCATGCACGTTTTTCCGCCGGCGCGCCGCCGTGCCGTGGCTACTGGCGGCCACCCTTGCCTGGCCGGCCGCGGCCCAGCCGATGCCGCAGCGCGACCACGACGAGTTCGAGGCGTTCCTGGCGGCGCCCTACCGCGCCGACACTGCACGGACGGAACGCCAGTTCGAGCTTGCGTTCAGCTATCCCGGCGCTTCGGCAGGCCAGCGCATTGCCTGGCAGCTGGCACTGCGCGCGCCGGACGGCCGCACCGTCGCACGGTGGCGCGGCACGGCAGTGCTGGCCGACGGCACGGCGCGGCATGCGATTCCGTGGCGGCCGCAAGGTGCCCGGCCGGCGAACGGCATTTATCGCCTGCTCATGACGGCGTTTCCGGACGGCGAAAAGGCCGCCGCGGTCGAGCAGGAACGGCGCATCGTCGTGGGCGAAGGGCCCGCCGCGCGGCTGCGCACCTTCGCGGCGCCGGCCGAGGAAACTCCGCCTGAATGGGACATCTACCTGGGCAACCTCCACAGCCAGACGGGCCACAGCGACGGCGGCGGTCCGCTGGACAACTGCAAGGGCGCCCAGCACCCGCAAAGCGCGTCGGCCGGGCCCGCCGACGCGTACGCCTTTGCCCGGCAGCACGGGCTGCAGTTCCTGCTCGCATCCGAGCACAACCATATGTACGACGGTTCCGAAGGCACCGAGCCGTCCGCCGACCCGCAGCGCGCCATCGGCCTGTACAAGGATGGCCTGGCGCAGGCGGCGCAGTTTACCGAAGCCCATCCCGGCTTCGTCGCCCTGTACGGCCTCGAATGGGGCCTGATCAGCAACGGCGGGCACCTGAACATCCTGAACAGCCCGGAACTGCTGGAATGGGAACGCAACGGCGCCGGCGAGCTGCTGGGAGACACGTTCACCGCCAAGGGGGACTACGGCGCGCTGTATGCGCTGATGGCCGAACGGGGTTGGCTGGGCCAGTTCAATCACCCGTCGCTGGCGCAGTTCCGCGTGGCCGGCCAGCCGCTGGGCTACAGCGCCGATGGCGACAAGGCAATGGCGCTGTGCGAAGTCATGAACAGCAACGCCTTTTCCACGCGCACGGACGAAAGCGAAACCCGCCTCAGCTTCTACGAAAAAGCCTGCCAGCGGGCGCTGGAAGCGGGCTTCCACATGGCGTTCAGCTCGAACCAGGACAACCACTGCGCCAACTGGGGCGCCTCGTCGACGAACCGCACCGGCATACTCCTGCCCCGCGGAACGCCGCCTACGCAGCAAAGCCTGCTGGAAGGCATCCGCGCGCGCCGCGTGTTCGCCACGATGGACAAGGCTTCCACGCTGGAACTGCGCGCGAACGGCCGCATGATGGGCGAGCGCATCGTCAACCACGGCACGCTGACGCTGGCGCTGCGTTTCACCAGCGACGCGGCGCGCACGGCGAGCGAAGTCGTCATCGTGCACGGCGTACCGGGCCGCAACGGCGAACCGGAGACGATCGCGCTGGTCGCTGACGAGGTAACGCTGGCCCCGGCCCCCGGCGAGCATTATTACTATGCGAGACTGACGCAGGACGACGGCAAGATGCTGTGGTCCGCGCCGGTATGGGTCACGCAGCAACCCTGATACACTCGCTGCCCATGTCCGCCCTGCCCGATTCCTTTTCCCTGCCGGCCGGCACGGCCATCGGCCGCGTACGGGCGATCGCGCTGCGCACGGCGCCGTCCATCCAGGCGGTGCAAAGGGCGCGCGCGGAAGCCGGGCTCGGCCTGGCAGGCGACCGTCACGCCGATGCGCTGTCGCCGCGGCAGATCCTGCTGGCCGGGGCGCCGGCTTATGAACGCCATGCGCTGCCGGTTCACGCGCTGCGCGAAAACCTGCTGCTCGATTGCGACACCGCCTCGCTGGCGCCCGGCGCGCTGCTGCGCGTCGGCCGCGATACCGTGCTGTGGCTCACCTTCCGCTGCGAAGCATGCGGCTACCTCGACGCACACCAGCCCGGCATCGCACGGGTGATCGGTGCCGCGCGCGGCACGCTGGCGCGCGTGCTGCGCGGCGGCGCGATCGAGGTTGGCGACCGCATCGAACTGCTGCCGGCCGCGCTGCCCGCCTGGTCCGACGACTGGCGCGAGCGCGTAGCGGCAATCCTGCCGCGCGTGCCGGCCGGCATGGTGCTGGAATACCGGCAACTGGCCCGGCTGGCCGGTGTGCAGCCCGTGTATTGCCGCACCTTTCCGCGGCTGGTGCGGGCGCTGGGCCATGCGCATGCCGCCGTGGCGATCCACGCGCGGCCGGACATGCCGCGGTGGGATGGGCGGGAGTTGTTCGATGTCGCGGCTTAATGCCCCCGCACCACCGCCAGTTTGACCTTCTTCCCCTGCCGATACGTGTACAGCGTCATTGCCGCATCGCGCAGGTCGCCCTGCCCGTCGAAGGCAATCGCACCGGTGATGCCGTCGTAGTCGATGTTCGCCAGCGCGGGCAGGAATTTCTTCGGATCGGTGGACTGCGCCTGCTGCATCGCCGCGGCAAACACCATCGTGGCATCGTAGGCATAGGGCGCATAGGTCTGGACGATCATCCGGTAACGCTGGCGGTAGCGCTCGGCGAAAGCCGTGTAGGCGGCTTCCTGTGCGCCGGTGACGCCGCCGGCCACCGCGCAGATCACCCGGTCGTCGCCCAGCGCGTCGCCGGCCAGCAGCGGCAGGCGTTCGGAACAGATGCCGTCGCCGGACACCAGCTTCGCCTGGATGCCGAGGGTTTTCATCTGCTTGAGCAGCGGGCCGGCCACGGCATCCATGCCGCCGTAGAAGATCACGTCCGGCTTCTTCGCACGTATCTGCGTCAGAATGGCGCTCAGGTCGACCGCCTTGTCGTGCGTAAACTGGCGGCTGACGATGGCTGCCCCGCCGCCCGCGCTGCGCACGCCCCTGGCGAATTCGTCGGCCAGCCCCTGGCCGAAGGCCGTGCGGTCGTCGATGATGGCGATCTTTTGCGCCCGCAGCGTCCTGACGGCGTGGGTGGCCAGCGTGCGGCCGATCAGTTCGTCGTTGGCCACCACGCGGAAGGCCGTCGCGAATCCCTGCCGCGTGTACACGGGCGTGGTGGCGGCCGGCGAAATCTGCGGAATGCCGGCGGCGGCATAGATCTTCGACGCGGGCACGGTGGTGCCGGAATTGAGGTGGCCGACCACCGCCGCCACATGCGCATCGACCAGTTTCTGCGCAACGGCCGTGCCCGCCCGGGGATCGCTGGCATCGTCTTCCGGGGCCAGCACCCACCGGATTTTCTTGCCGCCGATCACGATGTTTCTGCCATTCAGTTCGTCGATGGCCATGCGGGCGCCGTTTTCGATGTCCTTGCCCTGGTGCGCGCCGGGGCCGGACAGCGGCGATGCGGTGCCGATCCTGACGACGGTCTGGGCCGAGGCGCCGGCAGCAAAAAGGAAGGCGGAGGTGACAACGAGGCAGTAACGGCGCATGGCAGCTTTCAGGATGGACTGCCCCGATTGTAATGTCGCGCCCGCGGAAGGCGCGCGCGAGTGTTGGCATTGCGCCGGGCACGCTGTATGCTGCGGCGGCATTCAGCACTCACCACACCATCACGAAAGAACTCCATGAAACAGCTGCTTTCCTCCTGCGCCCTCGGCCTGACGCTCACGCTGGCCCTGGCCGGCTGCGACCGTGCCAAGACGCCGCCAGCCGCCGAAACCCCACCCGCGGCCGAAGCCGCGCCGGTCGCCGCCGTGGCCTTCCAGAAGATCGATACCCAGGCCGGCACCGGCACCGAAGTGGCGGCCGGCGCCACTGCCACCGTCAACTACACGGGCTGGATCTACGAGCCGGGCGCCGAAGCCCAGCACGGCGCCAAGTTCGACTCGTCGGTCGGCCGCGCGCCGTTCACCTTCCAGGTCGGTGCCGGCCAGGTCATCAAGGGCTGGGACGAAGGCCTGCAAGGCATGAAAGTGGGCGGCAAGCGCACGCTGATCGTGCCGGCCAGCATGGGCTATGGCGAAGGCGGCGCCGGTCCGATTCCGCCGAACGCCAACCTGATCTTCGACGTCGAACTGCTCGAAGTGCGTTAAGGTCCTTTGCCGGCCGTCGCCACTCCGGGCGACGGCCGGCGGCGCAGTACGTCCCTTACAGGTCGATCTGCGCCGACAGCAGCAGCGTGCGCGGCGCGGCTGCCGTACTTACCGTCAGCAGCGTGCTGCTGGACAGCCAGTAGTTCCGGTTGAACACGTTCTCGATGCTGGCACGGAACGCCACCGGGCGGCCCATCACCGTGGTGCGATAGCGCGCGCCCAGGTCGAAACGGGTCCACGACGGCAGTTCCAGCGTGTTGGCCACATCGTAGGGCGTGGCCGACGTGTAGATACCCCGCGCATTCACGCTCAGTGCCGGCACCCACGGCAGATCCCAGTCGGCACCCAGGTTCAGCGTACGCTTCGGCACGCCGATGGCATCGTTGCCTTCATTGACGCCGCCCGCCGAACGCTGCAGCTTGGCATCGTAGAAGGTGGCACTGGCCATCAGGCGCAGGTCGCGCACCGCTTCGCCCACGGCCGACAGTTCCAGGCCGCGGTTGCGCTGCGTGCCGTCCATGCTGTAGATATTGGTGTACGGATCGGTGATCGAGTTCGGGCGGTCGATCTGGAACACGGAGATGCCGGTGATGACCTGGTTGCGGTCGACCTTGACGCCCATCTCGTACTGCTTCGACTTGAATGGCGCAAACACCTCACCCACGTTGGCGGTGCCGATCGGCGCCGTCGAACCGCGCGTCAGGCCCGACGTGAAGTTGCCGTAGAGCGATACGCTCGGCACGGGCCGCACGACGATGCCGGCGATCGGCGACACGGCGCTTTCGCTGTACGAGGTGGTGACGGCGCCGGCCGCGTTGTAGTTATCCGCCTGCACTTTCTGCTGGCGCAGGCCGCCCGTCAGCAGGATGCGGTCGTCGGCGAAGGACACCGTGTCCGTCAGCGACGCGCTGGTCAGCTCGGTGCGCGAAGTCTTGGTCGGCGAATTGCGCTGGCCCGTCATCGGGTAGATCGGTACCGGATTGTAGATATTCGATTCGACCGCCGTGCCGGCCGGCGCGGCCAGGTAGAAGCTGCCCGCTTCCTGCTCCAGCCGCGAACCCGACAGCGTCACCAGGTGCTTGACGCCGGCCGTGTCGAACCGGCCCCGCGCGCCCACTTCGCCCGTCTTGCTGCGGGAAGCGGCGTCGTACCACGCGCTGCTCACGCGGATATTGCCCTGCTCGTCCATCGCATCGTTGGTACGCGCGGACGGGAAATCCTGCTCGCTGGCGCCGTAATGGTAGCCGGCTGCCGCATACAGCATGAAGTCGGACGTCAGGTCGTATTCCAGCCGCGTGGCGATGGTGGAATCGCGGATGGTCAGGTCGGCGCCGTCGTAGATGGCGCGGTGGCCCGACGGCGCGGCCGGCAGGTAGGCGATGTTCGGCCGGAAGCCGGTCTGCGCGCGGAAGTTGTCGGTGTCCTCGCGCTGCGCATAAGTGTCCACCGACCAGCGCAGGTCGGCCGAGCGGTAGTCCAGCGCCAGCGCCACCATGCCGAATTCCTGCTTGCCGTGATCGATATTGGTGTCGCCCTTGCGGTACACGCCGTTGAAGCGGATGCCCCACGCGTTGTTGGTGCCGAAGCGGCGGCCCACGTCCACCTGGCCACCCAGCAGCGCCTTGCTCTCATACGTGGTGGTCAGGCGCGTGACGGGCGTGTCGCCGGCGCGCTTGGTGACCACGTTGATATTGCCGCCGATGCTGCCGTTCGGGCTGATGCCGTACATCAGCGTGCCGGGGCCCTTCAGCACTTCCACGCGCTCCATGAACGCGGTCGGCATGCGGTTCGACGACGTCAGTCCGTACAGGCCGTTCAGGCCCACGTCGCCGCTGGTGACGTTGAAGCCGCGGATCTGGAAGTCTTCGCTGAAGCCGCCGGTCGACGTCATCGTGCGCACCGACGCCTCGTTGACGACCACGTCCGCCAGCGTGCGGGCCTGCTGGTCTTCCATCAGTTTCGACGTGTAGTTGGTGGTGCTGAACGGCGTGTCCATCACGTCGGCGAAGCCCAGCACGCCCAGGCCGCCGCGGCGCGCCACGCGGCCGCCGGCCAGGTCGCCCTCGCCCTTCGCGCCGGTGATGATCACGCGGTCGACCGACGACGTTTCCGCATCGCCGGTAACGACCACTTCCGGCAGCGCCTTGCTCTGCGTGGCCACGGCCTTGCGCAGCGCATAGGCGCCGTTCGGCTGGCCGACCGCTTCCAGCCCCGTGCCGCGCAGCAGTGCGGACAGGCCTTCCTGCGGCGTGTAGTCGCCATTCAGGCCGGTACTGGTCTTGCCGGCGGTCAGCTTGCCGTCGATGGCGAGCAGGATGCCGGTGCTGCTGGCGAAGCGGTTCAGTGCATTGTCCAGCGTGCCGCCGGCGATCTCGACATGGCGCCGCGCCTCGGCCTGCCCGGCCGCCGGCTGGGCCATGGCTGCGCCGGCGCCGATCGACAAGGCGGCAAGCAGCACTGCCTGGGCCATGCGGCGGAGGTGGAATGGGGGCGTTGGGTGCGGCATGACGATGTCCTTTTCAAGTTCGGATGAGGTTGATACCTGATATCCCGAACGAAAAGGAAAAAGTGCTACCGGTTCGCGAAAATATTTTTCAGGCCATGCGATGGCGAGCGCTGGAGACCAGGCGAAAGGCGGTTTGGCAGGATGGGGCCGGGCGGCGACGGCGGTCGGCATGCATCGCCGGTCGGCGCGCGGCGTGCACGCAAACCGCCCGGAAAGTCCGGCAGGGAGAGCGTGTGTGGGTGGCGCGTTTCGGTTTTTTTAAAAAAATCCGGAACGGTTCCAGAAATTCGTGCTGAACGGCGCTGGATCGTGCTGCAATATCCGCGAATTCCCGTACCAGGAAATTCCAGCGAATTCGCGCATGGCGCAGCGCATTTCAGCACTAAAAACAGGCACGAATCCGTTTCGCGCGCAAAAAACGCCAACGCGCAACCGGCCCTCGATACCGTCGACGGCAGTCTGCCTAGCGCGCCTGCACATTGACCCAATAACGGGTCATGAAACTGACCCGCACCGGCAGCGCCTGTGCCAGCGCATCGAGCACCTTGTCGGTGTCGGCCAGCGGATAGATGCCCGACACCACCTGGTCGGCAACCGCCGCATCGCAGTGAATCACGCCCTTGCGGTAGCGCCCCAGCTCGGCGAGGAAATCCCGCAGCGGCATCTGTTCGGCGGCCAGCACGCCATCCAGCCACGCCGGGCTGTCGGGCGGCGTCGGATGCGGCACCTCGGCGTGGCCGGTGGTGAAGCGGGTTTCGCTGCCGGCGGGCACGCGCCGTGCCGTGTCGGGGTTCAGGCGCGGGCGCACTTCCACCGCGCCTTCGTACACCTTGACGTCCGTGTGGTCGCCATTCTTGTAGACGACGAACCGCGTGCCCAGCGCGCGTGCGCTGCCGTGGCTGGTGTGGACGGTGAACGCCCGGTATTGCGCGCCCTGGTCGCGGCCCGTGACGATCATGATTTCGCCGCGGTGCAGGTCGATGCGGCGCTGGCCGGCATCGAAATGAACGTCCAGCGCCGTCGCGGTATTCATCGCGATGCGGGTGCCGTCGTCCAGCAGCAGGTCGCGCCGTTCGCCGATGGCTGTCGTGTATTGCGCCGTGATCGCCTGCCAGCTGTCCGTCTCGCGCACGGTGTACAGCGCTGCGCCGCCGCCGCAAGCCAGCACCAGCCCGCGCAGCACGGCGCGCCGGCCGCGCTGCCGGGAGGCGGCACGCAACACAGTGCCGCCAGTCCCGGCCGGCACATTGCGCAGCCGCTGATGGACCTGCTGCACCTCCAGCCAGGCCTGCTCATGGGCCGCCGACGCCTTGCGCCAGTCGTTCAGCGCCAGCTCGTCCTCGGCGGTGACCTCGCCGGACCACATCGTCACGAGCCAGCCCAGCGCCTGCTGGTGCAGGTCGGCAGCCATTGGCGGCGCGGCAGTTTCCACTCAGGCAGCCATGACGGCGAAGCACGCCTGCGCGGCCTGCAGCATGTACTTGCGGACCGAGCCCACCGACACTTCCAGCTGCTCGGCGATGGCGCTGTAGGTCAGGCCATCGAACTGCGACAGCAGGAACGCCTCGCGCACGCGCACCGGCAGCCGGTCCAGCGCCGCATCGAGCTGGACCAGCGTTTCCAGCGCGATCGCCCGCTCTTCCACCGATGGCAGTTGCGCGGCCGGCAGGTGCGTCAAGGCTTCGGTGTACGCGTATTCGAGACGGCGCCGCCGGTGCAGGTCCACCACCAGGTGCCTGGCGATCCGTACGAGATAGGCGCGCGACTGTTCCACCTGCTCCGGCACCCGGCCGGTGGCCATCACGCGCACATAGGTGTCCTGGGCCACATCGGCGGCATCGAAGGCGTTGCCCAGCTTGCCGCGCAGCCAGCTCACCAGCCAGCCGTGGTTACGGCTGTACAGATCGGTGACGCTATCGGTGGAGCTGCCTGCAGCCATGGCGACGAATGTAATTGAGAATTATTCTCAACATTCTAGCAAAGTCCCGTGCACGGAGACAACAACGTCGTGCCGCCCTCGCCTTAAGCCTTGGCGGGTTTGAGCTTTTTGACCTTCGCCACATCCAGCTCCACCCACGTGGGCGCGTGGTCGCTGGGCTTTTCCCAGCCCCGCACGTCGCGGTCCACGCCGGCCGCCGTCAAGGCGCCCTTCAATGACGGGCTGAGCAGCAAGTGATCGATGCGCAGGCCCGCGTCGCGGCCATAAGCATTGCGGAAATAATCCCAGAACGTGTAGATCTTTTCCGGATGCAGCGTGCGCAGCGCATCCGTCCAGCCCTGGTCCAGCAGGCGGAAGAACGCTTCCCGCGTCTCGGGGCGGAACAGCGCATCTTCCGTCCACCGCTCCGGTTTGTAGACATCGAATTCCGTGGGAATCACATTGAAGTCGCCGCACATCACCACCGGCGCGCCGGTGCCCAGCAGCTGTTCGCCGCGCAGGATCAGGCGCTCCATCCATTTCAGCTTGTAGTCGAATTTGGGGCCGGGCGCGGGGTTGCCGTTCGGCAGATACAGGCCGGCAATGACGATGTCGTCGACCACCGCCTCGATGTAGCGGCTTTGCAGGTCGTCCGGATCGCCCGCCAGGCCCCGCCCGATTTCCTGCGGCTGCGTGCCCTTCGCCAGGATCGCCACGCCGTTCCAGCTTTTCTGGCCATGCCAGATGACGCCATAACCGGCATCGTTGATCGCCGCCTCGGGGAATTTTTCCTGCGGCGCCTTCAGTTCCTGCAGGCAGGCGACGTCGGGCTGCTTTTCCGCCAGCCATTGCAGCAGTGCGGGCAAGCGGGCACCGATGCCGTTGATATTGAAGGTGGCGATACGCATGAAAACTCCTGGTGACGGGTCGGCGGATATTGTCGCCCGGCGGACCGCGCGGGTGCCGCACGACAGGCGATTTTGTCGAAAAATTTTACAGGCAGCAGTCGGGCAATGCGCAAGTGCTTGATTTCACTCGCTCGGCAGTACACGGCATGCAACTTGCTTTCCAACGCACAAGCTTTCCTTATGGATAATAGCAATGAATAAGTCACTGCGTGCTCTGCTGTTTGCATTGGCCGGTTCGCTCGCGGCATCGGCAACCTGGGCGACGCCCGTATCGCTGACTGCCCAGCCGGGCAACTTCGGCTTCCTGTTCGGCAACGGCGACACGGCGCTCGCCAGCACCCTCTTCCAGGCGAATTACCTGGCAGTTCGCAACGTGCAGGAGGATTCCCTGTTTGCCGACATGCAGTCTTTAGTGCGCTTCGATACCAGCGCACTGGCGGCACTGGCGGCGCCGGGCCAAACGCTGGTCATCAATTCCGCCCGCCTCGAGCTGGACTTCATCGGCCAGGGCGGTGAGCCGGCCACCACCATGCTGCGCATCGGCCTGGGTACCAGCGACGGCTGGACCCGCGCCACGCCCGCCGACCAGTTGTGGAACGCCTACAGCGACGTACTCGGCGGCCAGCAGTTCACCACCGCCACGGCCGGCGGCGTGCAGAACATCGCCCTGAGCGGACTGGACTTCGCCGACATCGGCAACGACCAGCTTCTGACCCTGCTGCTGTTTGCGGACGAGAATTTCACCACCGCATTCAACGAGCTGCGGTTCGGCGCCGGCCCTACGCAGGCCGGTACCACCGGCGCCGCGCCGCGCCTGGTGCTCGACGTGTCGGTCGCCGATCCGACGGACGTGCCCGAACCCGGCTCGCTGGCCCTCGTCGGCCTCGGCCTGGCTCTGCTGGCCGCGCGCCGCCGCCCTGCCGCCTGAGTCTCAAGGTGTGGTGTAGAGTACGGCTTCGTCAATGACAGGAGCGAAGATGCGTTCGTACCGCAAGCTGGCCGGCGTCGTGCTGGGCCTTGCCGCGCTGGGCCAGGGCCAGGCGCAGAAATCCCATGAACAGGACAAGCCTGCCGCGCCGCAGCCCGCCGATCCCTACGAGTGGCTGGAAGACGTGGGCGGCGACGCGCCGCTGGCGTGGGTGCGCAAGCAGAACGACGAGTCGCTCGGCGAGCTGCAGCAGCGCTCGCAATACCGCGCCATCCACGACCGCATCAAGACGATCCTGAATGCCCAGGACCGCATTCCCTACGTGCGCAAGCACGGCGATTTCTACTACAACTTCTGGCGCGACGCGCAGCATGTGCGCGGCATCTGGCGCCGCACCACGCCGGAGAGTTACCGCAGCGCCGCGCCGCAATGGGAAACCATCATCGACGTGGACCAGCTGGCCCGCGACGAAAACGAGAACTGGGTGTGGTCCGGCGTGTCCAGCCTGTATCCGAAGGGCGAGCGGTTCCTGCTGTCGCTGTCGCGCGGCGGCGGCGATGCGGCCGTGGTGCGCGAATACGATGTGACCACGCGCGGGTTCGTCAAGGATGGCTTCAACCTGCCGGAGGCGAAAAGCGATATCGCCTGGATCGACCAGGACACCATCTTTGTCGCCACCGACTTCGGCCCCGGCTCGATGACGTCGTCCGGCTACGCCCGCATCGTCAAGGAATGGAAGCGCGGCACGCCGCTGACTGCCGCCACGGCACTGTACGAAGCAAAGGCCGACGACATGGGCGTCGGCGCCTACCGCGACTTCACGCCCGGCCACAGCCACCAGTTCATCACCCGGCAGATCGGCTTCTACAGCAGCGAACTGTTCCTGCGCGAAGACGGCAAGCTGACAAGAATCGACAAGCCGGACGACGCCAACGCCTACACGGTGCGCGACCAGCTGATCGTCGACCTCCGTTCCGACTGGACGGTGGGCGGCCGCAGCTATCCGCAGGGCGCGCTGCTGGCGATCGACTTCCGCCGCTTCCTGCAGGGCGAGCGCACGTTCGAGGTGCTGTTCGCGCCAACGGCCACCGCATCGCTGGACGGTGTGGCGGCCACCCGCTCGGCGTTGCTGCTGACGGTGCTGGACAACGTCAAAAACCGCCTCGTCGAACTGCGCCATATCGACGGCAAATGGCAGCGCCGCGACGTGGCCACGCCGGCGTTCGGCACGCTGGACGTCAGCGCCATCGATCCGATCGGTTCGGACGATTACTTCCTCGGCGTGACCGACTTCCTGCACCCCGAAACCCTGTACCTGGCGCAGGCCGGCAACGACGAGCGCACTGCCCTGAAATCGATGCCCGCCTTCTTTGACGCGGCGCCGTACACGGTTCAGCAGTTCCATGCCACGTCGAAGGATGGCACGCAGGTGCCCTACTTCGTCGTCATGAACCAGGGCGCGAAGCTGGACGGCAAGAATCCCACCGTGCTGTACGGCTACGGCGGCTTCGAGATTTCGCTGAAGCCCTTCTACAGCGGCGTGACGGGCGAGGCGTGGCTGCAGCATGGCGGCGTCTACGTGCTGGCCAATATCCGCGGCGGCGGCGAGTTCGGCCCCCGCTGGCACCAGGCGGCGCTGAAGGAACACCGCCAGCGCGCGTTCGACGATTTCATTGCCGTCGGCCAGGATCTTGTGAAACGCAAGGTCACCAGCCCGCGCCATCTGGGCATCATGGGTGGCAGCAATGGCGGCCTGCTGGTCGGCGCCGCGCTGACGCAGCGGCCGGACCTGTTCAACGCCGTCGTCTGCCAGGTGCCGCTGCTGGACATGCGCCGCTACAGCAAGCTGCTGGCCGGCGCCTCGTGGATGGGCGAATACGGCGACCCGGACGATCCGGCGCAGTGGAAATACATCGCCGAATACTCGCCGTACCAGAACGTGTTCAAGGACAAGCACTACCCCCGCGTGCTGTTCACCACCTCCACGCGCGACGACCGCGTCCACCCCGCCCACGCCCGCAAGATGGTGGCGAAGATGAAGGAACAGGGCCACGACGTGCTGTACTGGGAAAACACCGAAGGCGGCCATGCCGGCGCCGCCAACAACGACCAGCAGGCGCAGATGTGGGCGCTGACCTTTACGTTCCTGCTGAATCAGCTGAAGTAATTCTACGGCTGGGTTCGTGTCCACAATGGGGTCAACCCTCTTTTTGGACACGAGCTCTACAGTTCTACGGAAGAGTCCGTGTCCAGAAATGGGGTTGACCCCAAGGTTGGACACGAGCTCAACCACAAATCCAATCGTGCGCGCCGCAAAACTGTCTGTGCATTATGCTCGGTGGTTATTTCCAATAGTCATTGCTTTTAAGATATTATAGCGAGCCGGGCAGGTATCTTTCGCTTGACTCGCGCCCGCACAGGCGTATCTTTTACGGCAACAAAAACAAGAACGATTGCAAGACCAAACCGGGTGACGTCCTCGTGCATACGCCGAAAGTATTACTGGTGAACGACGATCCGGCCAGCCTGCTGGCACTGGAAAGTCTGCTGGCCGGCGATGCGGGCCGGCTCGGGTACGACCTCGTCCGGGCCGCTTCCGGCAAGGAGGCGCTGCGCGAAGTGCTGCGGCACGACTTCGCCGTGATCCTGCTGGACGTGAACATGCCCGACCTGGACGGCTTCGACACCGCCGCCGCCATCCACTCGCACCCCCGCTCCGCCGCCGTCCCCATCATTTTCGTGACCGCCCATTTCGGCGACGACCTGCACCGCCTGCGCGCCTACGAACATGGCGCGGTGGATTACCTGTTCGCCCCGCTGATCGCGCCCGTCGTGCAGGCCAAGGTGGCCGTGTTCGTCGAGCTGGCGAAGAAATCCATGCTCCTGCACCTGCAGTCGGAAGACATGCGCCGGCTGAACCAGGACCTGCGCACCCAGCGCCTGCAGGACCTGGAACTGGCCAACCACGAACTGGAGCTGGAAGTCCAGGAACGCAAGACGGCCGAGCAGAAGGCGCACGAACTGTCGACCCGGGACTCGCTGACCGGCCTGCTGAACCGCCGCTCGCTGATCCAGCACCTGGAACATGCGGTCGCTTCGGCGAACCGCCGCCACAGCGAATTCGCCGTGCTGTTCCTCGACCTGGACAGCTTCAAGCAGGTCAACGACAGCTTCGGCCACGACATCGGCGACGAGCTGCTGCGCCAGGTGGCGGCGCGGCTGTCCGCCGCCGTGCGGGCCGCCGATGTCGTGGCACGTCTCGGCGGCGACGAATTCGTCGTCCTCATCGAAGGCAAGGCGCCGGCCGCCAATGCGGCCCGCGTGGCCCGCAAGATCGCCAATGCCCATGCGCGGCCGTTCGCGCTCGGCGAGCACCGCGTGCATACGTCCACCAGCATCGGCATCGCCGTCTACCCGGGCGATGGCGCCGATGCCCGCGCACTGATGAAAAGCGCCGACCTGGCGATGTACCAGGCCAAGCAGGAACGGGAGCGGGACGGCCTCAAGGGCGGCAATATCCGCTTCTTCCATGAAGAGATGAACCTGCGCGAGCTGGAACGGGAACAGTGGACGGCCGAACTGCGCCACGCGCTGGTCGCCAACCAGCTGATGCTGCTGTACCAGCCGCAGCGCGCGCTGGGCACGGACCGCGTGCACGGCGTGGAAGCGCTGCTGGTCTGGGAGCACCCGCGGCTGGGCCGCATCGATGCCACCAGCTTCGTCGGCGCGGTGCCCGACCGGGGGCTGCTGGAGCGGGTGGACATGTGGACCATCGGCGCCGTCTGCACGCAGGCCGCCGTATGGCGCGCCAACGGCTCTGCGCTGGCGCATGCCGCGGTGGCACTGAACCTGGCCGCGCCCGCGCTTGCGCCCGACCTGCCCGGCCGCCTGCTGGCCGAAGTGCGCCGGCACCGGCTGCCGGCCGGCGCCATCGTGCTGGAACTGGGCGAGGCGCTGCTGGCCGCCCACCACAACACGATCGAACCGCTGCTGCGCCAGCTGCAGGCGGGCGGCGTGCACCTGGCGCTGGACGATTTCGGCCACGCCGGCACCAGCCTGGCCGCCTGCAAGAAGCTGGGCCTCGACATCCTGAAGATCGACCGCCGCTTCGTCAGGAATATCGGCGACGATGCCGGCGGCACGGACCTGGTGGCCGCCATCGTCCACCTGGCGCGGGCGATGGCGATGGAGGTCACGGCGACCGGCGTCGCCAGTGCGGCCCAGCTGGCCACATTGAGCGCGCTGGGCTGCGACTACTACCAGGGCGAACTGTTCTGCGCACCGCTGCCCGCCCCCGAACTGCTGCAAACGCTGGACCGAACAACTCATAACACTGTCACCCACTGAGGATGCGTCGATGAACGACATGACCGAACTGCCGGAAGAACTGGACCTGAAGCTGATCCTGCAAACGCTGATGGCGCTGAAGAAAGGCGATTTCTCGGCCCGCATGCCGTCCGACTGGACGGGCGTCGCGGGCAAGATCGCCGACGTGCTGAACGACATCATCGAGACCAACGACCGCATCGTCCATTCGGTCACCGAGGTGTCGCGCGTGGTCGGTCGCGAAGGCCGGCTGACGCAGCGGGCGCCCGTCACCAATGTGTCCGGCGGCTGGGCCACCATCATCAGCGCCGTCAACACGCTGATCGATGACCTGGTGCGCCCCACCACCGAGATGGCGCGCGTGATCGGCGCCGTGGCGAAAGGCGACCTGTCGCAGACCATGGCGCTGGAAGTCGATGGCCATCCGCTGAAAGGCCAGTATCTCCGCGCGGCGACGACGGCGAACACGATGGTGGAACAGCTGCTGTCGTTCTCCTCCGAAGTGACGCGCGTGGCGCGCGAGGTCGGCACCGAAGGCAAACTCGGCGGGCAGGCGCAAGTGAAAGGCGTGGCCGGCACGTGGAAGGACTTGACGGACTCCGTCAACTCGATGGCAGGCAACCTGACTTCGCAGGTGCGCAACATCGCCGAGGTGACGACGGCCGTGGCGAACGGCGACCTGTCGAAAAAGATCACGGTGGACGTGCGCGGCGAGATCCTGCAGCTGAAGGACACCATCAACGTGATGGTGGACCAGCTGCGCTCCTTCGCATCCGAGGTCACGCGGGTGGCCCGCGAGGTGGGCACCGAAGGGAAGCTGGGCGGCCAGGCCTATGTGCCCGGCGTCGGCGGCACGTGGAAGGACTTGACCGATAACGTGAACTTCATGGCGTCGAACCTCACGGGCCAAGTGCGCAACATCGCGGCGGTGACCACCGCCGTGGCGAACGGCGACCTGTCGAAAAAAATCACGGTGGACGTCAAGGGCGAGATCCTCGAACTGAAGAACACCATCAATGTGATGGTGGACCAGCTGTCGTCGTTTGCATCCGAGGTCACGCGCGTGGCGCGCGAAGTCGGCACGGAAGGGAAACTGGGCGGCCAGGCGCAGGTGAAAGGCGTGGCCGGCACGTGGAAGGACTTGACCGACTCGGTGAACTCGATGGCGGGCAACCTGACGGGCCAGGTGCGCAACATCGCCGACGTGACGACGGCCGTGGCAAACGGCGACCTGTCGAAGAAGATCACGGTGGACGTGAAAGGCGAGATTCTGGAGCTGAAGAACACCATCAACGTGATGGTCGACCAGCTGAACTCCTTTGCCTCGGAAGTGACGCGTGTGGCGCGCGAAGTCGGCACCGAGGGTAAATTGGGCGGCCAGGCCAATGTGCCGGGCGTGGCGGGCACGTGGAAGGACCTGACGGAAAACGTCAACCAGCTGGCCGGCAACCTGACGGGCCAGGTGCGCAACATCGCCGAGGTAACGACCGCCGTGGCGAACGGCGACCTGTCGAAGAAGATCACGGTGGACGTCAAGGGCGAGATCCTCGAACTGAAGAACACCATCAACGTGATGGTGGACCAGCTGTCGTCGTTTGCATCCGAAGTGACGCGCGTGGCGCGCGAGGTGGGTACGGAAGGCAAACTGGGTGGACAAGCTTACGTGCCGGGTGTCGGCGGCACGTGGAAGGACTTGACGGACAACGTCAACTTCATGGCATCGAACCTGACGGGCCAGGTGCGTAACATCGCGGCGGTGACCACGGCCGTGGCGCGGGGCGACCTGTCGAAGAAAATCACGGTGGACGTGAAAGGCGAGATCCTCGAACTGAAGGACACCATCAACGTGATGGTCGACCAGCTGTCGTCGTTCGCATCGGAAGTGACGCGCGTGGCGCGCGAGGTGGGCACCGAGGGGAAACTGGGCGGCCAGGCCAACGTACCGGGCGTGGCGGGCACGTGGAAGGACCTGACGGAGAACGTCAACCAGCTTGCGGCCAACCTGACCAACCAGATGCGCGCCATCGGCGAAGTGGCCACCGCCGTGACGCGGGGCGACCTGTCCCGCTCGATCCAGGTGGAAGCGCGTGGCGAGGTGTCCTACCTGAAGGACAACATCAACGAGATGATCCGCAACCTGAAGGAAACCACGCAGAAGAATGCGCAGCAGGACTGGCTGAAGACCAACCTGGCGCGCTTCACGCGGCTGCTGCAGGGCCAGCGCGACCTGCAGGCGGTGACGAAACTGATCCTGTCCGAGCTGGCGCCGCTCGTGTCGGCCCACCACGGCGTGTTCTACATGATGGACTCGCAGCTGGACGACGCGCGGCTGCGCATGATCGCCAGCTACGGCTACCGGTCCAGCCGCAAGCTGCCCACGTCCTTCCTGCCTGGCGAAGGCCTTGTCGGCCAGTGCGCGCTGGAGAAGTCGCGCATCTGGCTGACCGATGTGCCGCGCGACTACATCGTCGTCAGTTCCGGCCTGGGCTCGGCGCCGCCGACGAACATCGTCGTGCTGCCGATCCTGTTCGAGCAGCAGGTGAAAGCGGTGATTGAAATCGCCTCGCTGGACCGCTTCACGGAAACCCCCCTGTCCTTCCTCGACCAGCTGATGGAATCGATCGGCGTGGTGCTGAACACGATCGAGGCCAATAGCCGCACCGAATCGCTGCTGACGCAGTCGCAGTCGCTGGCGCAGGAACTGCAGCAGACCAACCAGGAGCTGGCGGAAAAGGCGCGGCTGCTGTCCGACCAGAACATCGAGGTGGAACGCAAGAACCGCGAGGTGGAACAGGCCAAGCTGGCGCTGGAGGAAAAGGCCACGCAGCTGGCGCTGTCGTCGAAATACAAGTCCGAGTTCCTGGCCAATATGTCGCACGAGCTGCGCACGCCGCTCAATTCCCTGCTGATCCTTGCGCAGCAGCTGGGCGACAACCCGGAGGGCAACCTGTCGGGCAAGCAGGTGGAGTTCGCCAAGACCATCCACGGCTCCGGCTCCGACCTGCTGACGCTGATCAACGACATTCTCGACCTGTCGAAGATCGAATCGGGCACCGTCACGCTGGACGTCTCCGAATACCGCTTCGGCAACCTGCGCAACTACGTGGACCGCACCTTCCGCCACATGGCCGAAGCCAAGCACCTGGGCTTCTCGGTGCAGCTGGAAGAAAACCTGCCGGCCTCGCTGATGACGGATACCACGCGCCTGCAGCAGGTGCTGAAGAACCTGCTGTCGAACGCGTTCAAGTTCACGTCGCACGGCCAGGTGGCGCTGTCGATCGGCCTGGTCGACCAGGGCTGGAGCCAGGACAATCCGAGCCTGGCCAATGCCGATGCGGTGCTGGCGTTCTCCGTCACCGACACGGGCGTCGGCATCGCCGGCGACAAGCTGCAGCTGATCTTCGAAGCGTTCCAGCAGGCCGACGGCTCGACCGCCCGCAAGTACGGCGGCACGGGCCTGGGCCTGTCGATTTCGCGCGAGCTGGCGCGGCTGCTGGGCGGCGAGATCCGCGTCGAATCCACCGTCGGCAGCGGCTCCACGTTCACGCTGTTCCTGCCGTATAACCGTTCCGGCTTCGTCAACTACGAGCAGCCCCGCCCTGCCGCGGCGCTGCGTGCGCTGCCGCCGCTGCCGAAGGTCGTCTACACGGCGCAGCTGGCCGACGACAACGGCAACAGCGCCGCGCTGGCCGAACTGGATGCCGATCCGGAAGACTACGGCGGCACGTCGGACGACCGGGGCCTGACGGCGCCGGGCGACCCGTCCGTGCTGATCATCGAGGACGACGAACGCTTCGCCAAGATCGTGCTGGACTTCGCCCGCGAGAAGAACTTCAAGGGCATCGTCACCCACCAGGGCGATTCGGCGCTGTCGCTGACGCGCGACTACCTGCCGTCGGCGATCCTGCTGGACCTGGACCTGCCGGACATCGACGGCTTCACGGTGCTGGACCGCCTGAAGCGCGACCCGAGCACGCGCCACATCCCGGTGCACGTGATGTCCGGTTCCGGCGAACGGGAACGCGCGCTGCGCACGGGCGCGATCTCGTTCATGCACAAACCGGTGGGCAAGGAAGCGCTGCAGGAGCAGTTCACGCGCATCCAGAAGTTCCTGATGGGCGGCAAGCGCAGCCTGCTGGTCGTCGACGACGAGGAAGGCCAGCGCGACTCGATCGTGGCGCTGATCGGCGCCACCGACGTGGACATCCAGGCCGTCGGCACGGGCCAGGAAGCGCTGACGGCACTGCGCACCAGCCACTTCGACTGCATGGTGCTGGACCTGACGCTGCCCGACATCTCCGGCTTCGACCTGCTCGACATCATCGGCAAGGACATCAAGCTGCGCGACCTGCCGGTGGTGATCAACACGGCCAAGGAACTGAACCGCCGCGAGGTGGCGAAGCTGAAACGCTACGCGAAGACCATCGTCATCAAGGATGCCCGCTCGCCGGAGCGCCTGCTGGACGAGACGGCGCTGTTCCTGCACCGCTCGCAGGCCAGCCTGCCGGAAGCGCAGCGCCGCATGCTGGAACAGGTGCATGCGCTGGACTCCGGCCTGGCCGGCCGCAAGGTGCTGATCGTCGACGACGACCTGCGCAACATCTTCGCGCTGTCGTCGCTGCTCGAGCGCCAGCAGATGCAGGTACTGTTTGCCGAGAACGGCCGCGACGGCATCGAGGTGCTGGAGCGCGACCCGACCATCGAGATCGTCCTGATGGACATCATGATGCCGGAGATGGACGGCTACGACACGATGCGAGCCATTCGCCGCATCCCGAAATTCCGCACGCTGCCGATCATCACGCTGACGGCCAAGGCGATGAAGGGCGACCGCGACAAGTGCATCGCCGCCGGCGCTTCCGACTACATCACCAAACCGGTGGACGTGGCGCAGCTGCTGTCGCTGATGCGCGTCTGGCTGCACTGATGCGGGAGGAGTCCGTCATGCCTCTCGACGAAACGCGCCGCACGGCCGAACCCGAGGTGGAGGCGCTGGAACTGGAGCTGCTGCTCGAAGCGGTGGTGCAGCGCTTCGGCTTCGATTTCCGCACCCACGAGCGGGCCATCCTGAAACGCAAGCTGGCCGCGCTGGCGGCGCGGCGCGGGCTGGACACGCTGTCGCAGCTGCAGGACCGCGTGCTGCACGATGTCGACACGGCCGCCGCGCTGCTGCGCGCGCTGGGCGTGCCGCCGGCCACGATGTTCGACGATCCGCAGGAAGCGCTGCAACTGCTGGCGGTGGCCGAACAGTGTCTGCCCGGCGCGCCGCTGCCGAAGGTGTGGCTGGCCGACTGCGCCGGCGCGGAACAGGCGTGGACGGTGGCCGTGCTGCTGGCCGAACGCCAGCTGCTGTGGCGCACGGAAATCTATGCGACGGTGCCCACCGACGACCTGCTGGACGAGGCGCTGAATGCGTCGCTGCCGCCGGAAAAGATGGGCGACTACCAGCGCAGCTACGAACAGGCCGGCGGCAGCGGGCGGCTGTCCGAGTACTTCCAGCCGGAGAACGGCCGCATGGTGCCCGTGCCGCAGCTGCGCAGCCGCATCACGTGGGCCCAGTACAACCTGGTGACGGATGCGTCGTTCAACGAATTCCAGCTGATCGTGTGCCGCCGCGCCCTGCCCGACTTCGGCCCGCTGCTGCGCCGCCGCGTGCTGCAGCTGTTCCACGACAGCCTGGCCGTGCTGGGCGCGGCCGGCATCGACCGCGAGCTCGATGCCGGCGACCGGCTGGCCGGGCACTATCAGCAGATGATCGTCGCCCAGCCGTGGTACAAGCGCATCAGTTAGCCGGGGACTCTGGGGACTGTCCCCGGGGTTGAAGTTGACGTTGGCGGCACGCAAACAGACAAGCAACCCCGGGGACAGGCCCCTGCGGGGACAGTC
>DKJA01000179.1:38077-85003 GCA_002454505.1 Oxalobacteraceae bacterium UBA6704
TGCGGGGACAGTCCCCTACATCCCCGCCCTTGCCGTCGGCCGCTCCGCCATCCTGTCCCGCCACGCCTGCAAATGCGCAAATCCCTCCTGCCCGGGCCGAAACCGCATGAGCCCCCGCGCGAACTCCAGCGCGCAGAATGCCGTGATGTCGGCAATCGTGAAGCGCTCGCCCGCCACATAAGGCTGCGTGGCCAGCACGCCATCGAGCCAGCGCGCCGTGTCGCGCATCACCGCGCCCTGCGCCGTGCCGAAATCGGCGAACTGCTGCGGCTCCAGCACCGCCAGCCCGGGATGCGTATGCCGCACGCAGTGGGCGATCGGCGCGAACAGGTGCAGTTCCATGCGCCGGTCGGCCATCTCGATGAAGGCCCGCTCGGCGAAATCCACGCCCATCAGGTTCGGCTCCGGATGCACGCCTTCCAGCCACGTGCAGATGGCCCGCGTTTCGGACAGCGTGCGGCCGTCGTCCAGTTCCAGCACGGGCACGCGGCCCAGCGGGTTGCGGGCCAGGAAATCGGGCGTGCGGTGGCCGCCCCCGTTCAGGTCCACCTGCTGTTCGTCGAGAACGATGCCTTTTTCGGCGGCGAACATGGCCACCCGGCGGGGATTGGGCGCCCTGGCGCTGGTATAAAGTTTCATGCGTGGCAGCTCCCTGGATAATCGGACAGCCTGTATTATTGCCTCGCCTTTAACGGAATGGGAAAGCCGGGCGTGAATATATTGTCTCGCCTGTAAGATAATGCATAGGCGCGAATTGAAGACGTCAGGAAAACAACAGAGCCGGATGGAAAATAATGAAAGCAAAAAAAAAACCGGCCGCAATCTGAGGAGGGGACCGGTCAAAACGCTTTCAATCGAGAGCGCGGGGATTTCTCAAGGGGCCGGCCGAATCCCGCGTTGAAACAAAGGCATGCGGCCGTATGAAACTGTGCCGGATTTGAGGAATCCGGCAACCTGACGCGCAACATCGATTGCGCGCTACGGGTTACACTTTGCCAGCAATTCCCCGGGGCAGGCTTAGAACTTCATTAAACAAATGAAACCCGGCGTCGCAATGCAGCCTTAACCATCCGTAGTTCTACTTAATAGCAAAGCGCCGCGCTGCCGTTAAAATACGCGGTTCTAATTACCGAACGCCCCGCTCAAAAATGAAAAACGCCACAATCAATCCACGCGGCTGGAGTGTCGGCACCCGCATCACGGTGCTGACCTTCGCGCTGCTGAGCGCGATCCTCGCCGCCCTGATCGTCACGATCAGCATCAGTACCGGCCGGCTGCTGGAGGAACGCGCCGTGGGCAGCGTCGACCGGGAGCTGACCGGTGTGAAGAACATGGTCGAGATGTTCGACACGGCCGTCACCAGCGAAGCAAACAGCTTCGCCCGCGTGCTGGCCGCCGCCTTCGACGGCGAATTCGCGCTCGACACGGCGGCCACGATCGACGTGGCCGGCAAGGCCACGCCGACGCTGCGCAACGGCAGCACGGTGCTGAACAACGATTTCGCCATCCCCGACCGTTTTACCGCGCAAAGCGGCGCCACCGCCACCGTGTTCGCCGCCAGCGGCGAAGACTTCGTCCGCGTGACCACGTCGGTGAAGAAGGAAGACGGCAGCCGCGCCATCGGCACCACGCTGGACCGCGCCCACCCCGGCTACGCGCTGCTGCGCGCGGGCCAGAGCTACACCGGCCTGGCCACGCTGTTCGGCAAGCAGTTCATCACCCGCTACGACCCGATCCGCGATGCGGCCGGCAAGATCATCGGCGTGCTGTACGTGGGCGTCGACGTGTCGCACGAGATGGCCACGCTGAGCGAGCGCATCAAGTCGATCAAGGTCGGCACCACGGGCTATTTCTACGTGCTGAACGCGGCGCCGGGCGCCAACCTGGGCAAGCTGGTCGTGCATCCGAAAATGGAAGGCAAGATCATCCTGGAAAACCAGGATGCCGACGGCCGCGCCTACATCCGCGAAATGCTGGACAAGAAGAACGGCACGATCCGCTACGCGTGGATCAACCCGGACGAATCGGGCGCACGCGACAAGCTGGCCGCCTACACCTACTTCAAGAACTGGAACTGGGTGATTGCCGGCGGCACGTATGTCGATGAAATCACGGCCGAAGCCACGCAGCTGCGCAACCGCTACATCGTGCTGGGCCTGGTTGCGCTGATCGTCTTCTCCGTGCTGCTGTACTGGGGCGTGCGCCGCTATGTCACCAGGCCGCTGGGCGAAGTGGAACGGGCCGCGACGCAGATCGCGTCGGGCGACCTGACGGTGCGCCTCGCCGTGCGCGGCGAAGATGAAATCGCCAAGCTGACGCGGGCCATGAACGGCATCAGCGAAAACCTGTCGGCCGTCGTGGGCCAGGTGCGCACCGGCGCCGAGCACATCGCCGCCGCATCGACGGAGATCGCCACCGGCAACCAGGACCTGTCGAACCGCACCGAGGAACAGGCCAGCAATATCGAGGAGACGGCCAGCTCGATGGAAGAACTGACCGCCACCGTCCGCCAGAATGCCGACAACGCCCGCCAGGCCAACCAGCTGGCGCAGAGCGCATCGGACGTGGCAGCCCGTGGCGGCGCCGTCGTCGCCCAGGTGGTCGACACGATGGGCGCCATCAATGCGTCGTCGAAGAAGATCGTCGACATCATCGGCGTCATCGACGGCATCGCCTTCCAGACCAATATCCTGGCATTGAATGCGGCGGTCGAAGCGGCCCGCGCCGGCGAACAGGGCCGCGGCTTCGCGGTGGTGGCCGGCGAGGTGCGCACGCTGGCCCAGCGCAGCGCCGCCGCGGCACGCGAGATCAAGGCGCTGATCGACGATTCCGTCGGCCAGGTGGGCGCGGGCAGCCGCCTCGTCGAACAGGCCGGCGCGACGATGCACGAAGTCGTGCAGAGCGTCGGCCGCGTAACGGCTATCATGGCGGAGATCCGCACCGCCAGCGACGAACAGTCGGCCGGCATCGAGCAGGTCAACACGGCCGTCACGCACATGGACAATGTGACGCAGCAGAATGCCGCACTGGTGGAAGAAGCGGCCGCCGCGGCGGCATCGATGCAGGAAGAAGCGGCCAGCCTGGCCCAGGTGGTGCGCCAGTTCCGGCTGGACGACAGCGCCGCGCAGGCAAAAAAAACCCGCGCCACGGGCACGGGTGAAGGGATTCAAATCGGGAGAGATTTGAAAGAGCAGAAGCATCTTCTCACGTCCAGATGACGTGCCGATGACACCATAGAAACGAACCAGCGGAGCGCCGACATCCTCGCCCACCTTCACATCTGCCGAACGATACTGGGCGCGGCCGCTGCCGCAGCGCTGCTGGTCTCCTGCACCGTGGCGCCCCCGCCTCCGCCAGTGCCCGCCGCTGCCACGGCGCCGGACAGCCTGTTCGCCGAATTCGTCCGACCCGGTACGGCCGGCGTGCTGCAGGTGGCCGACGATGCGCTGATCGCCATCACCGTGCGCCGCGGCGGCGCGCTGGCCCGGCTTGGCCACGACCACGTGGTGGCGGCCCGCCGCATCGAGGGTTACGCGTCGCCGGCCACCGGGCGCGCCGCGCTGCGCTTCCGGCTCGACGAGATGACGGTCGACGAAGCGGCGCTGCGCACCGCGGCCGGCCTCGCCACGCAGCCTTCGCCGGACGCGATTGCCGGCACCCGCGTCAACATGCTGACGAAGGTGCTCGATGCGGAGCACTATCCTTGGGTGCAGGTGCGCATCCAGCGCACCGCGGCCGCGCTGCAGACCGACATCACGCTGCACGGCGTGACGAAGCGCTACACGATCCCCGCCACGCTCGATGCCACGCCCGCCGGGCTCGTCGCGCGCGGCACCGTGGTCATCCACCAGACCGACTTCGGCCTGGTGCCGTTTTCCGTGCTGGGCGGCGCGATGGCCGTGCAGGACGCCATGGAAATCCGCTTCGACATCGGGGCGCAGCCCGTGCGCACCGGCACGCCGCGTTAGCAGTACCATAGCGGCATGAAACCTGCTCAGACGCCCGGCACCACCCGCGCCTGGGTCCGCATGCCATCCGGCAAACGCCTGGACCTGCTCGATCCCACCCCGTTCGATTGGGAAGACGCCGACCTGGCGCTGGGCCTGGCCCGCACCTACCGCTGGGGCGGCCACTCGGCGTGGCCGCTGCCGCTGTCCGTGGCCCAGCATTCGCTGACCGTGATGCACCTGCGCCGCCTGGCGTCGCCGGTGGAGCCCGATTCCGTCACGCTGCTGCGCGAGTTGCTGCACGATGCCGAGGAGGGTTTGCTGGGCTTCGACTGCATCTCGGTCCTGAAACCCTTTCTTGGCGACGCCTTCCGCGACCTGACGCAGCGGCTGGAACGGGCCGTCTTCCTGCGCTACGGCCTGCCGGCCTGGACGGGGCGCGACTACCTCGTCCACAAGCGCGCCGACCGGCTGGCCGCCGCCAGCGAGGCGGTGCATGCCGTCGGCTGGTCGCACGCCGAAGTGCGGCATACACTGAAGATCAGGATCGAGCCGCTGAACGAGGATCCGCTGGTCGCCGTCTACGGCGGCACGCCATGGGAACCCTGGCCGCCGGGCGTCGCCTGCCAACGTTTCCTTGCAGAATTACAACGGTTGACGCACGCCTGACGCTGGCGGCTCTGGAATCCGCATGAAGGAAGCTTGCTAAGCGGAAGTTTTTAAAGCTTATTTTTTACTTATCCACTACCTTTGTGGATAACAGTGTGGACAACGGGGGCTTGACAGCCCGGAGAGCCAGTCGGGCTGCGGGTCTCAACAAAATGCCCGTTCCGCAGGCAAAAATTTGCGGCTGTAAAATCAAGCACTTACAGCCCGGTTCAGCGGCGCCGGACACGGCCGCGCCACCGGTTGAAAATATATTTTCGCAGTGGCCGGGGGTCTGCACGTTACATCCCCAACCTTTACAAAAATGCTGCCGAGGAATAGTGTCACTCTTAACCGTTCCAGCGAGCGAACTATGCAAGTCAATGACGACGCCAGCGAAGGCTGGATGATAGAAGACGAAGTCCCTGCTCCCGACCCGCAGGCTCCGGCCGGCCCGCCGCCGTGGAAGGTGCTGATCGTCGACGACGACGTGGACGTCCATGTCGTCACCAAATTCTCCCTCAGCAATGCCTGCTTCATGGGCCGGCGCCTGTCCTTCCTGCATGCCTACAGCGGCGAGGAAGCGCTGACGGCGCTGCGCAGCAACGACGACGTGGCGCTCGTGCTGCTGGACGTGATCATGGAAACGACGGATGCCGGCCTGAAGGTGGCCACCCGCATCCGCGACGAGCTGCACAACCAGCTGGTGCGCATCGTGCTGCGCACGGGCCAGCCGGGCCAGGCGCTCGAGCACAGCATCATCCTCGACTACGACATCAACGATTTCTGGTGCAAGACGGACCTGACCACCCGCAAGCTGTTCACCACGGTGATCGCGTCGCTGCGCGGTTATCACAGCCTGTGCGAGGCGGACCGGCGCATCCGCCAGGCCGAGGCCGAACGCGATGTGATCGGCGTGCCGCTGCGTGAGGCGCTCGCCGCCGTCCGCGAGGGGCGCAACTGGGTTGGCCAGGTCAACCTGCCGGAGCCGCCCGCACTGGTCAAGGTGCAGGCCATGCCGGGCGAGGCGCCGGGCGACTTCACGATCACGGGTCAGGTCTACCCCGCCAACAAGGAATAACACTGTACAGGCATACAGCCTCGATCATGCCGTCATCGTCGCCCAAGCTGCCCGGATCGTGCCGCCCGCTCTACAGCAGTGCTCGCTAAGTGGTGGAAACTAAAGCGTTTTTTGAAATATCCACACAGCCTGGGGATAACTTTGTTGATAACGCCCACTTGACAACGTGGACCGCCCTCAACGACGCCATTTTCCTTAAATTGCCCGTTCAACGGGCAGCCAGGCAGCCTAATGAAATCAATGACTTACGAGCCCATGGGTGGCAGGCTGGCCGGGCCGCGAAAATAATCGCAGCGTTTTCTATTTACTAATTTTTGTGCATAACCGTCGGGTCTCCTGGACCGCGCCGCAACTCCGGATGCAGCAGCACGCGCCGGATCACATGGGGCAGGATGCTGTACGCGCGCAGGTATTCCAGCGCGCAAACCGAGCCCGCGCGCTGCTGCAGTTGGACGGCATGATCGACGATATCGCTGTGCACACGGTTGGTCCGCAAGACGATGCGGACGGGCTGAGACGGTTCGGTGGCTGCCATCGCTATCCCTGTCGGTAAAGGTGGTTATCAGACTTTGAGGCGGCGCAATACGCGCCACCTCCCACAGGAGTATCGGCGACCATCCCGCAATGTCAAGCGGTTCGCCTGCCGCGCAGTGTTAGCTGGCGCCCTGTAGCGGGCGCATACTGGCGCTATGCTGGCCTTCACGACAAGGAGGCTGCAATGAATACACCCCTCAATCCCGGCGACGAAGCGCCGCCTGGCACGCCCGGCAGCGGTGAGGATGTCTGCCCCGCCTGCCACGGCAGCGGCAAGCAGGACGGCAAGCCGTGCCCGAACTGCGGCGGCAGCGGCACGATCCAGGAAGGCATCGGCGGCGGCTGAACCGGGCCGCTCAGGCGGGCCGCAGCCGGGCATCCACCGAGTAGCGTCCACCACCGCCCAGCGCCAGCGTGCCGAACACGATGATGAGCAGCCAGCCGAACTGGCCCTGCTCGATCGTCCAGTCCGGATGCACCAGCACCATCGACACGAGCAGCAGGAACAGCACGGGCAGGCTGGCCAGCCGCGTGAACAGGCCGATGGCGACCAGCAGCGGACACACCACTTCGGCAAACAGCGCGCAGGCCAGCGTCACGCCGCCGCCCAGGTGCAGCGGGTCCTCGATATGGGCCAGCTCGTGCTGCCAGTGCAGCAGCTTCGGCAGGCCATGCACCCACAGCAGCAGCGCGGCGCCGGCCAGGCGCGTGTACAGCAGGCCCAGGTCCGGCGTGGCCGGGCCGATCAGTTTCTTCAGCATGGCCGCCTCACTTGTTCTGGTAGCCGCCGTAGTACTTCACGGGGCTCCATTCCGGCAGCACGGGCGGCACCGGTTGCGCATATTGCGGGAACGCGTCGCTGGCGTACACCACCTTGCCGGCGACGATCGTCAGTGCCGACTCCAGGTTGCGGATGCCGTCCACCGGCATGCTGAAGTAATCCTGCGGCAGGATCACCAGGTCGGCATACTGGCCTTTCGCCAGCGTGCCTTTGAGCTTTTCCTCGCCGCTCATCCACGCACTGCCCTGCGTCATCAGCTTCAGCGCCTCGTAGCGCGACAGCACGTCCCTGCCCTGCCAGATCTGCAGCCCGCCTGCCGTCTTGCCCGTGACGGCCCAGTAGATCGACGGCCACGGTCCGTAGCTCGACACGCGCGTGCCATCGGTACCCAGGCCAACGGGGATCTGCATGTCCAGCATCTTGCGGATCGGCGGCATCTGGCGCGTCTGCGCGCCGTAGCGCTTCCAGTACGCTTCGCCCTGGAAGTACATGCGGTCCTGCACGGCGATGCCGCCGCCCAGCTTTTTCACCCGCGCCAGTTGCGCATCGCTGATCGTCTCGGCGTGGTCGAAGAACCAGCGCAGGCCGTTCAATGGCATGTCCTGGTTGACCTTCTCGATGACGGCCAGGTCGCGATCGATCGACTCGCCGTATGTCGCGTGAATGCGGAACGGCCAGCGGTTCTTCACCAGCAGCCGCAGCACGGGTTCCAGCTCGCCTTCCATCTGCGGCGGCAGTTCCGGACGGGGTTCGAGGAAGTTCTCGAAGTCGGCCGCGCTCCACACGAGGTTCTCGCCGCCGCCCTCGGTGTTGTAGCCGTTCGCGTAGAACTGGTGTTCGTTCTTGTCCGGCTTGGTCAGCGTCAGCCAGCGCTGGTAGTCTTCCAGCTCCTTGCCCGGCTTCTGCGCGAACAGATAATAAGAGGTGCGGACGGTCAGCTTGCCGTCCTTCGCCAGCTCCAGGCTGACGGCGTAATCGTCCGGGTAAGCCTGGCCGCCGCCGCCCGCGTCGATCGCGCTGGTCAGGCCGAGGCGGTTCAGTTCGCGGTAATACTGCACGGTGGAGTTCAGCTGCTGCTCGCGCGGCAGCGTGCCGGTTTTCGCGAGGGTGCTGTAGAGGATCAGCGCATTCGGCTTGGCGACCAGCAGGCCGGTCGGCTTGCCGTCGGCGCCCAGCTCCACCACGCCTTCCTTGTACTGCGTGTTCTTGTCGTAGCCGAGAACGTCGATGCCCTTCTTGTTCAGGAAGCCCAGGCCGTACAGGTACAGGATGAACACGGGCTTGTCGGGCACGGCCTCGTTGATTTCGGCCAGCGTGGGCAGGCGCTTTTCGTCGAACTGGTATTCGTTCCAACCGCCGACCACCTTGACCCACTGTCCTTCCGGCGTGCGCGCGGCCTGCTCCTTCAGCATCTGCAAGGCGCGCTTGAGCGACGTGACACCATCCCAGCGCAGCTCGGCGTTGTAGCTGAGGCCCTGGCGGATCACGTGCAGGTGGGAGTCGTTCAGGCCGGGGATGACCGTGCGGCCGCCGGCGTCGATGACCTGCGTGTTCGCGGTCTTCAGCTTGAGGATCCGGGCATTGCTGCCGGTGGCCTGGATGCGGCCGCCGTCGATGGCGACGGCCTGGTCGAACCGGCCCTCCTTGACCATCGTCGCCACCTTGGCGTTGGTGACGATCAGATCGGTGGCGAGGGCCGTGTTTAAGCTGGCCGCCATCATGGCGGCGCTGAGCATCAGTCGCTTCATTCTTCTTCCTTTGTGGTACTACGAAAAAATCTGCCGGCCGATGCTCCCTGGCGGCTTACTCCTTGATGGCTTCGATCGCGAAGGTCAGGGTCACGTCATCGGAAACGTGGGGAGCATATTTGCCGGCGTTGAACTCGGTGCGCTTGATCGTCGTGGTGGCGTTGGCGCCGCAGGCGTCCTTCTTGGCCATCGGGTGCGGCATGCACTGGAACGACGTCACTTTCAGCGACACGGGCTTGGTGATGCCCTTGATCGTCAGGTTGCCGTCGACGGTGGCCAGCTTGTCGCCGCTGAACACGAACTTGGTGGACTTGAACGTGATCGTCGGGAACTTGGCCGTGTCGAGGAAGTCTTCACCCTGGATGTGGCTGTTGAACAGCGTCGAACCCGTGTTCACCGACTTGGTGTCGATCGTGATGTCGGCCGAACCCGTCTTGGCGGCGCGGTCCAGCGTGATCTTGCCGTTGGTGCTGTCGAAACGGCTTTCCTGCGTCGAGTAGCCGAAGTGGCTGTAGGCGAAACGGGAGAACGAGTGCGTGTTATCCAGCACATAGGTTTCCGGTGCGGCGAAGACGGAAGCGGACAGGCCGGCGGCCAGTGCAAAGGCGATCAGTTTTTTCATGTATTACTCTCCAGTTGATGTAACAGTGTCGGCATTATGGCGGTTGGTCCACGGAGAAGTAAAACGGAAAATTTACCGCTTTACTATCGAAAACATCGATAGTAAGGCAAAACGCGATGGAAGAATCATAACGGGCGCGCGGCCCGATTCCCATCCTCCAAAGGGGGATGAAGATGGGCACCGGGGTGGGGGGCTGGGGACTGTCCCCGCAGGGGCCTGTCCCCGGGGTTGCAGTCTCCGTGTCTTCAACTAAAGTCAAATGCAACTACACTCCCGACCGAGGGGACAGTCCCCGATCACCGCCTCAGCAACCGCGCCAACAGCTTCTCTTCGAGCGCCGCAAACGCAGGATTGCCCCGCATGCGCGGCCGCGGCAGATCAACGGCCAGATCGAGCGTGATGCGCCCTTCGTCGATCAGCAGCACGCGGTCGGCCAGCGCCACCGCTTCCTGCACGTCGTGCGTCACCAGCATGGCGGTAAAGCCCCGCTGGCGCCACAGCGATTCGATCAGCTGCTGCATCTCGATGCGGGTCAGCGCATCGAGCGCGCCGAGCGGCTCGTCCAGCAGCAGCAGGGCCGGTTCGTGGACGAGCGCGCGGGCCAGCGCCACACGCTGCCGCTGCCCGCCGGACAGCTGCCCCGGCCACGCGTCGGCGCGATCGGCCAGGCCGACGGCACCCAATGCGCCGATGGCGGCGGACGAGCCCCGCGCCAGGCCCAGTGCCACGTTCTGCTGCACCGTCTTCCATGGCAGCAGCCGCGGCTCCTGGAACATCATTCTCAGCGCCGCATCGTCGGCAATCGCTACGCGGCCGGCATCGATGCCGTCCAGTCCTGCGATGGCGCGCAGCAGCGTGCTCTTGCCGCAGCCGCTGCGGCCGACGATCGCGACGAACTCGCCGGCCCGCAGGTCCAGGCCGATGCCATCGAGTACGCGGCGCGTGCCGAACGACTTGCTCAGCGCGTGGATATTGACGTCCACGCCGTGCCGTTGCAGCGGCCGGCGCACAGGGCGTTCGACCGGCTCGGGCGCGAACGCGAACAGTTCGGAATCGATGGGAATGGTCGCTTGCAGCATGGCTTTACCTTCAATGATAGGCCGGATTCCAGCGCAGCAGCCGGCGCTCCAGCGTGCGGGCGACGAGGTCGGCCAGCTTGCCGAGGATCGCGTACAGCAGGATCCCCACCAGTACGACGTCCGTCTGCAGGAATTCGCGGGCGTTCATCGTCATGTAGCCGATGCCCGCCTGTGCGGAGATGGTTTCGGCCACGATCAGCAGCACCCACACGAGGCCCAGCGAAAACCGCACGCCGACGAGGATAGCCGGCAGCGCCGACGGCAGGATCACGTCCCGGTACAACGGCCAGCCGCGCAACCCATAGCTGCGCGCCATCTCGACGAGGCCCGCATCGGTGGCGCGGATACCGTGGAAGGTATTCAGGTACACCGGGAAGAACACGCCAACGGCCAGCAGGAACAGCTTTGCGCTCTCGTCGATGCCGAACCACAGGATCACCAGCGGGATCAGCGCCAGCGCGGGGATGTTGCGGACCATCTGCAGCGTCGTGTCGAGCAGCGTTTCCGCCGTGCGGAAGCTCCCCGTCAAAAGCCCCAGTGCGAGGCCGGCACCGGCGCCGACGGCAAAGCCGGAAAGCGCCCGCCACAGGCTCGTTTGCAGATGCTCGAACAGTTCGCCGGACGCGGCGAGTGTCCAGAAGGCTTTCGCCACCGCCAGCGGTTCGGGCAGAATGCGGCTGGACAGCAAGCCGGTACGCGCCGACACTTCCCACGCCAGCAGCAGCAGTGCCGGCACCAGCCATGGCGCCAGCGCGCGGCGCACGCGCGGCCATGGATTCGGCCGGACCGGCAGCAGCGCGGCGGGAACGGCCGGATGCGCCGTCGTCATCACGCCGCCTTCTTCGGCACGATGTCGCTGGCCATCACTTCGCCGAACGGGCCAGTGATCGACACTTCGCCCTGCGCCTTGCCTTTGCCGAGCAGCGGGAACACGAGTTCGGCGAAGCGGTACGATTCTTCCAGGTGCGGATAGCCGGAGAAGATGAAGGTCTCGATGCCCAGCGCCTCGTATTCGCGGATGCGCTCGACCACCGTCGCCGGATCGCCGACCAGCGCCGTGCCGGCACCGCCCCGCACGAGGCCCACGCCGGCCCACAGGTTGGGCGACACTTCCAGCTGGTCGCGCCGGCCGCCGTGCAGCGCGGCCATGCGGCGCTGGCCTTCCGAGTCCATCCGCGCGAACGACGCCTGGGCTTTTGCGATCACCTCGTCGTCCAGGTGGGAAATCAGTTCATCGGCCGCGCGCCAGGCTTCCTCGTTTGTTTCGCGCACGATCACGTGCAGCCGGATACCGAACTTCACGGTGCGGCCATGTTCGGCGGCGCGGGCACGGATGTCGGCCAGCTTTTCCGCCACCGCCGCGGGCGGTTCGCCCCATGTCAGGTACACGTCCATCTGTTCGGCCGCCAGCGCACTCGCCGCTGCCGACGAGCCGCCGAAATACAAGGGCGGGTAAGGCTTCTGCACGGGTGGATAAAGCGTCCTGGCGCCCTTCACCTGCAGGTGCTTGCCGTCGAAATCGAAACCCGCATCGCCACCTGCCAGCGCACCGCGCCAGATGCGGATGAATTCATCCGAGATCTCGTAGCGCGTGGCGTGGTCGGCATGCAGTCCGTCCGCTTCCAGTTCCTGGGGATCGCCGCCGGTGACGACGTTGATCAGCAGGCGCCCGTTCGACAGGCGGTCGAAGGTCGCCGCCATCCGCACTGCCAGGCCGGGCGTGGACAGCCCGGGGCGGACGGCGACGAGAAACTTCAACTGCTTCGTGGCGTGGATCAGCGACGATGCGACTACCCAGGCATCTTCGCAGGAGCGGCCCGTAGGCAGCAACACGCCGTCGTAGCCCAGCGTGTCGGCCGCGACGGCCACCTGCCGGAGGTAGTCAGCATCGACGGCGCGCGCACCCTTCGAGGTACCCAGGTAACGGCTGTCACCATGGGTGGGAATGAACCAGAACAGATTCAGCGACACGATAATGAACTCCTAATTGGCCGATGCCAGCACGGCATCGGCGATGGAAATGGGTTGCGGGATCAGCTTCAGGCCGGCAAACGCATCGGCGATCTTCTGCTGTTCGCGCAGCACGTCCTGCGACACGGGCTTGACGCCGTAGCTGTAGCGCGATGCGGCCAGCTCGACGACGGGCACGTCGAGGCCCGTCTGCGCGGCCAGGATGGCGGCGACTTCCTTGGGATTCTGGCGGCCCCAGTCGTCGACCTTGCCGATCTCTTCGAGCAGCACCCTGGCCAGCGCGGGATTCTGCTGCGCCCACGTGCGCGACGCCAGATAGAACTGGTGATTGGCGACGAGGCCCTTGCCGTCGGCCAGCACGCGGGCACCGATCTGCTTCTGCGCGGCGGCCAGGAAGGGATCCCAGATCGCCCACGCATCGACGGCACCCCGTTCGAACGCGGCCCGCGCATCGGCCGGTGGCAGGAACACTGTCTGGATATCCTGGTAGGCGATGCCCGCCTGCTCCAGCGCGCGCAGCAGCAGGAAGTGCACGTTGGAGCCCTTGTTCAGCGCCACGCGCCTGCCTTTCAGTTCGGCGACGCTTTTGAGCTTCGAATCCTTCGGCACGACGATCGCCTCGCTGTGCGGCGACGGCGGCTCGTAGCCCACGTACACCAGGTTCGCACCGGCCGCCTGGGCAAAGATCGGCGGCGCCTCGCCGACGGTGCCGAAGTCGATGCTGCCCACGTTCAGCCCTTCCAGCAGCTGCGGGCCGGCCGGGAATTCCGTCCACTGCACCGCCACGCCCTGCGCGGCCAGGCGCTTGTCCAGCGTGCCGCGGCCCTTGAGCAGCGTCAGCGTGCCGTATTTCTGGTAGCCGATACGCACTGTGGTTTTCGTTTGCGCGCCCGCTTGCGACGACAGCGCGCCGGCGATCGCGGTGGCAAACAGCAGTTCCAGCGTGCGGCGCCGGCCGGCGCGTTTGTCCTGGTGCGTCATGGTTGCTCCTGTCAGGCAGCCTGGGTGTTGTAGGGATAATCGAGCAGCGAGCGCAGTGGGGAAGGCAGCGGCTCGCCCGCATGCTGCGCCAGCGCCTTGTCCAGCGCAGCCACGGCGGCGGCCACGCGCACGCCGATTTCCGGCGCCAGCAAGATGCCTTCATGCTCCGTCCACTGCACCTGACTGGACGTGGCATAGAGACTGGTCAGCACATGCTCCGCTTCCAGCGCCTGCAGCACCGGGCGCAGCGCGTAATCGAGCGCCAGCAGGTGCGACTGGCTGCCGCCGGTGGCGACGGGCAGCACCACCTTGCCGGCCAGGCCGTTCTGCGGCAGCAGGTCGAGAAAGGCCTTTAAAACGCCGGCAAACGAAGCCTTGTAGACGGGCGTTGCAACGATGACGGCCCGCGCACCGGCTACAGCAGCCAGCGCTGCGCGCACGGCGGCATCGCCGCAATCGGCGGACAGCAGCGCCCGGGCCGGCAGGTCGCGCACGTTCAGGCGCCCGATGGGGTGGCCATGGCCGGCCAGCCGGTCGCCCAGGTGGGCCATCAGGCGGCCGGACGTCGACGGCACCGCGGGGCTGCCGGAAATGAGAAGAATGCTCATGGGGTTCGATCAAGGTGGAGATGGATGCGCTCAGGCTAAGGCAGCGCACCGCGCCGCGGAACGAATGGTTTCGCACTTCGATATGTGATTTTTTCCACATGACTTTCGTGCATATGAAACAGCGGTTTTCTTCGTGGACGGTGGTGCGGGCCGGGCGCAATACTGCTTTGGTTTTCTTCACCAGGCACCATCATGAATGCAGCACTCGACGTCACCAACCCGGTTATCTCTCCTGTGGATCCGCTCGCGACAGCGCAGGCGCTGGCCGCGGAACTGGCGCGCACGGCCGTCGCCCGCGACCAGGCCGGCGGGCATGCCCGCCACGAGCGGCAGCTGATCCGCGCGTCTGGGCTGCTGACGCTGTCGATCCCCACGGCGCACGGCGGCCAGGGCGCGGACTGGGGCACCACCTTGCAGGCGGTGCGTATCCTGGCCCGCGCCGACAGCGCGCTGGCTCACGTGTTCGCCTTCCACCACCTGCAGCTGGCCGGCGTGCAGCTGTACGGCAGCAGCGCCCAGCAAGGCCGGCTGCTGCAGGCCACCGTCGACGATGGCATCTTCTGGGGTAACGCTCTGAACCCGCTGGACCGCCGCACGGTGGCCACCGAAACGGCTGACGGCTTCGTGTTAAACGGTATAAAAAGTTTCGCCTCCGGCTCCGTCGGCTCCGACTGGCTGACGGTCTCCGCCTGGCACGAGCCCACGCAATCGGCGCTGATCGGCGTGCTGCCGACGGGCGCCGCCGGCGTGGCCGTGCTGGCCGACTGGGATGCGTTCGGCCAGAAGCAGACCGACAGCGGCACGGTGCGCTTCGACGGCGTGCACCTGCCGGCCGGCCTCGTGCTGCAGGCGCCCGGCATTGTGCCGGCGCCGCAGGCCACGCTGCGCTCGCAGGTGGCGCAGCTGATCATGGCCAATCTCTATCTGGGCATCGCCGAAGGCGCGTTCGAGGCGGCGCGCGATTACACGGTGAACGAAGCGCGCCCATGGTTCGCCTCCGGCGTGTCGGCCGCGGCCGACGACCCGTTCGTGCAACACCGCTACGGCGAACTGTGGACGCAGCTGCGCGCGGCCCAGGTGCTGGCCGACCACGCGGGCCGCGAACTGGAGCGGCTGTTCCGCCGGGCGGCCGACGTGACGCTGCAGGAACGGGGCGAGCTGGCCGTGGGCGTGGCCGAAGCGAAAGTGCTGTCGCACCGCGCCGGCATCGACATCAGCAACCAGCTGTTCGAGCTCACGGGTGCGCGCGCCACGTCGGCCCGCTTCGGCTTCGACCGCTACTGGCGCAACGTGCGCGTGCACACGCTGCACGACCCGATCGACTACAAATACCGCGACCTGGGTCGCTACGCGCTGGACGGCACGCTGCCGGCACCGACGGCCTATTCGTGATGAACGCATTGACTGACATTCCCCCGCCGCTGATCCGCTTGCGCGACGTCGCCAAGGCTTTCCGCATCGACCGCAAGCACAGCGTGCCGGCCGTGCGCGGGGTGTCGCTCGACATCGGCGCCGGCGAGATCTTCGGCATCGCCGGCCGCAGCGGCGCCGGCAAGTCCACGCTGCTGCGGCTCGTCAACCTGCTGGAATTGCCGGATACCGGCACCGTCACGGTCGCCGGCAGCGAACTTACCGCGCTATCCCGGCGCGAGCTGCGCGCGGCGCGGCAGAACATCGGCATGATCTTCCAGCAGTTCAACCTGCTGCAGAACGCCACCGTGGCCGACAACGTGGCCTTCCCTCTGCGCATCCACGGCGGCCGCAGCGCCGAGGCCATTGCCAGACGTGTCGCCGAGTGCCTGGCGCTGGTGGACCTGGCCGACAAGGCGCACAGTCATCCGGCCCAGCTGTCCGGCGGCCAGAAGCAGCGCGTGGCGATTGCCCGCGCACTGGCCAGCGGCCCGGCCGTGCTGCTGTGCGACGAGCCCACGTCCGCGCTGGATGCGCAGACCACGCGCAGCATCCTCGCCACGCTGCGCGACATCAATGCCCGCCTCGGCGTGACCATCGTCATCGTCAGCCATGAACTGGACGTGCTGGCCGCGCTGTGCCACCGCGTGGCGATCGTCGAAGACGGCCTGCTCGCGGAGGTGGTCGATCCCGGCCAGGGCCATGCCCGCTCCGGCCTGGGACGCGAACTGATCGAACTGCATCCCGAATTCGTGGCGGTGGCCCATGCCTGATACCGATGGCTTGAACAAGTGGCTCGAACTGCTGCCCGAGCTGTGGACGGCGCTGGGCCAGACGCTGACGATGCTGGGCATCGGCCTGACTGCCGCCGTGCTGCTGGGCGGCCCGCTGGGCATATTGCTGTTCCTCGTGTCGAACGGCCAGTCGCTGCAGAACCGCTACGCCGAACGGGCGCTGGACTGGCTGGTGAACACCGTGCGCTCCTTCCCCTTCATCATCCTGCTCGTCGCGCTGGTGCCGCTGACGCGGATCATCGCCGGCACGTCGATCGGGCCGCTGGCGGCGGCCGTGCCGCTGTCCTTCGCGGCCGTGCCCTACTTTGCCCGCCTCGTCGAACAGAGCCTGCGCGAGGTGCCGCGCGGCGTCGTCGAAGCTGCCCATGCGATGGGCGCCAGCGAGCTGCAGATCGTGCTGCGCGTGCTGCTGGTGGAAGCGCGCTCCGGCATCGTGCTGGCGCTGACCGTGCTGTCGATCAGCTTCCTGTCCTATTCGGCCGTAGCCGGCGTGGTGGGCGGCGGCGGCATCGGCGATTTGGCGATCCGCTATGGCTACTACCGCTTCGAGACGGAGATGATGGTGGCCACCGTCGCCCTGCTCGTCGTGATCGTGCAACTGGTTCAATTCGGCGGCAGCCGCCTGGCGCGCCGCCTCGACAAACGTTAAGGATTTACCCATGAAACACCCAGTCCTCGCCATCGTCCTGGCCGCTCTGGCGCTGTCCGCGCATGCGAAAGACCCGAAGGAAATCGTCATCGGCACCAGCGCCGGCCCGTACGCCGACCAGGTCAAGCTGGGCATCAAGCCGATCCTGGAACGCCAGGGCTACAAGGTGAAACTGGTGGAGTTCAACGACTACATCCAGCCCAATTTCGCGCTGGCCGAAGGTTCGCTGGACGCCAATGTGTTCCAGCACGTGACCTACCTGAACAAGTTCGCCGCCGAAAACAGGCTCGCCATCACGCCGCTGGTGACCGTGCCCACGGCGCCGATCGCCATCTACAGCAGCCGGCACAAGACGCTGAACGACGCCAAGGCCGGCACAACGGTGGCCATGCCGAACGATCCCACCAACCAGGCGCGCGCGCTGGTGCTGCTGGACCAGCTGGGCTGGATCAAGCTGAAACCGGGCACCGATCCGCTGCGCGCGTCGGAGCGCGATGTGGCGCAGAACCTGAAGCAGGTGAAGCTGATCCCGCTGGAGGCAGCGCAGTTACCCCGCTCGCTGCAGGACGCCGACTACGCCTTCGTCAACGGGAACTATGCGCTGGCCTCCGGTCTGAAGCTGGCCGACGCACTGAAGACTGAAAAAATCTCGCCGGCCTACGTAAACCTGGTGGCCGTGCGCACGGCCGACAAGGACAAGCAGTTCGCCAAAGACATCGCGGCAGCCTACCGCTCCCGCGAGTTCCTGCAGGTGACCAATACGCGCTTCCGCGATTACATCAAGACGGATTACCAGATCGCGCTGGAACAGACGAAATGACACGCCAGATACGCTTCAATGCGTTCCAGATGAATGCGGCGGGCCACCAGTCGCCGGGCCTGTGGACGCACCCGCGCGACACGAGCCACAGGTACACCGATCCGGACTACTGGATCGAACTGGCGCAGTTGCTGGAAGCAGCGAAGTTCGACGCGATCTTTCTCGCCGACGTACTGGGCGTGTACGACGTGGCCGGCGGCAGCGTCGATGCGGCGCTGCGCGGCGGCGTGCAGGTGCCGCTGGCCGATCCGCTGGCACTGGTGCCGCTGATGGCCGGTGCGACGAAGCACCTGGGTTTCGGCGTCACCGCCACGCTCACCTACGAACATCCCTACACGTTCGCGCGTCGCGCATCGACGCTCGATCACCTGACGCGGGGCCGCTTCGGCTGGAACATCGTCACCGGCTACCTGGACAGCGCGGCACGCAACCTGGGCCTGGACCGGCAACTGGGCCACGACGAACGCTACGACCTGGCCGATGAATACCTCGACGTCGTCTACAAGCTGTGGGAGAAAAGCTGGGACGACGATGCGGTGGTGCGCGACAAGGCCAGCCGCGTCTATACCGACCCGAGCAAGGTGCACGAGATCCGGCACGAGGGCACCTACTTCCGTGTGCCGGGCATCCACCTGAGCGAACCGTCGCCGCAGCGCACGCCGCTGTTGTACCAGGCCGGCACCTCGCCGCGCGGCGTGCAGTTCGCGGCGCGGCATGCCGAATGCACCTTCGTCAGCGGACCGACGAAGGAAGTCGTCAAGCGCAATATCGCGCAGCTGCGCGCAGCCGTGGGCACGGCCGGCCGCGATCCCCGCAGCCTGCTGGTGTATGCGCAGGCGCTGATCGTCACTGGCGCCACCGAGGAAGAGGCGCAAGCCAAGTACGAGGACTACCGCCGCCATATCGACGTCGATGCTGCCATCGCGCTGCTGTCCGGCTGGACCGGCGTGGATTTCACGCGGTACGCGCCCGACGCCACCATCGAATACATCGATTCGGAAGCAGGCCGTTCGGCGCTGGCATCGTTCAGCAAGGCCGATCCGTCGCGCACTTGGACGGTGCGGGCGGCGGCGGAATTCATCGGCCTGGGCGGCCGCGGCCCCGTTATCGTCGGCACACCCGAACAAGTAGCCGATGCGCTGATCGCCTGGCAGGACGAGACGGATGCCGACGGCTTCAACCTCGCCTATGCGCTGCCCTGCGAATCCATGCACGACGTGGCCCGCCACATCGTGCCGGAACTGCAGCGACGCGGCCGCTACCGCCGCGACTACGAAGAAGGCACGCTGCGCCACAAGCTGTTTGGCCGCGGCAGCCGGCTGCCGGTGGAGCATCCCGGCCGGCTCGTCGCCATCGATTAACCCACCAAAGGAAATGCCATGAAACGCCGTACCCTGCTCCAGTACGCAGCCGCCAGCCTCGCCGTCCCTGGCCTCGCCCACGCCGCCGCGCCATTGAAGGAGCTGCGCCTCGACTATGCCTATTATTCGCCGGCCAGCCTCGTATTGAAACGCTTCGGCTGGCTGGAGGACTCGTTCAAGCCTGCAGGCACGGACGTCAAATGGGTGCTGTCCGCCGGCAGCAACCGCGCGCTGGAATACCTGAACGCGGGCAGCATCGACATCGGCTCGTCGGCCGGCCTGGCGGCGCTGCTGGCGCGCGCCAATGGCAATCCGATCCGCGCGCCCTACATCTTTTCGCGGCCCGAATGGACGGCGCTGGTGGTCCGCAAGGATTCGCCCATCCGCAGCGTGGCCGACCTGAAAGGAAAAAAAGTCGCCGCCACCAAGGGCACCGATCCGTATCTGTTCCTGCTGCGCGCATTGAAACAGGCGGGCCTGAAGCGCAGCGACATCGAGCACGTGGCGCTGCAGCATGCCGACGGCCGCGCCGCGCTGGAACAGGGCCGCGTCGATGCATGGGCCGGCCTCGATCCGCTGATGGCGGCCAGCGAACTGGAAAGCGGCTCGCGCCTCATCTACCGCAACGTGGCCTTCAATACCTATGGCTTCCTCAACGTGCGCGAGGAATTCCTGGCGCAGCGGCCGGAAGAAACGGCCCGCGTGATCGCCGCGTATGAAAAGGCGCGGCGCTGGATCCAGGCCAATCCAAGCGAGGCCGCGCGCATCCTGTCCGAAGAAGCCAAGGTGTCGCTGCCGGTGGCGCTGCTGCAGGTGAAGCTGCGCAGCGACTTCTCGCACCCGCAGCCGGATGCCGAACACGTGGCCGCGCTGCGCCAGGCCGCACCGATCCTGCTGGAAGAGTCGCTGGTGAAACCGGGCACGGACCTGAACCGGACTATCGCCGACCTGGTCGATACGCGCTTCGCCCGCAACGTGATCGGAAAGGCGTGACGATGGCCGACACCGCGCAACGGCAGGCCGTGCTGCATTCCAGCGTACAGCTGGTCGGCAGGACGGTGGCGGCTGCGCACGAAACGCCTGACGCGCCAGCCGTCCCGGTCGCCGCGGCGCGCAAACGCCCCCATGCCGCGTGGGGCCTGCTGCTGCCGGCGCTCGCGCTGCTGGGCATCGAGCTGGCCGTGCGTGCCGGTGCCGTGCCGGCGCACCTGCTGCCGCCGCCATCCGACATCGCGGCCACGCTGCTGCAACTGGGCCGCGCGGACCTGGCCTGGCATGTGTTGTCGAGCACCGTGCGCGTCGCCATCGGCTTTGCGGCCGGCGCGCTGCTGGGCATCCTGGCCGGCGCACTGGTGGGCCTGGACCGGCGCGCCGCCGCCCTGCTCGATCCTACTGTACAGGCGTTGCGCGCGGTGCCGTCGCTGGCGTGGGTGCCGTTACTGCTTCTGTGGCTGGGCATCGACGAAGCACCGAAGCTGGTGCTGATCGCCATTGGCGGCTTCTTCCCCGTCTACATGGGCGCCGCTTCCGGCATCGCCGGCGTGGACCGCAAACTGGTGGAAGTGGGCCGGCTGTACCGGCTGTCGCACGTCGCGCTCGCGCGCCGTGTGCTGCTGCCGGCCGCGCTGCCGTCGCTGATGACGGGGCTGCGCAACGGCCTGTCGCTGGCGTGGATGTTCATGGTGGCGGCCGAACTGATCGCCGCCAGCAAGGGCCTCGGCTACCTGCTCAACGACGGCCGCGAAACGGGCCGCGCCGACATCGTGCTGGCGGCAATCTTCCTGCTTGCGCTGCTGGGCAAGGCCAGCGACACGGCCATGCGCGCGCTGGAGCAGCGGCTGCTGGCGTGGCGCGACGACCTGGCTAGGGCGGCATGACTGCGCTGCTCGACATCCACGTCGCCAGCAAGGCGTTCGGCGCGCGCACAGTACTGCGCGACCTTCGCCTGCAGATCCGCGCAGGCGAATTCGTGTCGCTGATCGGTGCCAGCGGCAGCGGCAAGAGCAGCCTGCTGTCCATCGTCGCCGGACTCGATCGCGACTGGCAAGGCAGCATCGTGCTGGCCGGCGCGCGCGTGGAAGGCGTGTCCGCCGACATCGGCCTGATCTTCCAGGAGCCGCGGCTGTTCCCCTGGCTGACGGTGGCGCGCAACGTCACCTTCGGCAGCGGCGGCCGCGACGATCCATCCGCGCTGCTGGAGGAAGTGGGCCTGGCGGGACTGGGCGATTACCTGCCCCGCCATCTGTCCGGCGGCCAGGCGCAGCGCGCGGCAATCGCCCGCGGCCTGATGGGCAGCCCCCGCGTGCTGCTGCTCGATGAACCGTTTTCCGCCGTCGATGCGTTTACGCGCATCCGGCTGCAGGACCTGCTGGTGCGCGTGGCGAAGCAGCATGCGCTCACCGTGCTGATGGTCACTCACGACCTGGATGAGGCGCTGTTTCTCAGCGACCGGGTGGTGCTGCTCGATGGCGGCAGCGGTGCGTTGACGGAGTACGTGCCGGCACGCGGGCCGCGTGAACGGGGCGATCCGCGGCAGGCGGTGTTGAAGGGGGAGATATTGGCGCGGCTGTATGCTGCGCAGGCGTTGTAGGTGGGGTTGACTTTGCAGGATATCCGCCGCATTCAAAAGCAACCCCGGGGACAGTCCCTTTCAGGGACAGTCCCCAGCCAACACAACAGGTTCAATCGCTGCGCGAATGCGCCTGCGACACATTGCTGTGCGCCGGCACGCTCTGCGTCAGCCACACATTGCCGCCGATGGTGGAACCGGCGCCGATCGTGATGCGGCCCAGGATCGTGGCGCCCGCGTAGATCACCACGTCGTCCTCGACGATCGGGTGGCGCGGCGTGCCCTTGATCAGCATGCCCGATTCGTCGGCCGGGAAGCGCTTGGCGCCCAGCGTCACGTGCTGGTACAGCCGCACGCGTTCACCGAGGATGGCCGTTTCGCCGATCACCACGCCGGTGCCGTGGTCGATGAAGAAGCTGGCGCCGATGGTGGCGGCCGGGTGGATGTCGATGCCGGTCAGCGAGTGGCTGATGTCGCACATCATCCGCGCCAGGAACGGCGAGCCCAGTTTGTGCAGGTGGTGGGCCAGGCGGTAATGGAGGATCGCGATCGTGCCCGGATAGCACAGCATGATCTCGGCGATCGACGTGGCTGCCGGATCGCCCGCGTAGGCGGCCTGCACGTCGGAGACGAGCAGCGCGCGGATGTCCGGCAGGCTGGCCGCGAAGGCGCGCGTGATGTCGTGGGCGCGCTGGGTCAGCGCATCGTCGTCGGTCTGCGCACCGTCCGGACTCTCGGCGAACTGCAGGCCGCGGCGCACCTGCTCGGTAAGGCGGTTCAGCGTGGTGTTCAGCGTATCGCCGACAAAGTAGTCGATGCTCTCGTCCGTCAGGTTCGGGCGGCCGTAGTGGGTGGGGAACAGCGCCGCCGACAGGCCGTTGACGATCGTCGTCAACGCCTCGCGGGACGGCAGTTCGCGCACGCGTTTCTGGTGGCGGATATTGTGCGTCGCCTCGCGCGACACGCGCAGCGCCGCGACGACGGCGTCCAGGTCCCAGTGGGCGGGCTTGACGCCGGTGCCGTCGAAGGTATCGATAGTCATGATTGCAGTCTTCAAAAAGATGCGGCCGCGCTCTGGTGCCCGGCCGCCACCAGACATTCTACGAAATTCCGCGCATCGTTGTTATGCGCTTATCGAATATGGTTATACCGGCAAGGTTGCACAGCCAACGGGACGGGCGTCCGGCAAGCCGGGCCGCAGTAGCGTAAAATAGCCGCCCGGCCGGCAAGGCCCGCCGCCATGCCGGCAAAAAATACCAACAGCAATACCAACAACAATAACGATCACAATACTCCTTCGATGAACTTCCTGCTGACCCTCCTGCTCGCCGGCCTGACGATGGTGGGGCCGCTCGCCATCGACACCTACCTGCCGTCGTTCCCCGCGCTGGCGCGCGACTTCGGCGCAAGCCCGATCGCCATCCAGCAGACGCTGTCGCTGTTCCTGTTCTGCTTTGCGTTCATGATGCTGTTCTACGGCACGCTGTCGGACACCGTCGGCCGCCGCCCCATCATCCTGTGGACGCTGGCGCTGTATATCGTGGCGTCGATCGGCGGCGCCGTGGCCGGCTCGCTTGGCTTCCTGCTCGTCTGCCGCGTGCTGCAGGGCCTGTCGTCCGGCGCCGGCACCGTGATTGCCCGCGCCATCGTGCAGGACCGCTACGACGGCGCCGAAGCGCAGAAGATCCTCGGCCACATCATGATGGTGTTCGGCCTGGCGCCGGCGCTCGCGCCGATCCTCGGCGGCTGGCTGCAGGTGTCGTACGGCTGGCGGTCGATCTTCTGGTTCCTCGCGCTGTTCGGCATCGCGATGCTGCTGGCCGTCTGGCGCTGGCTGCCGGAGAGCCTGCCGGTCGAGAAACGCCATCCGTTCGAAGTGAAGGCCATCGCTGGCAATTACTGGCGGGTGCTGCGCCACAAGCGCTTCCTGCTGCTGGCCGCCGCGCTGGGCGTCGCGTTCGGCGGCTTCGCGCTGTACATCGGTTCGGCCGCCTACTTCGTCATGAACATCCTGCACCTGCCGGAGACGGCGTTTGCCTGGCTGTTCATCCCGCTGGTGGCGGGCATGGTGGTGGGGTCGGCCGTGTCCGGCAAGATCGCGCACAAGTATTCGCAGACGAAGCTCGTGTGGCTCAGCTATGCGGGCATGGCCGTGGCCGTGCTGGCCAATGTGGCATACACGTATTTCTTCGTGGCGTCGATTCCGTGGGCCGTGATTCCGCTGTTCTTCTACTCGCTCGCGCTGGCGGTGGCGATGCCGCCATTGAGCCTGCTGGCGATGAAGCTGTTCCCCAATAACAGCGGGCTGGCCGCCTCGATGCAGTCGTTCATCCAGATGACGCTGTTCGCCCTCATCTCGGGCCTGGTGGCGCCGCTGCTGTTCGACAGCGCGTTCAAGCTGGCCTGTGGCGTGCTGGGCTGCCTGGTCGTCAGCCTGGTGGCCTGGGTGCTGGCCCAGGCCGGCCACGAAGACCAGCCGGCCCGCTGATCACGGCCACGGGGCCGGCGTCACGTCCTCGTACTGCGGGCCGCCCTGCTCCGGTTCCGGCGCGGGCTGCGGTTCCTGCGTGAGCTTTTGCGCGGCCGGCAGGCCCAGGCCGAGGATCTCCTTGCGGCCTTCGACGAAATCGCTGGTGCTCAGCGGATGTTCGGTGTCCGGCCAGTTGGCGATCGCCCAGTTCTGTACTTCTTCAAAGCGTTGCCACACCTCGGCGACGAACTTGCGGCGTGCTTCATCGTTTGCCATATACCCTCCCTTGCGTTTTTATTCACTTTACACCACGGCCGGGTTTTCCGTCGCAAGGGTGAGCGGGATGATCCGGTAGGCGCAGCGGCGCGCGCCGGCCAGCTGGTGTTCGGTGCGCTGCACGCTGCAGCCGGGGCCCAGCACGCGCTGGAACACGTCCAGCTCGGAGCGGCAGAAGCCCTGGCAGGCGCGCGCCGCGGCGCAGATCGGGCAATGGTTCTCGACCAGCAGCAGGCTGCCGTCCGGCTGGGGTTCCACTTCCGCCATATAGCCTTCCAGGTCGCGCGCCTGCGCCAGGCCCGCCACGCGTTCGGGCAGCGCGGCGGCGGTGCCGATCGTGTCGCGGTAGAACGCTTCGCTGGCCGCTTCGCGCGATACGATCAGCTTCTCCATCGCATCGGGCCCGAACAGCGCGGTGACCTGGTCGATCAGCGCCACCGTCAGGTCGGCATGGCGGTCCGGAAAGCGTGCATGGCCGGCCTCCGTGAGCATCCAGCGGCGCGACGGGCGGCCCACTTTCTCGGCCACGTCGTCGAACGTGACGAGGCCTTTTTCCTGCGCCGCCTCGAGGTGGCGACGCGCGCCCATCGACGTGAGCTCCACCATGTCGGCCAGTTGCTGGGCCGTCTTCGGCCCGCGCGTCTTCAGCAGGAACAGGATGCGGTCGGCGGTATTCATCGGGCGAGTCCCTTCAGTTCGGGTTGCAGTTCGCGGCGCCAGCCGTGCAGCCGCCAGCCGGCCCACAGGCTCAGTGCGGCGCCGGTGCCCAGCACCAGCCGCGTGTCGATCAATACGAGCGCCGAGCCCACCAGCGCCATCAGGATCGTGGCCAGGCAGAATGTCGTCGACAGCAGGCCCATCACGGCGCCCTGGCCATGTTCGGCAAACCGCTCCGCGGCCCACGGTTGCATGGTCGCGTTGAAGAACGCGTTCGGAATGCCGAACAGCGCAATGGCGGCCAGGCCCAGCCACAGATTGCCCAGCGCCACGCAGCCGACGGCCAGCGCGATGCCGCAGGCGAACCAGCCGGCACGCCGCAATGAATCGCTGCCGGCATAGCGGCCGGCAACGACGGAAGCTGCCGTCATGATGCCGCACATGGCGGTATTGATCAGCGCGATGCCGGGCGCGTCGAAGCGCCCCATTTCCACCAGCCACAGCGGGTAAAACTCGTAGAACGCGGCCACGCCGCAAAAAGCGGCCAGCTGGACAAGGAACAGCGTGCGGGGCGCGGCATGGCGCAGCAGGTTCAGCGCATGGCGGTGGCGCACCACCTGCCACAGCGAGGCGGTATCGGCGCGGGCCGCTTCGCGCGGCAAGGCCACCGCCACCAGCACGCCGGCCAGCACCAGCGCGCCGATGGCGGCCAGGAAAGGCGCGGCAATGCCGAAGCCGAACGCCGAACTGGTCAGTACGCCGGCCAGCAGCGGGCCGACCAGCCAGCCCAAGTGGAAGGCGCCGTTGACCAGCGACAACGCCCGCGCCCGCTCGGCGCCCGTCAGCTTTTCCGCGATCAGCGCGCGGCAGACGGAGCTGTTCCCTTCCATCAGCCCCGTGGCAAAGCGCGCCAGCACGAACAGCGCATACGACTGGCTGAGCAGCGCCAGCGCCGTCAGCGCATGGCCGGCGGCGCCGCCGAACGCCGTCGTCAGCAGCACGGGACGACGGCCGTAACGGTCGGACAGCGGCCCCAGCAGGGTCGCGCCGATCAGCAGGCCGAGGGGATTGACTGTCAGTGCCACGCCGAACAGCAGTTTCGGCGGCAGGCCGAGGAACTGGTTCAGGCCGTTTTCCACGCCGGAGGCGAACAGCGGCGGCAGCAAGGGGTACGGCAGCGAGGCGCCGACGGTGGACAGCAGCGCCAGCGTGCAGGCGGCTACGATCAGCAGGACTTGGTTCATGCCGGCGATTATGGGGCGGCGGCGGGGATATGTAAATGGTTTTAGTTACTAATCGTTGATCAGGCTGTGTACCCTGAGCTTGTTGAAAGCCGCGGCAATGCATGGAGGCAGCGCGGGCATTTCAACAATCCTGAATGACAGAGCCAACTGCAACCCCGGGGACAGGCCCCTGCGGGGACAGTCCCCCGCACTATCAACGGTGCTGGTTCACCCAGGCAAGAATGCTGTTGGCATCCATCGCGCCCGGCTGGCGGGCCACTTCGCGGCCGTTGCGGAACAGCGCCAGCGTGGGGATGCTGCGGATTGCATAGCGCGCCGCCAGCTCCTGGTTGGCTTCCGTGTCCACCTTGACGACGCGTACGTGCGGCTCCAGCTTCTGGGCAGCCTGGGCGTAGAACGGCGCCATCGTCCGGCACGGGCCGCACCACGGCGCCCAGAAATCCACCAGCACGGGGAGGTCGCTGCGTTCGATGTGTTTCTGGAAGCGGGCCGCCGACAGGTCCGTCGGCGCGCCGTTGAACAGCGCGTGCTGGCACTTGCCGCAGGTGGGTGCCTCGGCCAGCCGTTCGGCCGGCACGCGGTTGACGGCATCGCAGTTCGGGCACACGATGTGCAGCGCGTTGGTGGTGGTCATGGCTTGTCCTGTCCCTTTTCGTTCCTGAAAATGCCGCGGACATTGGTCGCGGCCAGGCAGCAGTTTAAGACGATCAGCGCCCAGGCCTCGTCATGCCACCCCCAGACCAGCCACAGCACATTACTGCACAGGAAGACGATGAACCCGGCCAGCCGCCGGTGCGCGCTGCGCGAGCCGACCAGCCAGGCGGCCACCAGCGACAGGGCCATCGCCGGCCATTGCAGCAATTCGATCAGATCCCCCATTGACTGCCCCGCATGCCTGCTCCGTACTCAACCGTTGACGAACGGCGAGTGTAGCGGCTGCGGCGTTTTCGTGGCGCTGGGGAGGAAGGCGAAAAAACAGAAGGAAAAAGCGCAGGTAATGCAGAAGCGCCGCCCGAGGCAGAAGGCGGCGCGGCCAGCGGGATCAGGAAGGTTGCCCGTCCTTGCGCGCGCCCTGCGCCGTCCGCGCAGCGGCCTGGGCGGCCTGGGCCGTGTGGGCAGCGGCCTGCGCCGCGTGCTCGCCTGCGTCGTGGCCGTCGCCCATCGCGGCCCGGGCCTGGCGCGTGGCCGTATCGATCATGCTGTCCAGCGGATTGGCCAGCTGCCGCATCGTATCGTGCTGCTGGCGCAGCGTGCGCTCGGTTTCCTCCGACGTCACGCGGGTGACTTCATCCGTCAGCTCGCGGGCGGCGCGCGCCGTTTCCTCGGCGTGTTCGCTGGCCACGCGGACCAGCTTCGTCTGGCTCTCGGCGGCGATGCGCGACAACTGCTGCTGCCAGGTTCGCAGCCACTCCGCCGCAGGCTGGGCCCGCGAGGCCGTCACGGTAAAGATTTCCGTGGGCTTGTCGGCAGTGATGATGGCCTGGCTGGTGGCCGCGGTATCTTCCAGCAGCGTCTGCGTCATCTGCAGGTTCAGCTCGGTAAACTGCTGGGCCGTCTGGAACAGGGAGCGCGATAAATCGTTGAAGAATGCGACCTGGGCCTGGACATGACTCTTGGCCGCCGGCGTGATGCTTTGCGAAAAAGGAAACATGGTTGCCTCGAAAGGATGGGTTCTGAATTGATCGGAAATGCGCGGAAATCGCGCCGCGGCGCGCGACGCGAATGACAAGGCTACGTGCGCCGGCCCCGGTGGAGCATGATCTTGATCAAACGTGCAGCCGCCGATCTTTACTTTGCTTTACATCCGCCGCCCTGCGGATTGCCCGTGGCCGTGCCGATAATCACTGTACGTAAACAGCAGAAATCCGGAGGAAACCATGGTAACGAGTATCGGTTCATCGACCACCACGACCGCCGCAGCGGCGCCCGCCGCGTCGGGCACGAGCTCGCAGATCGCCTCGCTGCAGAAGCAGCTGGTGGCAAAACAGAAGGAACTGAGCGAGGCGCAGGAAGACACCAGCGAGACCGGCCAGAAGGAGGCGGAAAGCATCCAGCTGGCCATCCAGGCGCTGCAGCAGCAGATCACGCAGCTGCAGGCCCAGGCGGCGCAGAAGGCGGCCGAACAGCAGGCGGCCCAGGCCGCCGCGAAGGCCGAAGCGAAAAACCAGGAAAGCAGCCAGGCCGGCGGCGCACAGGCCAGCCAGGCAAAACCGGCCGACCCGCTGTCGACCGTGGGCAGCGTGGTCGACACCTACGCCTGAGCCGCCGGCCTGCCGCGCATGCGCCGGGCCGGCGCCGGATATGCTAACTTGCATGCATGTCCATCCAGCCTTCTCCCCGCCACCGCCGCAGCGCACTGCCGTGTGCGGTGCGGGGAGCGTGACGGGCGGAGCGCGCGATGGACGAACCCGGCGTCTTCCCCCACTTCGCAGGCGCCCTCAAGACGGCGGTCATCGCGGCCATCGTATTGCACGTGCTGGCCATCGCGCCGCAGTGGCGCGCCAACTATTTCAATCCCCGGTTCCTGAATGTCAGCCTGTACGGCCTGATGCTGGCCGTCGCCCACGCGGCCGTGATCGCGCTGGCCGGCGACGAGCTGCCCGCCTTCGATCCCGAGCACCGCGGCATCACCGTGGCCTGGTGCCTCGGCGCGGCCACGCTGCTCAATGCGGCCGTGGCGGCGCAGAACCTGCTGGCCGTGTTCGCACTGACGAAGCTGCACCGGCGCAGCGCCGTCATCGCCCATGGCCTGCGCGGCGCCGTGCAGCCGCTGGTGTGGACCAGCGCCGCGCTGGCCCTGTTTGCCTACGGCGCCGTCTACGGCTGGCTGTGACCCTGCATGAAGCGGCGCAGATAGGGTGCGGTGCGGCTGTCCTTGCTGGCCGCCACCGTGGCCGGCGGGCCTGACGCGACGATCCGCCCGCCCTCCTCGCCCGCGCCGGGGCCGATGTCGATGACCCAGTCGCTGGCCGCCACCACCCGCATATCGTGTTCGACGGCGATCACCGTATTGCCCGCATCGACGAGCTTCTGCAGCTGCGCCACGAGGCGCTCGACATCGGCCGGATGCAGCCCGGTGGTCGGCTCGTCGAGGATGTACAGCATGTCGCCCCGCGACGCCCGCTGCAGCTCGGTCGCCAGCTTGATGCGCTGCGCCTCGCCGCCGGAAAGCTCCGTGGCCGGCTGCCCCAGCCGTAAGTAGCCCAGGCCCACGTCGCGCAGCACGTCGAGCGCGCGCTGCAGCGGCGCCTCGTCCTGGAAGAAGTCGTGGGCCGCATCGACCGTCATGCCCAGCACGTCGGCCACATTGCGGTCGCGGTACGTCACTTCCAGCGTCTTGGCGTTGTAGCGGGCGCCGTGGCACACCGGGCATGGCGCATACACGCTGGGCAGGAACAGCAGTTCCACCATCACCGACCCCTCGCCCTCGCAGTTGTCGCAGCGGCCCTTGGCCACATTGAACGAGAAGCGGCCCGCATCGTAGCGGCGCGATTTCGCCATCTTCGTCGCGGCGAACAGCTTGCGCACGTGGTCGAACAGGCCCGTGTAGGTGGCCAGGTTCGAGCGGGGCGTGCGGCCGATCGGCTTCTGGTCGACGCGGATCAGCCGCCGCACATTGTCGAGACCCGCGACGATGCGGCCTTCCAGCGCGGCCGGCTCCGATTGCTCCAGCTCGTCACCCTCTTCCGCTTCGGCCGGCGCATCGTGGCCCAGCGCCTGCGACACCAGCTCCACCAGCACCTGGCTGACGAGGCTCGACTTGCCCGAACCGGACACGCCGGCCACCGTGGTGAACACGCCCAGCGGGAAATCGCACGACAGCTTGTTCAGATTGTTGCGCGTGACGTCCGCCAGCTTCAGCCAGCCCTGCGGCTCGCGCGGCGTGTGCGGCTCCGGCGCCTGGTCGACGAACAGGTAGCGCTTCGTCTGCGATTCCTTCACTTTCTTGAGGCCGGGCGGCTCGCCGCTGTACAGCACATGGCCGCCCTGCTCGCCCGCGGCGGGGCCGACGTCGACGATCCAGTCGGCTTCGCGGATCACGTCCAGCGCATGCTCGACAACGAACAGCGAATTGCCCGACGCCTTCAGTCGCGCCATCGCGCGCAGCAGCGCCACCGTGTCGGCGGGATGCAGGCCGGCCGACGGCTCGTCCAGCACATAGACGACGCCGAACAGGTTCGAGCGCACCTGCGTGGCGAGCCGCAGCCGCTGCAGCTCGCCCGGCGACAGCGTGGGCGTGCTGCGGTCCAGCGCCAGGTAGCCCAGGCCCAGGTCGAGCAGCACGTCGAGGCGGGCCAGCACGTCCTGCGCGATGCGTTCGGTGACGATGATCTTTTCCGGATGCGCGGCCCGCTCCTTGGCGGTGAACTTGGCCGTGCCGTCGGCGTACGGCCGCATCGTTTGCGCCAGGCGCTGCAGCGGCAGCCGCGACAGCTCCGTGATGTCGAGGCCGGCAAACGTGACGGACAGCGATTCCCTGCGCAGCCGCTTGCCGTCGCAGGTCGGGCAGCCCGTGCTAACCATGTAGCGCGCCACGCGCTTCTTCATCGACGCGCTCTCGGTCGTCGCGAACGTCTGCAGCACGTATTTCCTGGCACCGGTAAATGTGCCTTGGTAGCTCGGCGTTTCCTTGCGTTTCAGCGCACGCTTCGTCTCCTCGGGCGTCAGACCGGCATAGACGGGCACCGTCGGCTGTTCGTCCGTGAACAGGATCCAGTCGCGCACTTTCTTCGGCAGCTCGCGCCACGGCGTATCGACGTCGTAGCCCATGGTGACGAGGATGTCGCGCAGGTTCTGGCCGTGCCAGGCCGTCGGCCAGGCGGCGATGGCCCGTTCGCGGATGGTCAGCGTATCGTCCGGCACCATCGACTGTTCGGTGGCTTCATAGACGCGGCCCAGGCCGTGGCATTGCGGGCAGGCACCTTCCGGCGTGTTCGGCGAGAAGGACTCGGCGTACAGCAGCTCCTGCCCTGCCGGGTAGTCACCGGCACGCGAATACAGCATCCGCAGCGAGTTCGACAAGGTGGTGACGCTGCCGACGGACGAACGCGTGGTCGGCGAACCGCGCTGCTGCTGCAGGGCGACGGCGGGCGGCAGGCCATCGATCTCGTCCACCTGGGGTACGGGCATCTGGTGGAACAGCCGCCGCGCGTACGGCGACACGGATTCGAGATAACGGCGCTGCGCCTCCGCGTACAGCGTGCCGAACGCCAGCGACGACTTGCCGGAGCCGGATACGCCGGTGAACACCACCAGCGCATCGCGGGGGATGTCGACGTCGACGTTTTTCAGGTTGTGTTCGCGCGCGCCCCGGACGCGGATCTTGCCGTGGGAGTTGTCGGTCATGGTGTCATTCTTCGAGCGGGAGCGGATCGGCGAGGTGGGCGCCGTCGCGGCCCGCGTAGTTGATGTCGGTGCTGACGCGGTGCCATGCGAAGGCCTCCGGCCCCAGCGCCATTTGCCGCGCCAGCATCTCGGCCTGCTCGCGCGGCAGGTCCGGATCCAGCCAGGTGGCCGCGTCGACCGCGTTCAGCACGACGGGGCGGCGGTCGTGGACGTCCACCATGCCGCCCTCGCTGTCGGCGGTGACCAGCACGAAGCCCGACTCCGCCTTGTGCTCCTTGAACGGGCCGAAGTTGGCCAGCGCCAGCATGAACAGGGGCTCGCCGTCCTTGCGGTGGATGTGCCACGGCTGGCGGTGGCCTTTCTCGCCGGTCCACTCGTACCAGCCGCTGGCCGGCACGATGGCGCGGCCCGTCTTCAGCAGCTTGCCCCAGTAGTTGTTGGTGATCTTCTCGATGCGCGCATTCACGCAGACGGGCAGCTTGTCGGCCGCCCACGCGGCGCGGTAGCCCCAGTGCAGGTCGTCCACATGGAGCTCGCCATCGACGAGGTGAAACACGGGCCGGTAAGTCCCCGGCGCCGCATTGAAGGTTGGCTGCGCCTGGCTGTCGTACACGGCATCGGTCCAGCCGAAAGCCGTCACGTAACGCCGCGCAATATCGTTCTGGTCGAATCGTCCACACATGGGACGATCATAGCAGCCGCCCCTGCGCGCTCCCCGCACTGGAGCCATCTACTGATCAGCTTGTGTCCACTTTCGCCACCCTGGTGTCAGGCACCGACAGTGACACGAGCTCAAGCGTTGAATGGCTGAGGCCGTGTCGTTGTCGGTGTCTGACACCAGGGTGCAAAAAATGGACACGAGCTCGGCCTCAGGAGGCTTAGTTGGTGCCGCCCGTCATCGTGTTGGCCGGCAGGTTGGCGGTGTCGTTGTAGACGACGTAATCGTCCACCGTGTACAGCTTGCATGGCGTGCGGCTGTTGGCCTGGCAGGCGGCCAGGGCGCGTTCGTTCGGCATTTCGCCTTCTTCGGCCCAGCCCCATGCACCGCTGGCGGAGACGGCGAAGGCGCGCGGCGTCTGTTTCGTCAGGAAGGCCTTGTACTGCTGGCGGCCCCGCTCCGGCAGGAAGGGGATGGCGGCGAGATCGTCCAGCGCGGCGTAGTTGCTGGCGGGCTGGGCGGCCGGTTCGGCGATGGCATACACTTCCTGCGTCGGCATGCCCACCTGCGCCAGGAAGCGTTCCACTTCCGGCAGCCAGACGGGCTGGCCGTCGCGACTGCCCAGCATCGTGTGCGCATCGTGCTTGAAGGCGCCGTAGGACACCAGGTGCACCTTGCCGCCGTTGCCGCTGAACGCGTCGTACATGCGGTTCACCAGCGCCGGGCTGAAATAGCTGTCGTTGGCGCCGTACATCCACAGCGTCTCGATGCGGTTCTTGCGGCCGAATTCGGCGAAGGCGCCGACCAGCGACTGCTGCCAGTCGCAGCTGCCGCCGTGCACTTTCAGGCCGCCGGCGAAGTTCATGATGCCGCGCACGCCCGGCAGGTTCTGTGTCGACACGGCCACGCTGGCCAGGCCGCCGTACGACTGGCCGGCGATGACGATATGCTCGCCGTCGATGAAACCCTGGCTGCGCGCATAGCTGACCACGTCGGCGATGTCGCTGGCCTGCTGGTAGCCGTTGGCGCGCATATTGCAGCCGAAATCGGAATAGGTGCCCGTCGAGTGGGCGAAGCCGGTGCGCATCGGCACCATCACGGCATAGCCGCGGCGCACGAACTGCGTTGCCATGTAGACAAAACGGTCGCGCGACTGGGCTTTCGGATCGCCCGGCGACTTGCCGTGGTTGATGATCAGCAGCGGGAAAGGACCGGGGCCGTCCGGCTTGAACAGCGTGGTTTCCAGCTGCACATTCATCTGCGGACCGGCCGGCACCATGATCACCTGCTCGTTCAGCCGTGGATCCAGCGGCACGGCCAGGTTGGCGGCGGCCGCCGGCAACAGCGCGAGGGCGCAGGCGGCGGTGACGGCAAATTGGCGGAAGCAGGAAAGAAACACAACTTACTCTTCGGGAAAGTTTGCCTGAGGCAACACCCCGATTTTGCAAGCAATATTCCCGCAAAGCAATCGAAAAATGTTAACGGTGGGAACTTATTTCACGCTTTGTTGCTTTTGAGAACGCTCAATGGTTGTGAATGCAGCAACAGCACCCAGCAGCGCCAGCGCCGCCGACCATCCCATCACGTGCCGGAACCCGGTCACGAACGCCTGCTGCACGGCCGCCCGGACCGCCTGCTGCCCCGCCGCACCCAGCCCGGCCGGCGGCGCCAGCGCACCGAGCAGGCCGCGCTGCGCGAGCACCTGCTGCCGCACCGCCTCGGCCACCGGCGCCCGCTGCAGCTGCGCGTCCAGCGCCGCCGTAAAACCCCGGCTCATCACAATGCCCAGCACGGCAATGGCCAGCAGCGCGGCGGCCCGCGACACGGCATTGTTGACGCCGGACGCGGCCCCCGCGCGCCGGGACGGCACCGCGTTCATCACCGTGGTCGTCAGCGGTGCGACGGCGATCGTCATGCCGATGCCCAGCACCAGCACGCCGGGCAGGAAAGTCTGCCAGTAGCTGCCGCCGATACCCGGCCAGGCCAGCAGCGGGAAGCCGGCCGCGGCGATGGCCGGCCCCAGCACCAGCGGCAGCCGGGCGCCGCGGCGGTCCGCCAGCGCACCGGCGTGCTTTGAAAAGGCGAACATGATCGCGGTGAACGGCAGCAGCGCGGCGCCGGCCGCCGTGGCCGACCAGCCCTGCACCTGGATCAGGTTCAGCGGCAGGAAGAACAGTCCGCCGCCCAGCGCGCCGTACAGGAACAGCGTCAGCAGGTTGGCGCCGGCGAAATCGCGCGAGCGGAACAGGTCCGGCGGCAGCATCGGCGCGGCGCTGCGCCGTTCGACAACGACGAAAGCGGCCAGCAGCACGGTACCGCCGGCCAGCGTGCCCCACACCAGTGGATGCATCCAGCCGCGCAGCGGCGCATCGATCAGCCCGAACACGAGCAGGCCCAGGCCGCTGCTGGCCAGCAGCGCGCCGGGCCAGTCGAGGCCGGGCGACGCGGCGTCGTCGCGGCTTTCCGGCACGTGCCGCCACGTCATCCACAGCACCACGGCGGCCAGCGGCAGGTTGATCCAGAAGGCATAGCGCCACGACAGGTGTTCGACGAGGAAGCCGCCCAGCACGGGCCCCAGCGCCGCCGTGATGGCCGTCCAGCCGGACCACGTGCCGATCGCCTTGCCCCGCTCGCTTTCCCGGAACGACGCGCCGATGATGGCCAGGCTGCCCGGCACCAGCAGCGCCGCGCCGATGCCCTGGACGGCGCGCGCAGCGACCAGCTGGCCGACGGTGCTGCTGGCGCCGCACCACGCCGACGCCAGCCCGAACAGCAGCACGCCGGCCATGAACACGCTGCGCCGGCCATAGCGGTCGCCCGCCGCGCCGCCAACCAGCAGCAGTGCCGCCAGCGCCAGCGCATACGATTCGACCACCCACTGCACCTGGGTGACGTCGGCGGCGAATGCCTGCTGCAGCGCCGGCAGCGCCACGTTGACGACGGTGCCGTCGATGAAGGCCATGCCGGAGCCGAGGATCGTGGCCGCAAGCAGCCACGGCCTTGAAGCGGGCCGGCACAGGGCGGACGGCAAGGATGTCGGTTCGGCCACGAAGCAGCTCCTTTGCTGGAAGATCTGCCAACTTTAGTGGATTTTTCGCGACGCTGCTGTTGTTCGCGCGGGCTATTTCAGCCGCCGGCAAGCGTGCGCGGCACCGCACTTCGGTAAACTGGTTGCTCTTCCAAAGGAATCCATCCGTGTCAATTTCCGCACTGGGCATCGGCTTGTCGGGACTGCAAGCCAATGTGAAAGGTCTGGGCGTGGAGGCGCATAACACCGCCAACATGAACACCGACAATTTCGTCCCGCAGACGGCCAGCTTCAATGAAGCGCGGCCGGCCGGCACCGGCGTCACGCTGTCGGTGGCGGCGCGCAACCTGTCGGCGGCGGAGAATGTCGGTACCACGCCGTCCGGCACGGATCCGGCCGCATCGATCACCAATTCGCTCGTCTACAAGGCCGGCTTCGACCTGTCCGCCAAACTGATCCAGGCAGCCGACGAACGCCTCGGCACGCTGATCGACATCCGCGCCTGACGCGCTCCGCCGCAGCGGCCCCTGTGGCATCATCGCCGGACTCTTCTTCAAGGCGCCGGCATGCTCCGTACTGAACCACTCACCCACCTGATTTCCGACTGCGACGGTGTGCTCGTCGACAGCGAAGCCGTGGCGCTGCAGGCCCTCGTCGATTTCCTGGCGCCGCTGACGAACGAACGGGAACGCATGGCGGGATTGATCCGCCCCCGGCTGGGCCTGAAACTGGAAGCGCTGGTGCTGGGTGTCTGCGCCGAACTGGGCCTGCCCGAACCGACGGTGCCGGACCTGGCCGTGATGCGCTCGGTGGTCGAAGGCGAATGCGACCGCAAGGCCGCGCCCATCCCCGGCGTACGCGAAGCCTACGGCGCGATCGCGCTGCCGAAAGCCGTGGCCAGCAACAGCCGCTACGTGCGCGTGCAGGCGCTGCTGGCGCGTACCGGCCTGGCCAGCCTGTTCGAAGGGGGCATCTATACGGCGGACATCGCCGGCCGGCCGAAGCCCGATCCCGCTGTCTACCAGGCGGCCGCCGCCGGCATGGGGGCACTGGCCGTCAACTGCCTCGTCATCGAGGACAGCGTCACCGGCGTGCATGCGGCCGTGGCGGCCGGCGCGACCGTGCTGGGCTTTGCCGGCGGCGCGCACAGTCCGGGCGACCAGGCGCGGCAACTGCTTGCCGCAGGCGCGTTCGACGTGTTCGGCGCCATGGAAGAATTGCCGGCGCTGGTGGCGCGGCTGCGCGGCTGACTAGCCGGCCGGCGCGCCCATCAGCAGGCCGCCGATCGCATGTTCCTGCACGATGGGTTCGAGCCGGCCGACCACGCGGCAGGCGATGTGCCGCCGTACTTCGTCCGGCAGGGCGGCGTGGTAAGCCTCGGTTAGTTGCAGATCGTGTTTCGCGGCGTTGGTCGCATCCGGCGCATCCACGCCCAGCACGAACACCGGCCGCGACTTGTCCGACTGGTTGGCCGTGCCGCGGTGGATCGTCAGCGCCGAACGGGCCGAGATATCGCCGATCTGCGCCAGCTTGCGCTGCGCCCGCGCCGCGTAGCGCGGCCACAGCGCCTGCGCCGGGAACATCGGATCGCCGCCGGCCAGGTCGTCCCACTGCGTGCCGGGCGCGATCTCGAACGGGCCCATGTCGGCCGTCACATCGACGGTCGTGATATTGAAGGCGAGCGAATTCAGCCGGCGGCCCGTCAGCGTCGCCGCCGGGGCCGGAAAGTCGCGGTGCCATGGCTGGTGCAGCGCGCCGGGACCGGGCACGTCGAAGCCCGCCTCGACGATCCGGTAATCGGGCCCGAGGATGGCACGGCAGACGCCGGTGACCCACGGGTGCGTGATGATGTCCTGGAACCCCCGCAAGCGTTCCGGGTGGATCTCCACGTAATACCGGTTCGGCCCGCGCGGCAGCGCGCCGCCCGGCGTGCGCAGCGCTTCCTCGAACAGCACCGCGATGTCGTCGCCCAGCCGGCCCACCCATTCGCGCGTGAAGGCTCCCTTGCAGGCCATGAAGCCGTCGCCGTACAGGGCGCTCATGATCGCGGCCGCTTCCGGCGTGCCGTCTGGCGTCGGGAAGTTGTCCATGGCGTGCCGCGGTCAGCGCGCGGCAGTGGGCCGCACGGACATATTGTCGCCGTCGAGCCATAACGGCCGGACGTCGCGCGTGCATTGCGGTGCCCGCAGCTCGTAATCGAAGCAGCGGTGGCGGTCCAGCAGGGCCACGGCGGGCGGCAGCAGCGCCAGCAACCGGACGCGCGCGCAGCCGGGGATCGTGCGCAGCGCCCGCGCCAGCTGGAAGCTGTCCAGGTAGCGCAGGTCCATGCCCAGCACGGCGGCGGTGGGAAAGAAGGCCCGCGCCTTGTCCAGCGCCGCCACGCCGTCGAAGGCGATGCGCACGGAAAAACCGGCGGCGGCAAACGAGCGGGCCAGCGCTTCGGCCAGCGTGTGATCGCCGCAGGCGACCAGCACGCGGTCACCGGGCCGGAACGGGGTAATCAGCGTCGGACTCATCATGTATTCCTCCCATGTCGATCCGATTCTGTCATGTGCCGGCCGCGGCGGCGTAGGGGCACGCCTTGTGCCCGTGTGGGAGCAGGCCGATACGCGGTGCGGCCGGCGCGCCGCCGCCGGCGATCCTGCGCTATGCTGGAAGGCGCATTTGCACGGCAGGCCGAGGTCACCATGGACGACAGTGTTTCCCTTCCCTTCCGCGACCGTGCCCAGGCAGCCGAATGGCTGGCCGAGCGGCTGCTGCGCTGGCGCGGCCAGTGCCCGCTGGTGCTGGCCATCCCGCGCGGGGCGGTGCCGATGGGCCGCATCGTGGCGGACCGGCTCAGCGGCGAACTGGACGTCGTCCTCGTCCGCAAGATTCCCTCGGCCATCGATCCCGAACTCGCCGTCGGCGCGGTGGACGAGCACGGCAACCGCGAGCTGGCCCCCTACTTCCACCGCACCCGCACCGGCATGGACTGGGTCGAGGCGCAGACCCGCGAACAGCTCGCGCTGATGCAGCGCCGCCGTGCCGCCTACGGCCCCTCGGCCGATGTGGAAGGCCGGGTCGTGCTGGTGATCGACGACGGCCTGGCCACCGGCTCGACCATGGCCGCCGCCCTGCGCGCGCTGCGCAGCCGCGGCCCGAAACACCTGGCCGCCTGCGTGCCCGTCGCCGCCCCGGAAGCAGCCGACCTGATCGCCCCACTGTGCGACGGCGTGGTCACGCTGGCCACGCCGCTGAACTTCGTCTCCGTGAGCCGGCATTACGAAGTCTTCCCGCAGATCGAGGAGACCGAGGTCATCCGCCTGCTCGACCGGCCGGTCCGCGCTAATGGCTGAGGCCGTGTCGAACCACGGTGTCCAACCATGGGGTCAACCCTCTTTTGGGACACAGACTCAGCTGTAGAACTGCTGGGCTCGTGTCCAGAAATGGGGTTGACCCCAAGGTTGGACACGAGCTGAGCAATGGCTTTCGCGCCCGGCATGATGCAAAACAGCCCCGGCCGCATCGGCCGGTGCTAACGTCGCCGGATGAGCCGCCCTCCCCGCATCCAATACCCCGGTGCCCTGTATCACGTGACCTCCCGTGGCAATCGCCGTGCGCGGATATTTCATGACGAGCGCGATCACCTGATCTGGATGGATCTGGTCGGCGCCACCGTCGAGAGGTTCGGCTTTGTCGTGCACGGCTTCTGCATGATGACCAACCACTATCACCTGACGGTGCAGACGACCGATGCCAATCTGTCCCTTGGCATGCACTTCCTGAACAGCAGCTATGCCCAGCACTTCAACAAGCGGCACGACCTGTCAGGTCACGTGATCCAGGGCCGGTTTCACGCGGTGCTGGTCGATCGCGATACGCAACTGCTGGAGCTTTCCCGCTACGTGCCGCTCAACCCGGTGCGCACCCGGCTGGCTGCCGCGCCGCAGGACTGGCCATGGAGCAGCTACCGTTATTTCGCCGGCCTGGCAAACAGCCCGCCCTGGCTGCACATGGGATGGACGCTCGGCATGTTCTCAAACGATCCTTCCCAACAATTCGCGCGATTCCGGGAGTTTGTCCACGCGGGCATCGGCATGCCCGATCCGCTCCTCGGCGCCACCGAATATACCAACTGGAAGGATGCGGTCGTCATTCCGCTGCGCGAATACGAGGCCCGCTACCCTGACCGCGACCAGGCGATGGCTGCGGCCCATGCATCGAATGGCTTCACACTGCAGGAAATTGCCGAGCATTTCGGCGTGTCCACCAAAACCGTCGGCCGCGCCGTCAAGCGCTATCGCAAATAGACTATGGCCGGGTTCGTGTCCAACCTTGGGGGCGAACAGGGGTTTCGCGGAGCCTGCTCCGCGCCTGTGAGCGGTGATGGCATGCAGGCCATCACTCCTTCCAACCCCCACTTCAAATCTTTGACTTCGGCCGCACCTAAGCCAGCGCCGTATCCAGCACCATCATCAGGATGAAGCCGGCAACCACGGCCGCCGAGGCGCTGCGCGTGTTGCCGTGGCGGTGGGCTTCGGGGATGACGTCGTGGCTGATGACGAACAGCATGGCGCCGGCGGCCAGGGCCAGGCCCCAGGGCAGCAGCCATTTCGCGTAGTCGATGAGGAGCGCGCCGCTGACGGCGGCCACCGGTTCGATCAGGCCGGAGGCGATGCCCAGCGCGCAGGCGAACAGCCGGCCGTAGCCCACCGTGCGCAGCGCCAGCGCGACGACGAGGCCTTCCGGCACGTCCTGGATCGAGATGCCCGTGGCCAGGCTGTGCGCCTTGGTGATGTCGACGCCGGCATAGGCCACGCCGATGGCCAGCCCTTCCGGCAGGTTGTGGATGGCCACGGCGGCGACGAACAGCCAGGCGCGCTTGAGCGAATCGCTGCGCGCCGGGTCGACGCCGTCGAGGATGGCATTCTGCCGCACGCAGCGGTCCAGCAGCAGCACGAGGCCCATGCCCAGCAGGATGCCGGCGCCGACCGTCAGGCTGGCCTCGAACGGCCCCGCCCCTTCCCCTTTCGCCGCACCGATGGCGGGGATGACGAGCGAGAACGCGGTGGCGGCCAGCATCACGCCGGCGCCGAAGCCGAGGAAGCCGTCGTAGGTGCGTTGCGAGAAGTTCTGCGAGAACAGCACGGGCAAGGTGCCCAGCGCCGTCGCCAGCGCGGCCGTGGCGCCGCCCAGCAGCGCGCCGTGGACGCTGGCGTCGAAGGCCTGCACCGTGCCGACGATATCGTGCAGCATCGCCAGCATGCCGCCCAGGCAGATGGCGGCACCGAGGGCATAACGCCAGGCGGGCTGCACGCGGGCCAGCGGCATGTCAGCAGCCGCCCATGCCGGCGCCGGCATGGACCTGCGACAGCTTGCGGTGGTTAACGATCCGGTAACGGTGATGGGACAAGATCAGCCTCGCACAAAACAATTTACATTGATGGGGAGGCTGCCGTCAGGTGGCTTCGTCGGTTTGCCTGAGCATCAGGCGGCGCAGCACTTCGGCACGGTGCTGCGTCTGCCCGGCCTGGGCGGCGTACTCGGCCGCCGCTTCGATGCGCCGGTCCTGCAGCGCCTCGTCGGCCAGCTGGCGCAGCAGCATTTCCTTTTCCTGCAGCGCGCGGATGGCCGACCAGATGGCGTCTTCCACGATGTCGCCCTGCAGCGCGACCAGCGTGCGCTCGGTGTACGCGTGCCCCGTGTGGCAGCGGAAGCGGCGGGGCGTCTGATTCTTCAGTTCCCACAGCGTACCGTGACAATCGGGACAAGTAAAGGTCGATGGCGCTGCGATGCTGCTCATGCTGTCCATGTCCGGGCCCTCCACCGCAAGACTGTTCTCCACGCGCACCCACTGCGGCAGGTCGGCCGGCGTCGGCGCCGGCGCGCCGGTGCGCACATTGCTGTCGGCCATCCGCACCAGCACCGGGGCGATCTCGTGCAGCCGCAGCACATGGTCGACGGCCACATTGTCGATGGCGCTGGCCGGCATGTCCGCCGCCAGCGCTTCTTCCGGATCCTGCACCACGGCGCAGCCGCCGCAGGCCTTGATCGCCGCCAGGCCCGCCGTGCCGTCGTCCAGCGCGCCGGTCAGGATCACGCCGATGGCCCGCGTGCCGTAGGCCGCGGCAGCGGACCGGAACAGCGGGTCGATCGACGGGCGGGTATGGTTTTCCTTGCCCGAGCGGGACAGCACGACGCGGCACTCGCCGCCCCGCCAGGCCATCGTCAGGTGCCGGTCGGGCGGCGCCACCAGCACGCGGCCCGCTTCGACCAGGTCGCCGTGGCGGGCCTGCCGCACCGGCAGTACCGACGTGCTGGCCAGCAGCGCCGGCAGGATGCTGTCGTGCGAGCCGATATGCATGACGATCAGTACGGCCGCCGGAAAGCCCGACGGCAAGCCGGCCACCAGCGCGCGCAGCGCATCCACGCCGCCCGTCGAGGCGCCCACGACGACGATGTCGCGGGCCGGGATCGGAGGTCTGTTCATCGTCCGATGATGACCATTTACGCCACGCCGGTCGGTGCGCTGGCGCACCGAGGTCGCGGACCTGCCCGCTTATCCGGTCAGTCCGCCGGTCAGTCAGCCGCCCCGTCGGCCGGATCCGCCGGCGCCGGCCCGCACAGCCGGCAGATCGCCGCGCACAGCGCTTCCACGGCGATCGGCTTGGTCAGCCACGCCGAGAAGCCGGCCTCCTGCGCTTCCGTCTTGTCCTTCTCGCGGCCCAGCCCGCTGGCGGCGATCACGGGCAGCCGCTGCAGCCCCGGCAACGCGCGCACGGCGCGGATGAATTCGTAGCCGTCCATGTCGGGCATCGAGATATCGGAAATGACGCAGTCGAACGACACCGTGGCCAGCAGCGAGAGCCCCTGCTGCGCCGACGTGGCCACCTCCACCGTGGCTCCCTCCAGCTCGAGCAGCGTCTTGAACATGTACGAGGTTTCCTCCGAATCGTCGACCAGCAGCAGCCGGCGGCCGGCGATGCCGTTCAGCGGCAGGGCCGGCGCCGCGCCGGCACCGGGCGCCACGTAGGACAGCGGCAGCCACAAGCTGAACGTGCTGCCCTGCCCGGCCCCCGCCGAACTGGCCGCGACCCGGCCGCCATGCAGCTCCGTGATCTGCTTGACCAGCGCCAGCCCGATGCCCAGGCCCGCCTTGCTGCGCAGCGCCGTGGCGGAACCCTGGCCGAACATGTCGAACACGCGGGGCAGGAATTCCGGCGCGATGCCGGCGCCGGTATCGTTGACCGTGAGGCAGGCCTGCCGGTCCTGGATGCCCAGCGTGACGCGCACCGTGCCGCCGGCCGGCGTGAACTTGATCGCATTGCTGAGCAGGTTCAGGATCACCTGCTCGATGCGCACCGGATCGGCGGCCACCACCACCGGCCGGTCGTCCAGCTGCAGGTCGAGCGCCAGGTTGTGCGCCATCGGATCGGCGCGCATGGCATCCATCAGCTTCGACGTGATGGCCACCAGGTCGACGTCCTGCACCGCCAGCGTCAGCTTGCCGGTGGACACGCGCGACATGTCCATCAGGTCCTCGATGATCTTGGCCTGGCTCGACACGGCCTCGCGGATGATGCCGGCCGAGCGCAGCGCCGGCGCCGATTCGCGCACGGCCGGCAGCCGGGCCAGCAGTTCGGCGTTGATGTAGATGAGGTTCAGCGGGTGGCGCAGCTCGTGCGACATCACGGCCAGGAACTCGTCCTTCATCGCGCTCGACGTCTCGGCCTGCCAGCGCGTGGCCTGCTCGTGCGTCAGCGCCTCCTCGCGCTGGTGGTCGTGGCGGATGCGCGACGTCTGGTCGCGGGCGATCTTGGCATAGCCCTCGAAATCGCCGCTCTGCAGCACGGTGGTGACGCCGATGGCGAAGAAGCGGCTGCCGTCCTTGCGCACGTGCCAGCGCTCGTCCTCGGCGCGGCCGTCGGTGCGGGCACGGCGGCGTTCGTCGGCCGGCGCGCCGGCGGCGCGGTCTTCCGGCACGAACACCTTGTCCAGGCTGTTGCCGATCATGTCCTGGTCCGTGTAGCCGAAGTTGCGTTCGGCCCCCTTGTTCCACGACGTGACGAGGCCCTGCGCATCGACGGTGATGATGGCGTAGTCGTCGGTGCTGTCGGCCACCAGGCGCATCCACTCCTCGCCCAGCCGCGCCTTGGCCTCGGCCTCGCGGCGCCGGCTGATGTCGATGAACGTCATCACGGCGCCCTCGATCTTGTCCTCGGTGGTGCGGTAAGGCAGCAGCCGGACGATGTAGTAGCGCCCGTCGTTGCTGCGCAATTCGCGCTCGACGGGGCGCAGCGTGTCGAACGTGGCCGACACGTCCTCGGCCAGGTGGTCGTAGTCGAGCCGGTGGGTGATGTCGAGCAGCGAGCGGCCGATGTCGGTGGGGATGATCGAGAAGATGTCCGCCGCGCGGGGCGTGAAGCGCTTGATGCGCAGGGCCCGGTCGACGAAGATGGTGGCGATGTCGGTCGACGCGATCAGGTTGTTCAGGTCGTCGTTGGCCTTGCCGGTTTCCTCGACTTTCACTTTCAGCTCGTAATTGACGGTGATCAGTTCCTCGTTCACCGACTGCAGCTCTTCCTTGCTGGTTTCCAGCTTCTCGGTAGCCGAGCGCAGTTCCTCGTTGATCGCCTGCAGTTCCTCGTTGGAAGCGCGCAGCTCCTCGTTCGACACCTCGGCATGCTCGATGGTCTCCTGCAGCTTTTCCTTGCTGCGCTGGAGCTCCGCCTCCATCTGGTTCAGCACCAGGTCCTTCGGCTCGATCGGCGTGGCGCCCGTGTCGGTATTCATCGTCTGCTCGATTTCCTCGAACAGCACGAGCAGGAATTCGGTGGCCGCCACGTCATCGTTGAACGGGCGCACGATCATGTTGACGAAGTAGGTGCGCTCGCCCCGCTTGAGCAGCACGCGCTGGGCCTCGACGCTGTTCCCCGTCTGCAGGGCCTGGTACAGCGCCGTGCGCAGTTCCAGCCGCAGCTCCGGCAGCACCAGCGCCAGCACGTTGCGCGACGGTTCGCCGCCGATGTGGCGCAGGAAGCGCCCGGCCGTGTCGGACATGTGGACGATGTCCGAATCGCGGTCCACCACGAGGCTCGGCGGCGCGAATTTCGACAGCGCCCGCTGGTGCACCTCGCCATACGAGAACTGGCGGCGCACCTGCACGCCGTGGTTTGCCAGTTCCGGCAGCCGGTGGATCGGCGCACTGGACAGCGCCGGCAGGTAGCGAGCCGAGCGCGACAGCATGCGCGCCCGGTAGATGCGGTTCTTCTTGTCGAACGGGACGAAGAATTCGGCGGCGGCGTCGGCCGATTCGGACGAGCCGAGGAACAGGTAGCCGTCCGGCTTCAGGGCCGAGTGGAACATCTCCAGCACGCGCAGCTGCACCTCGCGGTTCAGGTAGATCAGCAGGTTGCGGCAGGAGATCATGTCCAGCTTGGAGAACGGCGGATCGCGCAGCAGGTTGTGCGACGCGAACAGGATGCGGTCGCGCACCGTCTTGCGGATGCGGTAGCGGTCGTCCTCCTTGGTGAAGAACTGGCGCAGCCGCGGCGGCGGCACGTCCATCACGATGGCCGCCGGGTACGTGCCGGCGCGGGCGATCGAGATCGCCTGTTCGTCGATATCGGACGCGAACACCTGCACTTCGTTCGGCTTGGGCAGCGTGGCGGCGTGGTCGGCCAGCAGCATCGCCAGCGAATACGCTTCCTGCCCCGTCGCGCAGGCGGCCACCCACACGCGCACCTGCTCGCCGGGCACCTTGTTGCGGAACAGGTCGGGGATCACGCCCCGCTCCAGCGCCTCGAACGCCTCGCGGTCGCGGAAGAAGTTGGTCACGCCGATCAACATGTCCTTCAGCAGCGCCTTGAATTCCAGCGGCTCGCGTTCGAGCAGGTCGGCGTATTCCGGCAGCGACGTGACGCCCTTGACCTGCAGGCGCCGCTCGATTCGGCGCAGCACCGTGGCGCGCTTGTAGTGGCGGAAATCGTGGCCCGTGTCGGCGCACAGCATCGTGATGACGCGCTGCAGCGCCTCTTCGTCGGTGGCGCCGTCCGTTTCGTCGTCCGCATCGCCCAGGCCGTCTTCCGAATCCTCGTCGGCCGGCGGCAGGTGGATGTTGCGGGCCACTTCCCACAGTTCCAGCAGCTTCGGCGGCATGGCGGCGGCCGGCAGCACGAAGTCGACCATGCCGGTGGCGATCGCCGCCACCGGCATGCCTTCGTGCTCGCTGTCGGCCGGCTCCTGCGCCAGCGCGACGCCGCCCAGTTCCTTGATGCGCTCCAGCCCGACGGCGCCATCCGAACCGGTACCGGACAGCACCACGGCGACGGCGCGCGTGCGGTGCGCTTCGGCCAGCGTGCGGAAGAACACGTCGATGGCGACGTGGGTGCCGTGCGGCCGGTCCAGCTGGGTGACGGCCAGGTGGCCGTCGTCCATCGACAGCTGCTGGTTCGGCGCGATCACGTAGATGTGATTGGCACGGATCGGGATGCGTGCCGTGACCTGCACCACCGGCATCGTGGTGACGCGCTGCAGCACGCTGTCCGCCGCGCTGCTGTGCTTCGGCGACAGGTGCAGGATGACGACGAAGGCCATGCCGCTGGTCGGCGGCATGTTCTCGAACAGCCGCAACAGCGCCGGCAGCCCGCCGGCGGATGCGCCGAGGCCGACGACCGGAAAGCGCAGGTGGCTGGGTGCCGGTTCCGGTACCGCATTGCCGGGAACAGCCGTCGGCGTGCCTGAGTTCATCGTCGCTCGAAAGTGGTGAAAAGAATACGAAGTCTAACGCAATAGGCCCGCCAAGTTAAGCGATGGCCATGTTTTCGTGGCTTGCATGACGGAGACCACAACAGCCGGTGACAGTTCCGCCGGCCGCCATTGACAGGCGGCAGCCGGCGCAGCACACTGCCGCCACACCATGTACCGCGACCCGACCCTTCCTGCCCTCCCCGACCGGCTCCACCGCATGCTGGCCGAACGCGCCATGCAGCATCCCGCCGCGCCGGCCCTCCACGAAGGCGGCCACGACATTTCTTATGGTGCCCTGTGGGCGGCGGTGCAGGCCACGGCGGCCCGGCTGGCCGCGCTGGGCATCCGGCCCGGCGACCGGGTGATGGCGGTCGGCGAAAACTGCGCCGCGCTGGTCGGCCTGGTGTTTGCAGCCGGCCTGTGCGATGCGTGGATCGTCGCCGTGAATGCCCGCCTGTCGGCCCGCGAGGTGGACGAACTGCGCACCCACAGCGGCGCCCGCCGCGTGTTTTATATGTCCCAGGTGTCGGCGGACGCCGCCGCGCATGGCGCGCGCCACGGAGCACAGGCGGACGCATCGCCGTTCGGCACCTGGCTGGTCGGCCCGCTGGACGGGGAGGTCGAACCGGAACCGGTGCACGCGGACGGCGCCCGCCAGTGCGCGGCGCTGGTCTACACGAGCGGCACCACCGGCCGGCCGAAAGGCGTGATGCTGTCGCACCGCAGCCTGATGTACGTGGCCGCCGTGTCGAGCACGCAGCGTGGCCTCGTGCCGGCCGACCGCGCGTATGGCGCGCTGCCCATTTCGCATGTGTATGGCCTGGCCTCGGTGCTGCTGGGCACCCTGCATGCGGGCGCCTGCCTGCACCTGGTGCCCCGCTTTGCCGCGCCGGACCTGCTGCGCGCGCTGCGCGAC
>DKJA01000179.1:85175-85405 GCA_002454505.1 Oxalobacteraceae bacterium UBA6704
TGCTGCGCGCGCTGCGCGACGACGGCCTGACCATCCTGCAGGGCGTGCCGGCGATGTACGTGCGGCTGCTCGGCCTGGCCGGCGCGCCGCTTGCCCACAAGCTGCGCTTCATTTATGCCGGTGGTTCGCCGCTGACGCCCGTACTGAAGGAAAACGTCGAGAAGGCCTTCGCCCTGCCGCTGCACAACGGCTACGGCATGACGGAAAGCGCGCCGACGATCAGCCAGACG
>DKJA01000072.1 GCA_002454505.1 Oxalobacteraceae bacterium UBA6704
CGAGCGGCGAGCGGCGAGCGGCGGGCGGCGGGCGGCGGGCGGCGGGCGGGTCGAATATGGCGGTTCCACATCGAACGGTGGCGGGAATACACAGTGCCCTGTGTCCGAAAAACCGCATTTACTAAAACCTGCGATCTCCTGCTCCCTTTCGATAACCCCCGCTGCCTCGCGATACCTTGTGATATCCAGTACTACAAACATCGAGGTTCAACAGTTTCAGAAAGGAAGTTTTAGTAAGCGTCAGTGCGTTGTAGCAGTGGTTCGCAGCAGATAGCAGGAATCAGAAAATCCGCTTTTTCGGGCTACCCCCACCATGTCTCCCGCGGGCAGTTCTGCATCTTCTGCATCTTCTGCAGTTCAGGTCGCCGCGGCCGCAGCTGCCTCATTGCGCTCGACCGCCAGCGAAATCGCCAGCACGACGATGCCGCCCAGCGCCAGCACGGCGCCGACCAGTCCCGTCGAGCGCAGGCCCATGCCGGCCGCGATGGCCATGCCGCCGGCCCAGGCGCCCAGCGCGTTGGCGATGTTGAACGCCGAGTGGTTCAGCGCTGCCGCTACCGTTTGCGCATCGCCCGCCACATCCATCAGCCGCGTCTGCACGGCCGGCACCACGGCGATGCCGGTACCGATCAGGAACAGGTTCAGGCCGGCCAGCCACAGGTTCGAACTGGTCCACGAGAAGCAGGCCAGCGCCAGCGCATTCCACACCAGCACGCCGAAGATCGTCGCGGTGCGCGACCGGTCGGCCAGCCAGCCGCCGGCCAGGCTGCCGACGGTCATGCCCACGCCGATCAGGCCCAGCAGCACGGCGATCTGCACCGGCGACGCGTGCGTGATGTCCATCAGCGTCGGCGTCACGTAGGTGTACATGGCGAACATGCCGCCGAAGCCGATCGCCACCATCATCAGCGTCAGCCACACCTGCAGCCGCCGGAACACGCCCAGCTCGCCGCGCACGCTGGAATTGCCGGCCGCGATATGGGGCAGGAACACCGCCACCAGCGCCATCGTCAGCAGCGCCAGGCCGCCGACGATGACGAACGTCGAGCGCCAGCCCAGCACCGTGCCCAGCCACGTGGCAAGCGGCACGCCGACGATGTTGGCGATCGTCAGGCCCAGCATCACGCGGCCGACGGCCTGCGCGCGCTTGTTCGGCGGCACCAGGCCAGCCGCGACGAGCGCCGCCACGCCGAAGTAGGCGCCGTGCGGAATACCCGCGACAAAACGGGCGACAATCAGCAGGCCCGGCGTGGGCGCCAGCGCGCCGAGGAAGTTCCCGACGGCGAACATCAGCATCAGCAGCACCAGCATCATCCGGCGCGGCATGCGCGCCATGAAGATCGTGATCAGCGGCGCGCCGATGACAACGCCGAGCGCATAGGCGCTGATCATGTGCCCCATCGCGGGCAGCGTCGTGCCCAGGTCGTCCGCCACCAGCGGCAGGATGCTCATCGACGCGAATTCGCCGGTACCGATGGCGAGGCCGCCGACGGCCAGGGCGAGTTCGGCCAGTCCGGCGCCGCGCGGTGCGACGATGGAGGGAATGTTATTGGTTGGGGCGTGCATGAAGGTAAACGGAAAGGAAAAGCAAAGCCGTGCACGATAGCACGGCCGGGGTTATTTTGCTGGGGCTGGGTGGGGACTGTCCCCTCGGTTGGGGTTGGTTTTTTTCCGCCAGCCAAAGCAAAGGCAAAGTCAAAAGCAGCCCCGGGGACAGTCCCTTGCAGGGACAGTCCCCAGCCAACGCACGGGTCAGGCAGTTATTTCGGGCGGAGCCCGAAATAACTGCCTGACCCCGATTCAACTCAACGCAGCAGCAGCGCGCGGCTGGACGATGGTGCGCCATCCAGCTGGAACTTGCCGACCAGCTCTTCCAGCTGGGCGGCCTGCTGGCGCATCGATTCGGCGGCGGCGGCCGCTTCTTCGACCAGCGCCGCGTTCTGCTGCGTGGCTTCGTCCATCTGCGCGATGGCCTGGTTGATCTGGTCGATGCCGGCGCTCTGCTCTTCGCCGGCCAGCATGATGTCGGACATGATCGTCGTCACGCGCTCGACGCTGGTGACGATGTCGCCCATCGTCTGGCCGGCCTTGCCGACCAGCTGCGTGCCCGCTTCCACCTGCGTCACGGACGCGGTGATCAGCTCCTTGATTTCCTTGGCGGCTGCGGCGGAGCGTTGCGCCAGGTTGCGCACTTCGGAAGCGACGACGGCGAAGCCGCGGCCCTGCTCGCCCGCGCGGGCCGCTTCGACGGCCGCGTTCAGTGCCAGGATGTTCGTCTGGAAGGCGATGCCGTCGATCACGGCGATGATGTCGACGATGCGCTTCGAGCTGGAGCTGATCGTGTCCATCGTGTCGACCACCTGCGACACCAGCTGGCCGCCCTTGCCGGCCACGTCGGATGCGGACAGCGCCAGCTGGTTGGCCTGGCGCGCGTTGTCGGCGTTCTGGCGCACGGTGGACGTCAGTTCTTCCAGCGACGAAGCGGTTTCTTCCAGGCTGGCGGCCTGCTGTTCGGTGCGGCGCGACAGGTCGGCATTGCCGGCGGAGATCTCGCCGCTGGCGGTGGCGATATTGGTGCTGCCGCTGCGCACGCTGTGCACGGTGCCGGCCAGCTGCTGCTGCATCTTCGACAGGCCTTCCAGCAGCGTGCCCATTTCATCCTGCGAGTGCACGGTGATGCGGTCGGCCAGGTTGCCGGCGGCGATCTCGTCGAAATGGCCCAGCGCCTGGTTCAGCGGACGCAGGATGGCGCGCAGCAGCACGATCGTCGAGACGATGATCATGGCGAGGCCCACCACGATGGCGGCGGTGAAGCCGGTCAGCGCGCGGTCGAAGAAGGTCTGGCTCTCGGCGTAATGGTCGGCCGCCGATTTCATCTGGTATTCCTCGAGCTTGTTCGAGGCGGCGTCGAAGGCGCCGAACATCGGCGTCAGGCGCTTCATCGCCAGGTCGTCGATCTTCTCGGCATTCTGTTCGCGGATCGCCTGCATCAGCGCGCGCAGGCCGTTGTCGATATAAGCGCTGCGCTTGCTGTTCAGGTCCTGCGTCAGCACTGCTTCTTCGGCATCGCGCGGCATGGCCAAGTAGGCCTGGAAGGCCTTGTCGGCATCCTTGATGAAGCCGTCGGCGCGGGTCAGCGTCTTGTCCAGGTCGGGCGCTTCCGGGTGGAACACGCCGCGGTCGATGACGAAGCGCGACCGGTTGAGGAAATTCTTCGCTTCGGCCAGCTTCAGCGCGCTGGCCATCTGCTTCTGGTACACGTCCTGCAGTGCGTTGTTGACGGTACGGATCCCGTTGATGCCCACGCCGCCGATGACGACGATGAGAATACCCAGGAACACCATGCATGCGATCAGGCGCATGCGGATTGTCAGCCGTTTAAGCATTGTTAATCACCCTGTAATGGGGCCAACACGCGGATGCGGTACCGATGGCCCGTTTTCTAAAAAGAAAATGGCAGCGCAAACGGTTGCCCGCTGCGCCGCCAGGTTATTGCATTGCAACAACTATCGGTACTTTACCACGCAGGTTTCTGCATGGAAACCTTTATTTTTGAAAGAATGATAACAATAAGACAGCCCCTTTCGGGGGTGGACTTACCGGCAGATTAATGCACCGCATCCTTTTTATCGGCGTGGTCGATCTTCTCCTCGTCCAGCAGCTTGCGGATCTTCGCGACTTGCGAAGCGCTAGCCGCCGGCGCCTGGTTGCCCCAGTTGTTGCGCACAAACGTCACCAGCTGGGCCGTCTCGTCGTCCGACAGGCGCCATGCGAAGCCGGGCATGCCCAGGTCGGACGGCGCCTTCTTCGTGTGCGGCAGCTTGCTGCCGTCCAGCACGAGGCGGATCAGCGACGTCGGATCTTCCGACAGCACGGTCGGGTTGCCCGGCAGCGCAGGGAACACGATCGCGTTCGACTTGGCGTCGGTGCGGTGGCACGCGGCGCAGTTGTCGACGTACAGCTGGGCGCCGCGGCCGTCCTCGATGCCGGCCTTCAGTGCCAGCGCCGTCTTGTCGCTGGCGGTGAACGTGCCCTTGTCGTCCGGACCGGGTTTCAGCGACTTCAGGTACGCCGCCATCGCGGACAGGTCGCTGTCCGTCATGTGCTGCGTGCTGTGCGCCACGACATCGGCCATCGGCGTGCCGAGCACGGTGGCGTGATCGTTACGCGCTTTCTGCAGCGTGTCGACGATGTCCTTCTCGCTCCAGCGGCCCAGGCCCGTGCCTTCGTTGCCGCGCAGGTTGACCGCCAGCCAGCCGTCGATGACGGGGCCGCCGGACAGGTAATGCGGCGACGTTTCGTCCTGCGCCAGTTCCTGCATCGTCGACGAGCGGGGCGTGTGGCAGGCGCCGCAGTGGCCCAGTGCCTGCACCAGGTAGGCGCCGCGCGCCAGCGCTTCGCTCTGGTACTTGCCGACCGCGATGGTCTCCACCGGCGGCGCGAACGTCTTGCGCCAGATCGACAGCGGCCAGCGGATCGACAGCGGCCAGCGGATGTCGCTGGTGCGGTTTTCCGATGCCACCGGCTGCACGCCGTGCATGAAGTAGGCGTACAGCGCGCGCAGGTCGCCGTCCGTGATCTTCGCGTACGACGGGTAAGGCATCGCCGGGTATAGCGTGCCGCCGGCCGGGGTGATGCCGTGGCGCACCGCGCGGTCGAAGTCGTTCAGGCTGTAGTTGCCGATGCCGGTCGCCTTGTCGGGCGTGATGTTCGAGCTGTACAGCGAGCCGATCGGCGTGGCCATCTTCAGGCCGCCGGCGAACTGCTTGCCGCCCGGTGCCGTGTGGCAGGCGATACAGTCGGACGCGGTGGCGATGTAGCGGCCCTGCTCGATCAGTTGCGGCGACGGCTGCGCTTCCGCACCGGGGCCGATATTGCGCGTTTCCGTGTGCAGCGACGCGTAGAGGAAGGCGCCGGCGAAGACCACCACGCCCACGCCGATCACGGTCACCAAGCCTTTTTTAAATGTTTTATTCATCTTGTTGTCCTGTCCTTATGCCTGCACCAGCGGGCCCGGGTTCTTCAGGTACTGCTCGCGGATCGCCGTGGCGCACCAGTAGGTCAGCGCGCCGACCATGCCGGTCGGGTTGTAGCCATTGTTCTGCGGGAACGCGTTGGCGCCCGGTGCGAACACATTGGACACATCCCACGATTGCAGGTAGCGGTTCAGCGCCGACGTCTTCGGATCGCTGCCCATGATCGCGCCGCCGCAGGTGTGCGTGGACTGGTACTGGGTGATGTTGTAGTGCGAGCCGTCCTTCTTCGCGTCGCCCTTCAGCGCCTTCGGACCGAGCACCTTGCACATGTCCGTGGCCTTCTCGACCAGGTATTGCGATGCCTTGATCTCGTTGTCGTGCCAGTCGAACGTCATGCGCAGCAGCGGCCGGCCGAAGGCATCCTTGTAGGTTGGATCCAGGTCCAGGTAGGCATCGTCGTAGGACATGCACGAACCCTGCACTTCGTAGTAGAACGAGTGGCGGAACGCTTCCTTGACGCCCTTCTTCCATTCGCTGCCCCAGTTCGGCACGCCAGGCTGCGTCTGGATGCCGCGCACCGGACCGGAGCCCGGCTGGCGTGCCCAGATGATGCCGCCGCCGATGAAGCCGCTCTTCGCGCTGTCGTTGCGGTTGCCGTTCAGGTCGTCGAACGTGGCGCCGGCGCCGCCGATGCCGATGAAGGGATTGGCCTGCACGGTGTCGTCGAAGAACAGCACGACGCGGTTCAGGTTCTGGTACGAGTAGTTGCGGCCCACGGTGCCCGTCTTGCTGACCGGGTCGTAAGGCGTACCGATGCCGGACACCAGCATCATGTGCACGTTGAACAGCGAGAACGCACACAGCAGCACCAGGTCTGCCGGCTGTTCCGTTTCGCGGCCCTGCGCGTCCAGGTAGGTGACGCCGGTGGCTTTCTTCTTGTCGTCGGTCAGGTTGACCTTCAGCACCTGCGCC
>DKJA01000046.1:0-220 GCA_002454505.1 Oxalobacteraceae bacterium UBA6704
GTCGATCATCAAGGACATCGAGCGCGTCATCCGGCTGCTGCGGCAGCGGGGCGACATCGGCATCCTGCTGTGCGAGCAGTACTTCGACTTCGCCCATGCCCTCGCCGACAAATTCGTCGTGCTGTCGCGCGGCGAAGTCGTCGCCAGCGGTGGCGCCGACGAGATGGGCGGCGAGCACGTCAAGCGCCATCTGGCCGTGTAGCAAAAATAGGGACAGACC
>DKJA01000046.1:502-49597 GCA_002454505.1 Oxalobacteraceae bacterium UBA6704
GGAAATTTCCTCAAAAACAGGCGGTCCGGCGATGCGGTCTGTCCCTATTTTTCCGGTGACGGTCACGTCGCCTCGGCCACCGCCGCCGAACTCCCCCGCATCCGGTTCAACGCCACCGCGGCAGCGGCAGTGCGCGTCTCCACGCCCAGCTTGTGGAATACATGCTCGAGATGCTTGTTGACAGTGCGCGGGCTGGTGCCGAGGATGTCGCCGATGTCGCGGTTGGTCTTCCCCATCATCACCCAGTGCAGCACTTCGGACTCGCGCTGCGTGAGCTTCAGCAGCGCCATCAGCGCCTGCACGCGGGCGCTGTCCGATTCCTCGCGCAGCACGATCGTCCACTGCTCGCTGCCGCTGACGTCCACCGCCGAGAGCAGCAGCCGCGATGCGCCGCGGGTGATTGTCAGCGGCTTGCTCATGTCGCCGCCGGCCAGCCACGCCGCCAGCGGTGCGGGTGTGCCGGCGCCGCCCTCGGGCAAAGAAAAATAATCGTGCATCCACTGCCGCGCCAGCGGCGTTTGCCAGACGATGCGGCCGTCGCGCGGCGTCACCGCCAGCATGGCATTGCCGAAGGCGTCCAGCGCACTGCGGGCCTGGTTCATCAGCCGTGCCGTCTGCAGGTGGGCACCGATGCGGGCCAGCACTTCGCTCTGGCGCACCGGCTTCGTCACGTAATCCGTGCCGCCCGCATCGAAGGCACGCACCACGTGTTCGGTTTCCGTCAGCCCCGTCATGAAGACGACGGGAATGGCACGCGTGGCGGCATGGCTGCGCAGCTGGCGGCATACTTCGAAGCCGTCCATGCCGGGCATCACGGCATCGAGCAGGATGATGTCCGGCGCCACCTGCTGCGCGCGCTCCAGCGCAGCGGCGCCGTTGTTGGCGACGAGGACGGTGAAGCCCGCTTCGTCGAGCGCATCGTGCAGGACGGCCAGGTTTTCCGGCACGTCGTCCACGATCAGAACCACGTGTCCAGTATGGCGGTCAATCGGGTTGGCTTGCATGGTGGTCTCCCTGTTCGAGGAATCTGGACATGGCCTCCACGTCGAAACGGGCGGCATGGCCGCGTAGCGTGGCGGTGAAGGCGGGATAGCGTGGGTCCAGCGCATCGAGCTGGCGGTTGATGCCGCGCACATAGCCCATGCCCACGTGATGGCGCAGCGCTTCCAGCTCGGCGGCCGGCGGAAAGACGAGCGGCGCGGCCGGCGCGGCGGGTGGTGCCTGCACGAGCCATTCGAGACCCAGCCGGTGGCCGATGCGGTCCAGCAGTTCCGTGACGTTGACGGGCTTGACGACGAAATCCTCGGCGGCGATGCCGGCCGGGTTGTCGAGGCCCTTGTCGTAGGCATTCGCCGAGACGATCACGATCGGCACTGGCGATTCATGGACCGTGCGGATGATGCGGCTCGCTTCCCAGCCATCCATGCCGGGCATGGCCAGGTCCATCAGGATCAGGTCCGGCTCGTACGCCAGATAACGGCTGACGGCCTCCAGGCCCGACGCCGCCTGCGCCGTCTCGAAGCCCAGCGGCGTCAGGATGTTCACCAGCAGCTCGCGGTCCACATGCTCGTTGTCCACGACGAGGATCTTGCGGCGCGGGCCCGCATAACCGATGCGCGTCTGCCCCGGCGCGACCGACACCGTGGCGCCATGCACGCGCGGCAGCCGCACGCGGATGCGGAACGTGCTGCCGGTGCCGGGCGTGCTGTCCACGGTCAGCTGGCCGCCCATCAGCTGCGTCAGCATCTTGCTGATCGGCAGACCGAGGCCCGTGCCGACGGTGCCCGGCTCGTTGCCGGCGCTGCCGCGCGAGAACGGCTCGAAGATGTGCTCCGCTTCTTCCGGCAGGATGCCCGGGCCGCTGTCCTCGATGTCGAACGTGGCCAGGTCGTGCGTGTGCCGCACGCGGAAGACGATCGTGCCCCGCTGCGTGAACTTCACGGCGTTGCCGAGGATGTTGATGAGGATCTGGCCGAGCCGCTTGCGGTCCGCCTTCACCACGGCCGGCAGTTCGCCCGCCGGCTCGTAGCGGAACACGAGCCCCTTCGCAGCGGCCTGCTGCTCGAACATGCGCACCAGCTGGCCGATGAATTCATGGAAGTCCAGCTCGCGGATGGCGAAGCTGAACTTGCCGCCTTCGATGCGGGCGATGTCCAGCGTGCCTTCGATCAGCGACAGCAGGTGCTCGCCGCTGCCGCGGATCACGCGGATCGCCTGCTGGCGGTGGGCGGGAATCGCCGGATCGTTGTCGAGCAGTTGGGCGTAGCCAAGAATGCTGTTCAGCGGCGTGCGGATCTCGTGGCTGATGCCGGCGATGTAGCGGCTCTTGGCCTGGTTGGCCTGGTCCGCCTGCTGCTTGGCCTGCTGCAGTGCCGCGTCGGTCTGGCCGTGCAGTTCGATCTCGCGCTGCAGCAGGCTGGTTTGCCGGTTCGATTCTTCCTGCGCCACGTGCCGGCTTTTGCTGGTCAACACGAGCCACCACGCGACGATGCCGCTGGCCAGCAGCAGCGCGCCGAACACCTTCAGGTAGGCGAGCTTCAGCGCGGGCAGCAGCGCCGCGGCGTCCGCGCCGAGCGCGTTCTGTTCGTGCACGTACAGCAGGCCAAGCAGCGCGCCAAGGAACAGCACCGTTACGACCATCAGCAGCAGGTAGTGGGCCAGGCCGCTCGTCATGTAGGGCCACAGCGACGCGGGCAGCAGCTTCTTCATCGCGCCTTCCCACTGGTGCGCGAAGCGGGCGTGCGGCTTGCACACGTCGTTGCAGCGCGCGTCGAGGCAGCAGCACAGGGAGCAGATCGGGCCCTGGTAGGCGGGGCAGTGCGCCATGTCCTCCGTTTCGTATTCCTTCTCGCAGATGCAGCACACCTTGCTGCGCGTGGACGCGCCCCATCCGTGGGCTGGCCGCGCCAGGTAGTATTTGCCGCGCGTGGCCCAGGCGATCAGCGGCGACGCGATCAACGCGGTGCCCAGCGCGATGAAGGCCGAGAAGGCCTGCACCTGCAAGCCGAACAGGCCGAGAAAGGCGGCGATTGACAGCGCGGAGGCCAGCAGCATCGCACCGACGCCCACCGGATTGATGTCGTACAGGTAGGCGCGGCGGAACTCGATGCCTTTCGGACTGAGACCCAGCGGCTTGTTGACGACGAGGTCCGCCACCACGGCCGTGATCCACGCGATGGCGATGTTCGAGTACAGGCCCAGCACCTGGTCGAGGGCCTGGAATACGTCCAGCTCCATCAGCAGCACGGCGATCAGCGCGTTGAACACGGCCCACACCACGCGCCCGGGGTGGCTGTGCGTAAGCCGCGCAAAGAAGTTCGACCACGCCAGCGAACCCGCATAGGCATTGGTCATGTTGATCTTGATTTGCGAGATGACGACGAACAGCGCAGTGGCCAGCACCACAATGGTCGGGCTGGCAAACACTTGGCCGAAGCCGGCCAGGTACATGGTGTTCGGATTGACGGCCTCCGCCAGCGATGCGCCGCCCTTGATCGCCAGCAGTGCGAGCAGCGCGCCGCCCAGCATTTTCAGGATGCCCAGCACGATCCATCCGGGGCCGGCCACCAGCACGCCGAAGTGCCAGCGCAGCCGGTTCTCCCTGGTCTTCGCCGGCATGAAGCGCAGGAAGTCCACCTGCTCGCCGATCTGCGTGATCAGCGCCACGCCCACCGCGGTGGCGGCGCCGAACATCAGCATGTTGAAGGCGCCGCCGCCGGACTGGCCGGCGAAGTGCGCCAGTTCGCCAAGCAGTTCCGGCTGCTTGTGGATGATCGCGGTGAAGGGCAGCACCAGCAGCACCAGCCACACGGGCTGGCTGATCATCTGGATGCGGCTGATCAGCGTCACGCCGTGGGTGACCAGCGGGATCACCACCAGCGCGCTGACCAGGTAGCCAAGCCACAGCGGCATGCCGAAGTACAGCTCCAGCGCATATGCCATGATCGCCGCTTCCAGCGCGAACAGGATGAACGTGAACGACGCATACACAAACGAGGAAATGGTGGAGCCGATGTAGCCGAAGCCGGCGCCGCGCGTCAGCAGGTCCATGTCCACGCCGTAGCGGGCCGCGTAATAGCTGATCGGCAGGCCCGTCAGAAAGATGATCAGGCCGACGGTGAGAATGGCCCAGAACGCGTTGACGAAGCCGTAGTTGACGGCGATGGTGCCGCCGATCGCTTCCAGCACGAGAAACGAGATGGCGCCGAACGCCGTGTTCGACACGCGGAACACGGACCACTTACGAAACGAGCGCGGCGTGTAGCGCAGCGCGTAATCCTCGATGGTCTCGTCGGCCACCCAGGTGTTGTAGTCGCGCCGGATCTTGACGATGCGCTGGGGCGGTTCGGGATCGGCGACGGTGCTTTTTGGTGCAGCGGTGCTCATGGAGGCCGGATTTTCAAGGCAAAATGTGTCGATGCCGTTTTAATAAGCAAGAATCCTGCCCGAATAAACTGTGTTCTTAAGATCCCGTTCATGTTCCCGCCCCAGACTCGGCGGGCCGATATTTCCGCCATAATCCCCCCATGCGCATCCTGCTGGTCGAAGACGATACCTCCCTCGGTGAAACCATCCAGTCCTGGCTGCGGCTGGACCAGCACGCCGTCGACTGGGTGCAGCGGGGCGACTCCGCCGATACCGCCATCCGCACGCACCGCTACGATTGCGTGCTGCTCGATCGCGGGCTGCCCGGCATGTCCGGCGATGCCCTGCTGGCGCGGCTGCGCACCGAAGGCAATCGCGTACCCATCATCCTGATCACGGCGTTCAACGCATTGGCCGACCGCGTGGAAGGCCTAGATCTGGGCGCCGACGATTATCTGGTGAAGCCGTTCGAGCTGGAAGAGATGTCGGCCCGCATTCGTGCCGCCGTGCGCCGCGGCGCCGACCAGGTGAGCAACCAGCTGGCACACGAGGACATCGCCATCAACCTCGATACGAAACAGGTCACGCAGCATGGCCAGCCGGTGACGCTGACCGCGCGCGAGTACAACGTGCTGTATGCGCTGCTGCTGCGCAAGAACAGCATCGTCACCCGCGCGCAGATCGAGGAAACCCTGTACGGCTGGGGCGACGAGGTGGAGAGCAATGCCATCGAAGTCTATATCTACAACCTCCGCAAGAAGCTGGGCAGCGGCAGCATCGTCACCGTCCGCGGCCTGGGCTACCGGTTGAAGAACCATGAAGACTGACACGCCGTGGTCGCTGCGGCGGCGCCTGCTCGTGGCGATCGTGGCGGCCAGCACGGTGCTGTGGCTGGCCAGCCTGGGCATCGTCACGATGATCGCGTGGCATGAGACGAACGACGTGTTCGACGATGCGCTGGAAGAATCGGGCTACATGATCATGGCCGCCACCACCGACTGGGACGAGCGTGGCCTGCTGGCCCAGGCGCGGCCCGACAGCGGCCATGGCCGCAAGGTGGACATGCAGTACCAGATCGTGGCCGACGGCCGCGTGATCCGCCGCACCAGCGGCGCGCCGGACCGGCCATTCGTGACCGGCTTCGATGACGACGACGGCTTTGCCGATGCGGAGTTCGACAAGCGCCGCTGGCGCGTGTTCGTCGCGCGCGACGAAGACCGCAACTTCGAAGTGCAGGTCGGCCAGAAGTATAAAAAGCGCTACGACATCCTGGAAGAACTGGCCGAGCATCTGTGGCTACCGGTGCTGGGCTTTCTGGCCTTGCTGGCACTCGTCTGCTGGCTGTTGACCGGACGTGTACTGAAACCGTTGCGCCGTACGGCCAGCGATATCGCCGCCAAGACGCCCGACGATCTGGCGCTGGTGCCGATGGCCGGCCAGCCGCGCGAGCTGCTGCCGATCGTGCAGGCGCTGAACGGCGTGCTGGGCCGCCTCGACAACGCGCTGCAGGCCGAGCGCCGTTTCACCGCGGATGCGGCCCACGAACTGCGCACGCCGCTGGCGGGACTGCACATGCACGTGCAGCTGCTGCAGCGGCAGCACCCGGACCTTGTTGCGCCATTCCAGAAACTGCGGCAGGACATCGCACGCATGACGGGCCTGGTGGACAGCCTGCTGACGCTGGCCCGCCTCGATCCGCTGGCGCGCGAGCAACTGGTGCGCCAGCCGGTCGCGCTGGCACCCTTGCTGGAGCAGCTGATTGCCGCGCATGCGCAGGAAGCGGCGCAGCGGCAGATCGCGCTCGTCGTGCGCTGCGACGTGGAGAGCGTCCACGCCGATCCGCAGATGCTGCAGATCGTGCTGCGCAACCTGGTCGATAACGCGCTGCGCTATTGCCCGGCCGGTGCGCGCATCGAGATCGAGGCGCTGCATTACGCGGGGCGCGTTCGCATCGCCGTGCGCGACGATGGCCCGGGTGTCGACGACGCCAGCCGCCAGCGCCTGACGGAGCGTTTCTTCCGCGTGCTGGGGCAGGGGCAGGGCGGCAGCGGGCTGGGGCTGTCGATCGTCAAGCGGATCGCCGATTTGCATGGGATCGTGCTGGCATTCGGTGCAGGCATCGATGGCCGCGGGCTTGGCGTCACGCTCGATCTGATTTCTTAAGATTCGATTCATGTCCGCTGGGTGTAATGCAGACAACCACCCACCACCACAAAGGACCGATCATGAAACGCCTGCTGAAAACCACTGTCATCGCTGCAATGCTTGCCGGCGGCGCCGTCGCCATCGCCCAGCCGGGCACGTACACCGGACCGACCACCAAGGCCGCAGCACCGGCCGGCTACACGGGCCCGTCCAGCGTGCCGACGATCACCGCCAAGGAACTTCTCGCCAACGGCAAGGACGACCAGCACGCCCGTCTGAAAGGCAAGATCACCAGTCACAAGGGCGGCGAAAACTACGAATTCACCGACCAGAGCGGCAAGATCACCGTGGAGATCGACGACGAGGACTTCCCGGCCGGCGTCACCATCGACCACAACACGCTGGTCGAGCTGACGGGCGAGTTCGACAAGGAGACGTTCGGCGAGTCGACGTTCGATGTCGAGCATGTCAAGGTCGTCAGCAAATAAGAGCCTGTCACCGGTTTTTTCGGCAGTCTCCTGGCTCGTGCATGACTTTATAATGGGAGTCATCCGTTCGATCATTCCACGGCTCCCCCCATGAAACCGCCTGCCCAACGCTCGCTGCGCATTTCCGATGCTGCAAAGGCCGCATCGGTCTCCCCTGTCCGCAAGGAATTCAACAGGCTGGTCAGGAAGCTGGAGACCAGCCGTGCGCGGCTGGCCGCGTGGCAGGCGGCGATGCCGGTCGCCCAGCGCCGGATCGACGAGGAATACGATCCCGCTGTCGACGCGTACGACGCCCGCCTGCGGCAGCTCGTGCTGCTGCTCGACAAGATGATCACGCACAAATCGCTGACCCGGTCGGAGCGGGAAAAGCTGGAGATCTGGCTTGCCGACACGGCTGCCGGCCTGCTCGCCGAGGCCGAGGACGATAACGAGCTCAAGGAAATCTACCGGCGCCACACCGGCGAGGATTTCGACGAAGGCATCGAAGAGGACGACGCGGAGTTCGCGGACATGATGGCCAATATGCTGGGCGTGAAGCTCGATGCCGATGCCGCGAAATCGCCCGAGGCGGTGCTGGAAGCGCTGGCCGAACAATGGGAAGAACGTGCCACGCAGGCACAGGCCGCGGCGGAAGCGAAAGCCGCAAAGCGCCCGAAATCAGCGGCTGCGCTCGCACGCGAACATCGACAGGAGATCGAAGCCGAGAAGCTCAAGCAATCGGTGCGCGAGATCTTCCGCAAGCTGGCCAGCGCGCTGCACCCGGACCGCGAAGCAGATCCCGCCGAACGCGAACGCAAGACGGCGCTGATGCAGCGGGTGAACGTGGCCTACCGCGCCAACGACATTCTCGCCCTGCTGGAACTGCAGCTGGAAATCGAGCAGATCGACGTGGCCGGCCTGAACGGGATCAGCGACGAGCGCATCAGGCAGTACAACAGGATCCTGGATGGCCAGGTCGTCGAGATCATGAGCAAGATCTATGATTTCGAGTACGTGGCGGTGGAGATGCTGGACCACCCGGACTTGCGCAAGCTGACGCCGGAGATCCTGTTGAAGACGCTGGCCGACGATATCGCCGACCTGCAGAAGCAGATGACCGAGGTGCAGGAAGACCTGGAAAACTTCCAGGACGTCAAAAAGCTCAAGGCCTGGCTGAAGACTTTCCGGCTGACGAAGTACGACGACGGTTACTAGTGAACCGGCCGCTCGCGAAGCGCGATGCTACACTCGCGCTCCCCGCAATCACCTGACCGAAACATGTGGCTTGAGCTGGCTCCCAGGTTTGTGTTGCTGCTGCTGGCCGGCACGCTGCCGCTGAGCGCCGTGGCGCTGTTCGGCCGCTATGGACCGCCCGCCAGGGAGTCCATCCGGGTGGGCGGCTGGACGGGCGTCAGCAAGACGCTGAAATGGCTGGAAGCCACGCATCTCGTCCCCCGCCACGGCAAGCACAGGGCGATGCGGATCACCGCAGTCATCAACGCGGCGCTGCATTCGCTGTCGATGCCGCTGCTGCCGATTGTTCTGATCCCGCTGGACCTTGCGCCTGCCGCGCCGATCGTGATCGGGTGCCTGTTCGTGTGGGCGATCTACTTGTGCTGCGTGGCCGGGGCCGAGCTGCGCGAACGAAAAAAACGGCGCCTGCGGAAACGGGCGCGGTGAAGCGGCCCTTTATGCCCCGCCCACCAGCGGCAACGGCGTCACCGTCACCTGCACATCCAGTTCCTGCCCACCGCCGCCCAGCACGATGCCCCGCATCGGCGTGACGTCGCTGAAGTCGCGGCCCCAGCCCAGCGTGATGTGCTCGTGCTGCACGAGGCAGCGGTTGGTCGGATCGAAATCCACCCAGCCTAGCGTCGGGCAGAACACCGAGACCCACGCATGCGATGCATCGGCGCCGATCAGCCGCGGCTTGCCTTCCGGCGGGTGCGTCAGGATGTAGCCGCTCACGTAGCGGGCCGGCAGGCCGATGCTGCGCAGGCAGCCGATCATCAGCTGGGCGAAGTCCTGGCACACGCCTCGCCGCCCGCGCAGCACCTGTTCCAGCGGCGTGGAGATGTCGGTGGCGCTGCCGTCGAAGTCGAAATCGTCGAAGATCCGCTCGGTCAGCTCCAGCGTCGCATCGAGCTGGGAGCGGCCGGGCGTGAAGCTGTGGCGCGCATACGCTTCCAGCTCGGGGAGCCAGTGCACATGCGGCGATGCGTACAGGTAGCGGCACGCTTCCAGCGTGGCCGGGCTTTTCTCGCGGCCCATCATGTCGCGCACGCTTTCCCACGGCAGCGTGCCGGCGATCTGCGCGAGGCTGTGGCGGGGGCCGAGGGCCACCGTGGACTCGGCATGCACCAGCAGGCTGTCGTGCGGCACGGTGAGCGCCACGTGGCGCGTGCAGTTGCCGAAGTAATCGATGCCGTCGCGCGCTTCGCTGCTGCCCGGATCGAGCCAGATCAGGTGCGACTCCGTCTGCTGGTGGACGAACGAACGGGGCGTCAGGTGCAGGTACTGCTGCGACAGCGTGACGGTGCTCTGATAGCGGTTGCGCGTTTCGTGCACCACGCGATAACGGGCGCACACACCCGCGCCGGCGGGCAGGTCGATCATGATGTCCGGCCTTTCCGGTCATTCTGTCGCCCGTGATCGGTGTAGCTGAAAAACTGCACGCTGATCTGTTCGGATAGCGCCGCGCTGGCCACTTGTATCTTGTTCAGCAGCTCGCCCAGCATCGCATTGCCGTGGTTGAGGTGCGTGTCCGGATCGAGCGCCAGCAGTTCCGCCTTCAGTGGCGCCAGCAGATGCTCGCCGCACGGGCCGGAGGTCTGCGCGATCTTGTACAGCGTACTCTGGATGCCGATGATCTGGAACAGGATCGAGCGGGGATTGGTTTCGTCGCACAGCAGCAGGTCCAGCACCGGCAGCCATTCGGGCTGGGCGCGGTAGCGCACGCGGTAGGTTATGATGCTGTCGGACAGTTCCAGCAGCCAGTCCAGGTTGCCGTCTTCGTCCATCGCCAGGGCGCGCTGCAGCACCACGCACTGGAACTGCAGCCGCTCCAGCCGGCGGCCGATCGACATGAAGCGCCAGCCCAGGTCGCGCGTCATGCCGTCCAGCGAGAAGCCGGTCAGCGTCATCAGCGAGGCGGTGGCGTCGTCGAGGATCGTCATCACTTCCGATTGCGACGGCCGTTCGCCGGGCGGCACGGCCGACTGCACCATGCGGTTCAGTGCGCGCCAGTTGTCCACCGAGATGCGTTCGTGCAGCTGGCCGGCGATGCGGTACAGCTGCTGCTGTTGCCGCGCCAGGCCAGGCACGTCTGGCGACACCACGGCCAGCAGCAGGGCCGACTCGATCTCCGCATCGGTGAACAGGGCGCCGGCCTGGCCCGCGGCCGGCTTGCGGTCGCCGTCGAGCAGCTGGAACCAGATGCACAGCGCCTCGACGGTGGGCCATTCGGCGCCGCGCTGGTCGAAGCGCACATTGAACAGGAAATGCAGGGCCACCCGCAGCAGGCGGCCGATATTGTCGCAGCGCTCGGCGTGGCGGCCGAACCACAGCAGGTTTTCCGCCACGCGGCTGGACAGGTTGGCGTCTTCCCGCACCAGGTCGGCGCCGGTGGTACTGCGTTTCTGCAGGCGCGGTACCGTCACGCGGGCACGTGCCTGCACCCACGTGTCCTTGCTGGCGCCGCCCCGCTGCATCGTCAGCACGCGCGCATCCGGGCCGGTGGCCACGCGCGTCAGGCCGCCCGGCATGACGACATAGCCGTTCGGTGTGGCGCAGGCAAACACGCGCAGGCCGACGGCGCGCGCCTGCAGGCCGTTCTTCCACACGGGCGCCTGCGACAGCCGCACCCGTTCCTGGGCAATGTAGTCGTTCGGGTTGGCGCGCAGCCTGGCGATGAAGGCGTCCCGTTCTTCGCCGGCCAGATCCTGGCCGAACACCGAGAACGGCGTCAGCTGCGAGAAGCTGGGCTTGATGACGAGTTGATCGAGCTTGCCGATCACCGCTTCCAGCGCGGCCGGTTCGCCGCACCACCACGTGGCGACGGACGGCATCTTCAGCGGCTCGCCCAGCAGCCGCCGCGACAAGGCGGGCAGGAAGCCGAGCAGGGCGCCCGATTCCAGCAGGCTGGAACCGAGGCTGTTCGCGATCAGCACGTTGCCGCGCCGCGCCGCCTGCGTCAGGCCCGCCACGCCCAGCGTCGAGCTGCGCAGCTCGAGCGGGTCGCACGCCTCGTCGTCCACGCGGCGCAGGATCACGTGCACGCGGTGCAGGCCGGCCAGCGTTTTCAGGTAGACGACGCCGTCGCGCACGGTGAGGTCGCTGCCTTCCACCAGCGGCCAGCCCAGGTAGCGTGCCAGGTACGCCTGTTCGTAGTAGCTGGCCGTGCGCGGGCCGGGCGTCAACAGCACGATCAGCGGCATTTCGCCTTCGCGCAGCGGTGCCGGCGCATCGCCTTTGGCCGCGCACAGCCGGCCCCAGTGCACCAGGCTGGCGTGCATGGTGCGGAAGAAGCCGCCCAGCGGCTGCACCTTCAGCTCGCGCAGCAGGTCGGGAAAGGTGGGCGAAATGATGGCGCGGTTTTCCAGCGCATAACCGGCACCGAACGGCGCCTGGGTGCGGTCGGCCATGACCCACCAGCGGCCGTCACGGGCGCGTGCCAGGTCGACCGCGTAGAAATGCAGGGCCACGTCGTCATGGTGATGCAGGTTGTGGCAGGGGCGCAGGAAGCCGGCGTGCCCATGGATCAGCGCCGGCGGCAACAGGCCTTCGCGCAGCATGTCCTGCTTGCCGTAGACGTCGCACAAAATCCTGTTGAGCAGCGTGGCGCGCTGGATCACGGCCGCTTCGATGCCGCTCCATTCCTCGTGCGGCAGGATCAGCGGCAGCACGTTCAGGTCCCATGGCCGCTGCTTGCCGTCGGCGTCCGCCGGCACGTTGTAGGTGACGCCGTTTTCCCGCACCTGCCGCTGCACCATTTCGACGCGCTGGCGCATCATGTCAGGCGCTTCGTGCGCCAGGTTGGCAAGCATCGCGCGCCAGTGCTCGCGCGGCACGCGGGCCGCGTCGAGCATTTCGTCGAACCCGTCCGGCGCGGCCAGGTAGTGGGCGAAGAGGGGAGTGGACATGGATTTACAGCAACTGTACTTTCTCGGAGGCAGAACGATAGATCAATACGGCTGCCAGCGCAAATCCAGCGTCATCGGGAAGCCGGGATTGCGCTCCTCCTTATAAACCGTCATCGGGCCCGGCGTGTGGCCATGTGCCCAGAAGCGGGCAAAGCGGCGCGCCTCGGCGGCGTTGGCATTGACGGGCGAACCCACCTCGCTGCGACCGCCCGGGTGCACCACATGATACGTGCATCCGCCGATGGCGCGGCCGCTCCACGTGTCGACCAGGTCGAACGTCAGCGGCGCCTGCACGCGGATGCTCGGGTGCAGCGCCGACCACGGGCTCCACGCGCGGAAGCGCACGCCGGCCACGTATTCGCCCGGAATGCCGGTCGGATGCAGCGGCAGCATGCGGCCATTGCAGGCTACCACGTGGCGGCCGTCGGTCAGCCCGCGCACCAGCAGCTGCATCCGTTCGACCGACGAATCCACATAGCGGGCCGTGCCGCCGCCGGTGACTTCCTCGCCCAGCACGTTCCACGGTTCGATCGCCTGGCGCAGCTCCATCTCCACGCCTTCATAGACAACGGTGCCGAAGCGGGGGAAGCGGAATTCGATGAACGGCTCGAACCAGTGGTCCTCGAAGGCGTAACCGGCCGCGCGCAGGTCGCGCGCGACATCGCGGATATCCTGCGCCACGAACTGCGGCAGCATCCAGCGATCGTGCAGCGCGGTGCCCCAGTGCACCAGCTTGGCCTGGTAAGGCTGGCGCCAGAAGCGCGCCACCAGCGCCCGCAACAGCAGCATCTGCAGCAGGCTCATGCGCTCGTGCGGCGGCATCTCGAAGGCGCGGAATTCCACCAGGCCGAGGCGGCCGGTGGGGCCGTCCGGCGAATACAGTTTATCGATCGAGAACTCGGAGCGGTGCGTGTTGCCCGTCAAATCGACCAGCAGGTTGCGCAGCAGGCGGTCGACCATCCAGGGCTTGTCGCCGTCGTGCATCGTCGGCAGCACCTTGTCCATCTGCTGGAAGGCGATCGCCAGTTCGTACAGGTTGTCGTCGCGCGCTTCGTCCACGCGCGGCGCCTGGCTGGTGGGGCCGATGAAGGTGCCCGAGAACAGGTACGAAAGGGAAGGGTGGTTCTGCCAGTAGGTGATGAGGCTTTTCAGCAGGTCCGGCCGGCGCAGCATCGGGCTGTCTTCGGCGGTGGCACCGCCCAGCGTGGCATGGTTGCCGCCGCCCGTGCCCGTGTGGCGGCCGTCCAGCATGAATTTCTCGGTGCCCAGCCGGGTCAGCCGCGCTTCCTGGTACAGCGTCGACATGTTGTAGACCAGCTCGTTCCAGCTGGCCGCCGGGTGAATGTTCACTTCGATCACGCCGGGGTCGGGCGTGACGCTGAGCAGCTTGATGCGCGGGTCGCGCGGCGGCGCATAACCCTCGATCCACAGCTTCATCTTCAGTTTCGAAGCGGTGGTCTCGACCGCCGTGACGAGCGCCAGGTAATCCTCGATGCGCTTGATCGGCGGCATGAAGATGTGCAGGCGGCCGGCGCGCACTTCCACGCACAGCGCGGTGTGGATCACGTCGCGCGGTTCCGGTTCGGCTGCTTTGACCGGCTTGACGGGGGCTTTGCCGGCAGCCAGGCCCAGCACGGGCCGCTTGTCCTTTTTTCCGGCCGGCAGCGCGCCGCGCGGCGCGAACGGATCGACGTCGAAGTCGGCCGGCCGCTCTTCCGGCAGCACCCACGGCAGCGTGGCGAGCGGCAGCCGCAGGCCCATCGGCGAATCGCCCTCGATCAGGTACAGGTGTTCGCGGCGGATCGGCCACGGCGACGTGCGCCAGCTGGTGCCCAGCATCACGGCCGGGTTGTAGTCGCGCGGCGCCAGCGGCAGCACGTAGCCGGCCACCTGGCCCAGGCCACGTTCCAGCAGGCGGGCCAGGCGGCGGCGCTCTTCCGGCGCTTTCATGTCGGCCTGCAGCGGATCGATGTTGCGGGGCAGCGACTGCTCGCGCTGCGCCTGCAGCAGCACGTCTTCGTAGGCCGGGATGGCGCTCTCGGCGGGCAGGCCCAGCGTCTTGACCAGTTCGGCGGCGAAGCGGCCCGCTTCCTCGCTGCCATAGCCGTCGTCCACGTGTTCGTCGGAGAACAGGCTGGCATCGAGCCACATCGGCTGGCCATCCACGCGCCAGAAGATGTTCAGGGCCCAGCGCGGCAGCGGCTCGCCCGGATACCATTTGCCCTGGCCATAATGCAGCATGCCGCCCGGCGCAAAGTGGTTCTTCAGCCGGTGCATCAGGTTGCCGGCCAGCTCGCGCTTCTTGTCGCCGTGAGCGAGGGTGTTCCATTCGGCGCCGTCCATGTCGTCGATCGACACGAACGTCGGTTCGCCGCCCTGCGTCAGCCGCACGTCCTGCTGCTTCAGGTCGGCATCGACCTGCTGGCCGAGGCGGTCGATCTTCTGCCAGTCTTCTTCCGAATACGGTTTCGTGACGCGCGGATCCTCGTGGATGCGGGTGACCGTCATTTCATGGAAGAACGTGACTTCGGCCTTGTCGGTAAAGCCGGTAACGGGTGCCGCGGACGATGGCATGGCCGTGCAGGCCAGCGGGATATGGCCTTCGCTGGCCAGCATGCCGGACGTGGGATCGAGGCCGATCCAGCCGGCGCCGGGCACGTACACCTCGGTCCACGCATGCAGGTCGGTGAAATCTTCGGCCGCGCCGCTGGGGCCGTCCAGCGCCTCCTGGTCGGCGCGCAGCTGGATCAGGTAGCCGGACACGAACCGCGCCGCCAGCCCCAGTTCGCGCAGGATCTGCACCAGCAGCCAGCCGGTGTCGCGGCAGGAGCCGGAGCGCTTCTGGAGGGTGTCTTCCGGCGGCTGTACGCCCGGCTCCATGCGCAGCAGGTAGGCGATGTCGCGCTGCAGCCGCTGGTTGATGGCCACCAGGAAGTCGTTGGTGCCCATCGGCTTGGCCAGCAGATCGCGCCGCGCCTGCTCGACCCATTCACGCTGCAGCGGGCCCGGCGGCTCCGCCTGCAGGTAGGGGCTCAGTTCGGCCGTCAGCTGCGCTGGATAGGCGAACGGGAACTTCTCCGCATACTTTTCAACGAAGAAGTCGAACGGGTTAATGACGGTCATGTCCGCCACGAGGTCGACCGTGAAGTCCAGCTGGTCCGATTTTTCCGGGAACACAAAGCGGCCAATGTAGTTGCCGTACGGGTCCTGCTGCCAGTTGATGAAGTGCTCCTGCGGCACCACCGTCAGCGAGTAGGACAGGATCGGCGTGCGCGCATGGGGCGCCGGACGCAGCCGCACCTCATGAGGCGACAGGCTGACCGGACGGTCGTAGCGGTAACTGGTTTTGTGGTGCAGCGCGATTTGGATAGCCATGCGGTCGGGTCTTTCGAGGTTGGCGCGATATCTGCTTAACAAGCATAATTCATACCTGAATTTGGAAGGCGTGCCAACGTGTGGCAAGGCGCGGAGATATTGCAGTAAAGTGCCAAGATGATAACGGTAAATCTGTTGCCGTAATGTTCCATTCACCCCGATCGAGCCTGCCATGTGGCTGCGTACCAGTTGCAACCTGAGTTTTACCATCGACGTGCCCACGCCGTTCATCATGATGCTGCGCCCCCGCAGCGGCAAACAGCAGTGGATTGCGCGGGAAACCTACACGCTGACGCCCAGCGTGCCGGTGGAGGAATTCACCGACGCCTACGGCAACCTGTGCCAGCGGCTGATCGCGCCGCCCGGCGAATTCTCGATCCACACGTCGGCCGACGTGATGACGGCCGATGCCATCGACGTGGCGCCCGGCGCACCGTATGACGAAGTGCAGACCTTGCCCGATGCGGTGCTGACCTACCTGCTGCCGAGCCGCTATGTCGAGTCCGAACGCTTTCTCGACATGGCCACCGAGATCGCCGGCGACGCGATTCCCGGCTACGACCAGGTGGCCCGCATCGCCGACTGGCTGCGGGCCGAGGTGCGCTTCAACCCGGCATCGGTGTACGGCCACATGGCGGCAACCGAAGTCAACGAGCGGCGCGAAGGCGTGTGCCGCGACCTGACGCACCTGGGGATCGCCATGTGCCGCGCCTTGTGCATTCCGGCACGGATGGTGGTGGGCTATCTGCACGGCCTCGAACCGATGGACCTGCATGCGTGGTTCGAGGCGTATGTGGGCGGGCGCTGGTACACCTTCGACGCGACGCAGGACGCGCCGCGCGGCGGCCGCGTGGCCGTCGCTTACGGGCACGATGCCGCCAATGTGGCGATCTTTACGCAGTTCGGGCCGGCGCTGGCGCCGCACTCGATGGCTGTGACGGTCGAGCTGCTGGCGGAGGCGCCGTCCTGAGCCGGCGTTATACCTTCTTCTGCGCCATCTGCGCGCGCACGACCTTGTGCACGAAGCCCAGCTTCTCCAGCACGGGCGTGCTGAGCTTGAACGGATACGAGTCCGGCATGCCGATGCTGCGGTTCAGGCTGTTCAGCACATAGGTCAGGGCGAACCAATCGTTCAGCGTGTCGTCGAACGAAGCCGTCTTGATGGGCGGCGCCGTGATGTCCAGCGACGGCTCGTCCGGCTTGATCGGGTTCAGCGACAGGCCGCAGGCATGCGCCGTTTCCAGCGTATCCATCATGTGCAGGTAGTGGGCCCACGTTTCCGCCCAGTCTTCCCATGGGTGCGAACTGGCGTAGCTGCTCACGAAGTGCGATTCCCAGTCGGCCGCCGGGCCTTCGCTGTAATGGCGTTTCAGCGCCTCGCCGTAATCCTGGCGCTCGTCGCCGAACAGGGTGCGGAATTCGTCGATCCAGGCGCTGTCGGCCACCAGCCGGTCGAAATAATAGTGGCCGCTCTCGTGGCGGAAGTGGCCCAGCAGCGTGCGGTAGCGTTCGTGCATCTGCTCGCGCGTGCGTTCGCGCTCGGCCGGGTCCGCCTCGGCGATGTTCAGCGTGATCAGGCCATTGTCGTGGCCGGTCATCACGCACTGGTCCGTGACGCCGTCTTCCAGGAACTGGAACGCCAGGCCCGTCTCGGGCTCCACCTCTTTCGATTTCGGCGTGAGGTTCATCGTCGCCAGCGAGAACAGCAGGCGGCGCTTGGCCGTCTCCAGCCGCGACCAGAGCGTGTGGTTTTTCTCCGTGGACAGCGCCGGAATGATGACGGTCAGCTGGCAGGACTCGCACAGCTCGTGCGGATCGTCCGCCGGCAGCATCCAGTTGCACACATTGTGCTGCACATAGTTGCTGCATTGCTTGTACAGCTTGCCTTCATCGATACGGTTCAGGCTGCGCCATAGGCCGTCCTCGGTCTGTTCGAAGCTGTTGATGCTGCGCGTGGCGGGCTGGTAGCCCAGCGTGCTGTCGCAGTTGAAGCAGAGGGTGTTTTCGAAGAAGACTTGTTGCGAGCATTTGTCGCAGTGGAAGGTTTTCATGGCTGGGGCGAGGAAGGGGTTGTCAGATTGAGATGTCGATAATCTAACAGCGAATTTGGGGCGCTTGGGGCTTGTAAGACAATGGCTTGCTATCGTGCGCAGGTCACGGTCATCGTGAATGGTCGATGCCGTAACAGGTGAGCGCATATGCGCTTACGGTCTTGCCGAAAGCAAGTAAACGTGCGCAGGTAGGCTGAAGCTTCGGAGCAATGCGTGGAGGCGAAGGTCGTAATTGTCGTCCGCGTGATCACGTTACAAAAACGGCTTCCGCCTATTTGGAAACGGTACCTTCCTGCATACCGGGTTTCAGGTGTTCAATGACACCATCATGACTGACGACGATCGCGGTGCCGGTTGTTCTTGCCAAGGGGTGCGCACCCTGTGTTGCCCTTTGCGTGCCTACTTGAAAGAGACGTAAATCACGATCACGTGCTTGTTCAATCGATTATTTGTTCACGGTCGTTTGCTCCAGTCGATGAGTGCCGGAATGGAACCGGCATCCTATCGGACCGGCGATCATGCTGATGCGTGGCGCTGCTTCCATGGTCAACGCTCCATCTTTGGATGTCGCTTTTAGCGAGGCGGATACCGGAAATAGACCGGGCTCACAGCTTACTGACCCTAAAAACAAAAACGCCCACTTGCATGAGTGGGCGTTGCGTGAGGCATGTTCTTGGTGGCCCGGGGCGGAATCGAATCACCGACACAAGGATTTTCAAAACAAGGCTCTGCCGCGCCTGCCAGCATCATTCCTGCTGCATTCGGTAAGCACCGACTCCGCCGCTGATCTCGAGATGCACCAAGGAAATCGTTGGACTATCGGATTTTACAGCTCCACCAAGTAAGTCAGCGACGCGGCGGTTTGGGACAGCGCTGGTACAGCACGATGGGCACAGTGTTTTCGGCCCTGCGAACCGAGTATGGACAGGCGAAGATAGCAGCAGCAAAACTGTCGCATCGCGGAAGTCGTTCAGGGAACCGAACGAAACCGGAGGGTCGGTGAGCGGCAGACCGGGGTTGGGACAGCGACGCGACAGTCATTGCGGCTTTTCCGCCATTGCCAGGAGTTGATATGTGACAAAATACTCATATCGACAACAGGAGACGACATGCTTGGAGTATTTGCAAATCGAAATGAAAAACGCGACTTCATCATCAACGAGATAGAGGATCGGGCCGAAGATGAATGCGATGTATACATCGCCGCCGCATTTTTCACAGACGCTGAGGTTGTCGAGACTTTACTGAGTAAGGGCAGCAAGGTATTTATAGTCATGAGGTTGGGCTTTCCAACCAGCCCGCACGCGATTGAACGGGTTATGCGGCATCCGAATGTGCAGCTTCGCTTCTATACAGGCCACAGCTATCACCCAAAACTCTATATTTTTGGTGACAAGGCGGCACTAGTTGGATCCGCCAATCTCACCAGGGCAGCAATTATGACCAATCAGGAGGTCGTAGTTAGTATCGACTCAAGCGACGATAGGTTCGTTGAGCTTACTGGAATTTTTGAAGAGTATTGGGACGGTGCCGAGGTGTTGACGGCTCCTCAGTTGGCGATCTACAAAGAACTCTATAAGGAATTCGCGAAGCACGATAACGCCACATATGCGCTGAGCAAAAAGGTTCTTGAGAAGCTGGGCGATAAGGCGCCCAACAACATCGATCGCGGTGTGCCCAAGCCGAACAAGCAGTCGTTATTCCTGTCAAATTTTCGGCGAACCTATCAAGAGGGGGTCGCCGCCTTCAACATCGTACGGCGTTCCTATGAAGCAAGCGGGTACCGGAAAGTCAACGAGGCTGACATTCCGCTACGCATTGAGGTTGATTCATTCATCAGCTACGTGCGTGAGGTGGTTGCTGTCGGTGAATCGTGGAAATCCGGGCCGCTGCGTTCTCCATCCGAGCAGGAGGCACTGATACGACGGCTAATAGAGGCTTGGCGATTAGTTTCCTGGCCCCACTTCGAGGACAAGATTGTGGGTGTGAACTATCCTCGCCTGCGACGAATTTTCGGCTCCCGGGAGTCGATCATGAGGGCCGACGATGATGACCTGTTCGACGCATTGGCTACTCTTCATTCATTCCATGACAGATTTCGTTTCTTCGACGGAGGGCTAGCGACGTGGAAGCGTGAATTCCGAAATTTTAATACTCCTGAACGTACTCGCGAGACATTGGCTTATCTAGTGTACGGGGAAGGAGATGTCGTTGAACGAATGGCGAACGCAATATATTCGGAGCGGTACAAGCTAAATTCGTTCGGTCAAGCTAACGTCCAGGAGCTAATCGGATGGTGTAGCCGTGAAGAGCTACCGATTATCAATGGACGTACCACCAAAGTTCTACGGTATTTTGGTTCGAAGGTGCGTCCACTTTGATTGCTGCTCGAATTGCGCCAATCGGACATAAAGCATGTAGTGGAAGGAGCGACTAATCGAGATCAAGATGACTTATCCGTCCGGGCGCTATCGAAAAAAAAGCTGCGATCCCGAAAGATCACAGCCCATTCACATCGCTTCGTCAATCAGGACTGATTGATGAGGTTCGATACTAACTGCGAAGTGTTGCGCAGCGTGCTGGACGCCAAGTGGGCGTAGCGCTGCGTCGTCACGCTGAAAGCATGTCCTAAAAGCAACTGCACCTGATATAGCGAAGCGCCTTCGTTGACCAGCATGCTTGCGAAAGCGTGTCGGCAATCGTGGAGTCGGCAACGTTCGACCTTTGCGGCTGCGAGGATGCGGTGCCATGCCTTGGTCGGATTATTGAGTGGCTTCATCGGGTCTTTGCCGTGGAAGATCCACGGCGAGTCATCCCGGCGCGCCGCGCTCTTGAATACATCGATAGCGGCATCGTTGAGTACAACATGACGCGAGCGACCGTTCGTAAGGGCCGCGCTGCCCGAACTGCTGGTTCGTACGCTGAACAAACGTGCTGAATCGTTCTTGCCTGGCCATTGCCACGTGGGTTTGGCGGTGATATTGATCATTAGTGCGATTTCCTTTTGTAAAATAAAAAAGCCCAAGACGTTTTAGGTCTTGAGCTTTGATTGGATTCAACCATCAAGATAATATATTCACAAAATAGTATTTGGTTCGGCGGTCTGCCAGTGGAACTCCACGCCAACAGCTAACTAACTTTTTAAAAGACTTGTATGCCATCGTATTTTTATAAAACGATTTTGCTTCCCAATTCGAAAGCGTACTGCGCAAGCGTACTGTTACAAATGATAAAATAACCTTCCGAAATAGACTTGCAGCTCCCTCAGCCACTGCTGAATTAATTGAGAATTTTACATGAGGCTGGCTGTGAAAAGGGCAAAGGAACAATAATCTTATGGCGGCGTTTTTGGACAAATCTCAATAAACTAGGCGGTTTAACTCTGGAATGTTTCGCACGATAACGCACCACTTGGCTACCGAAGAGAACTCCACTTCGGGTTTTGTCATTTCTTCGATTCGTCGCGCTGCTTGTTCCATCGTTTCTACCGGCCTCGGATTATTGGTAGGATGGTATTTTTTCTTAGCCTCCGTGTACTCTTTAATCGCTTCATTCACTTTCTGCCATGTCTCGCGGCGTTTGCCCGGAAGTGCGTCGTGATCATTGAGCTTATATCGCTTGATTGACTCGTCGGCTCGTGCCTTGTTCCATTTATCTAATTCTTCCGTCCAGTTGTTAGCGCTTGGGACAGGAATAGCATTCCCCTCTTCATCGAAAGCAAGCAGTAAATGGTCAGTGGGACTGATCGGGTCGAGGAGATAAGGGACCTCCGACTCCTCACATCGAGCTTGGGCGGTCGAGCAGCGACTGCCATCGCAAAGCGGGAACCAGCCACCTTTTTTTGCATTCGGCACGCCACCCGCTAGCCGATAGTTAGTGTAGTCGAAAGCAAGCCACCAATAGCCATCGCGTTCGGTTCCATCAGTACTCTTCGCCTCAGCTTTTGGGCGGAAATGCTCCACGTCGTAGTGGGAGCCATTATTAGTTGTATCAGTAAACCAGCATTTCCCACGGGAAAGTGCAAAGAGCCAAGGTTTGAGTTGGCCCCAATGCGCCGAGTTCTTACTGATAAATTCATTCCGTTCAGCGTGCTTTTTTTCCGCACCCTCTTTGTCGCCTGCTGCTTCCAATTCGATACGTTTTGCGTCTAGTAGAGCGGCTTTTTTGTGCAAATCAGTAGAAAATTTAAGCCATTTTTCCCATTTTTCTTTACTCCATGGTTCCCAGCCAACGATTCCTTTGTCCATCGGTGTCTTGTTTTTGAAATCGATGTGCCTCATGCCGATTTTCGCTCCGCAAGAATTTTCTCGATAATCGCTTCTGCAGCTTTTTCTTGGGCGGCGTGCTCTTCCGGAGTAAGAACATTCTTGTGGAACTCAGTGTGCAGGGCCATCTGCTTTACAAACATCTCTAAATAAGGATCTTTGAAATCACTAGCGAAGCCTAGTTCAGATAATTCTTCACTTAGTTTGGCCATCTCACTGCTTTGCTCCTTTGTGCGTTGATCTCCAACGGCAAATAGATAATTCCGCCGGTCCAGCCTACGACGTGTTTCTGTATCCACCGTAGATCGAAGACCGAAAAGTTCACTTTTCAATAGCCCGGCAAAGCCCATACCTTGGGGATCTACCGTAGGTTCATCCACAATTATTTTACCTTTTTCCTTCCTGAGGATTTTCACTTGCTCTTTGTGCAAGCTTCCGATCATGAGGGGGTCATGTGTGGTTATAATAAGTTGCGAATCACCTGAGGCGGCGGTATCTTGGAGCTTTACGACTTTGTCGATTTCATCGAAATAGCGGAGCTTCCAAATAGGATTTAGATGAGTGTCAGGTTCGTCGAGCAGGAACAGCGACTCATCTTCATTAGTAAAGCGCATGAGCCCAAGCACCGTAAGAAGTTGCTGCTCCCCTTCGGAAAGTTGGGTAAAGTTAAGATTTCCGTTGATGTCACGGTGCTTTACATTGATGCGTACCTCATCAATGAGATCCGAAATGTAAGTACTCTCGAGATATTTGAAGAAGCGGGCAGGTTCGCCAATCTGACCGGCGACGCGTCCAAGTGCATCTTTGTCCGGGATAAAAAGGTAGAGCAGATCCAAAGTCTCTTTTCGACCGCGAAAGTCTAGGACGCGACTCTCGCTATGATCTATAGGTGCGATGGACTCTTTCCAGAGCTCGTCCAAGAAGGTCTGTACGATACCTCGTGCGTACCAGAAGCGATTGTCGCCGTCGATGATATGTTCCGCAGCAAGGTCAGCCTTATACCAGTAGGGCTGTTTCAACACAAATAGTACGGATTCTAGATCTTCGATACCTAAATCCGTTAGGACGCGGCGGCAATCTTCATCTTCGTTTAGTAGGTAAGCGAGCAACACGAACTGACTGTGAACGTTACGGCAGTAAAATAGACGACGCAATAATTCGTCACTGCCCTCTAGCAGCGCTTTATAAAACCGTTGTTGGTGCTGTTGAAAGATAGCTTCGATCCTCTCACTCTTGCCGGAGTAATAAGCAAAAACGTGGTTCGGAAGGTAACGTTTGGCATTGTTAGATAAATAGGAAATCGCATGCGTTGTTGCGTTTGATCTCTTAGGGCTGGTTATATATACCCGGCCTTTCGAACTATCAATTCGAATGTTGTATCCTCGGCAAGAATATTCCATTTCATAATCGAATTGAGTTCGCTGGTTCAGGTCAAGATCACGGAAGATGGTGACGATTGCCTCAATCATATTAGACTTGCCAGAGCCGTTCTGGCCGATGACGGCATGGCTCTTGAAATCGCAATCAATGCCGTCCGAGCCCTTGGTTGAGGCGGTAAAGCTGATCTCGAAATCTCGCAGATTCCGGAACTGGGGAATTTTGAGGCTCTGCAGATGCATCAGCTTGCCTCCACTTCTTTCATTTCCGCTTCGATCGGGGGCATAATCCAGCCCATGGTAATTTCTTCTTTTAATTTATGGTAGAACGCGTCAATCGATAAGCCAGATTTTTGCCAGAGCAATTTTGCAGACAATGTTCCTTTGTTCTGCGCAAGGAGTTCAGCCAGTGTAGCTCGGGCGTCGGTTTTGTAATTTTTTCCGAGAGTGACAACAGAGACCAGTTCGTTTTTGGGCGCTTTCATTTTTTCAGGTCTTCTGAGTTGGGAGGTATGAACGAAAGAAGCGATACAAGCTTTGGCGAAAGCGTCCGCGAGCTTGTTCCGCTCCTGTTGCCGCACTTCTAGCTGGTCAATCAAGGCCATCAATTCATCTACTTTTCCGATAATTAGACGCTGCTCCTCTAAGGGGGGGACAGGGATTGGGTATGATCTTATGGTTGAAACGTTGACCCTTGGAGCAGCGCCCCCGGTCGTTTGGTCGCGCGCTATTTCCCTAATATACGGAGAGTTTAAAATCATTTCAAGAAACTTCGGAATGATTGAGGCTCCGGCTCGAATTAATACCATTCTCTGACCAAGGCAAAGCTCAACACCCGGTGGAACTCTACATGCCACACCCAAGATCCCACCCTCTCGACTGTATAGAATATCGTTCTCTTGTGGTTTCAATCGTTTGATGCGATCTTGATAGGTCTCTTCGCTAACGAATTGGACATCAGAAAGATCAAGGTAGCCTGGCTTGAACTGAGTAGTGCGAACGCACATCCTTCCGCTCGAAATCCATTTTGGAGTTGAGTGTGGACAATCTACAATGGCGTCAGCAATCGCTGCAAGGGGCTGCACTGACCAGCTCCGAGGAACGGACGGGATCTGCAAAGCGGTCAAAGAGACGCTGTCGTTGTAGCTCGCGCCCGTTAAAGCTGTCCTCTTAGAGTGCTGCGGCGACGCTTTACTCGAGTGCCGGTTAACTAACCTCCCTTCGGAAGCAAGCGAGACGACCGTTTCGCGGATGCTGCTGGGGGAAACTAAGCCGATTTCGTCGAAAATTCGGTTGACGTTTGCCACATTCGGGATTTCAGTTAGGCGAGCGTGGTAGATACGGGAGAGTAACTGGAAGTGGCTTTCTCGTTCCTGCTGCTGCAATTCTAGCTGGTCGCACAAGGCCATTAACTGGCTTACCTTGGCCACGATCTGATTCTGTTCCACGAGGGGGGGCAAAGGAACGGATAGTTCCGACACTAAGCTCATATTTAATCCGCGTCGTTGGTCTTGGCCGGTAATGTCACGAATCTCATAATATCGATAACGCAGCGAAAGGAAAAGATACTCTGACGTAATTATCTCGGTGTCAAAAGGGGTCATTGCTACCAAGGATTGATTACAGGCTGCCGGTACTCTCAAGAGGGCGACGGTTGCACGAGTTTTCCCTTGCCCATTTAGCGCGATTAACACCGAATCTTTTGGTAAGACCTTGCAGTTGCTATTTAGCAAACCTGCTTCTGTGATACGTCCCTGGCAATCAAATATCTCTTGGCGATTAACGTCACCTGAGGCTAGCCAGGGTATGTCTCCTCCCCAGTATTCAGGTTTTTGTGTGCTTGGGGTCGCGCCCGTTTGCAGATCGCAAATTTGCCCCACGCGGACCCATTGCCAACCTGCTGGAATCTCAAACTCGTGAATGAGCGGATTACCAAAAACGAGTGGCTTCTCACGTTTTCCAGTTGAGACGAAATGCAACGATCGGATCTCTTCAATTCGCAATTGGATATTTTTGGTTAATTCTTTGTTGGGTGTTGAGAACCTTCCTGCGAGTGCCGATGCCATGATGAGCTGCCGAATGCTCTTCACCCCATTTGGAGCGTCTGCCACATGGCGAAAATTAGATATAAAAGTTTGCAGATCCATCAGGCTGTTTTCTATTGGGGGCTGTCTGATAATGCAGAGAAAAGCTCCGCTTTGAGCTTCATTTGTGTTGCTTCTATTTCGACCAGCAGCGCTTTATATTTATCGAAAAGAATATCTGCGTCGTAGGTTTCTTCTTTGGCAACATTTGGGTTCTTGATGTCGAGGTTGTAGATAGGCCAAAAATGGCGATCACCAATTGATTGTTGCTCACGTGCTTGCTGAAGAAGGGCTTCGAGCTGTTCGTTAAGGGTAGCAATTCTTTTCTCAGCCATTGCACGCTTACCAGCGCTTTTTTCACCTTTAATCGATTCCCGGAGCTCTTTAGTTTTTTGGGCTAGGCGTGACGCTTCATTATTTAGGGATTCGGCCTTATTCCAGTTTGGCTTGGCCTTGGCTTCCGCATCCTGCTTGAGTCGCTTGAAGTCGACCTTCCATGCTTGCTCAGACTCGGTGCGGGTTACGAAGCCGTCGTCTTCGGAGCCCCACCATTCTACAATAGGGTTAAATTCCTCTACGCGCGGCGGTTTTGTTTTGCTGTAGCTCTTTATACCTGCTGGGTAACGGTGTTCGTAGAACCAGATCGTGTCCGTAGGCTTCCCTTGGGTAAAGAAAAGTAGATTCGTCTTGATATCCGTGTAGGGCGCGAAGACGCCGTTTGGCAGGCGGATGATAGTGTGTAGGTGACACTCATCCATAAGAAACTTTTTGATCTTGGCTTTTACTCCTTCGCCAAATAATGTGCCGTCAGGAAGTACCAATGCAGCCCGTCCACCTTCAACAAGAAGCTTTTTAACAATGAGAATCAGGAACATGTCCGCAGTCTCGCGGGTCCGAAATTCAGAGGGATAATCATTACCCACATCATCTTCTTCCAAGCCGCCGAATGGAGGGTTGGTGATAACACAGTTAACGCGTTCGGTAGATTTCCAATTGTCCCAACCAGTAGCAAGCGTGTTCCGATGCTCAACCATGCTGGGCACTTCGACGCCGTGCAGCATCATGTTGGTAACGCAGAGGAGATGCGGGAGCTGTTTCTTCTCAATGCCGCGGATGCACTTGGCAATGGCTTTGCTATCGATCGCACCAGCTTTTTTGTTCTGGTCTTCAAGATGGGCAATGGTGGCTGTAAGGAAGCCCCCGGTTCCGCATGCGGGGTCAAGTACGACCTCCCGCTTTGTGAGGCTCGGGTTAACCATTTTCACCATGAACTCTGTTATTGCTCTTGGAGTATAGAATTCCCCTGCATTTCCTGCACCACGTAAATCGTTGAGGATCTGTTCATACAAGGTGCCGAGTTGACCCCTGCTCTTGATATCATGGAAATCAACAGCACTATCCAGTTTCTCGATAACGGCCAGCATTTGGTTGCCAGACTTCATGTAGTTATTGGCGTCTTGGAAGACATCGCGAACTAGCTTAGCCTTAGGATTTCCTTTGATATCTAATTGCTGGAGTCCTGGAAAGATAACATCATTAACATACTTAATCACGTCACTCGATGGAATGCGCGGTTTCTTTTTACCTTTGTCATCCTCAATGTATTTGGCCCAGTTCCGCCAACGGAAATTTTCGGGGATGGGAGACCGGTATTTTTCTTTCTTGTGGGCAGCATCGCGTTCCCAAGCTTCTTCGCACTGGTCAAAAATTTTTAAAAAGAGCATCCACGTAAGCTGGCCAATGCGCTGAGCGTCACCGTCGACGCCATCATCTTTGCGCATGACGTCTTGAATGGATTTAATAGTAGAAGAGAGGTTCATTTTCTAACTGGGCAATGGTAGTAGGCAGCAGGATGGACGTAAATGGCGGTTTTAGTTTGGCTATGGTTTCGGAGCGGACTTCTTTGCCGCCGAGATTTCGCATTCGATTTAGCCTACAGTCGTACCGGTAAGCTCTTTTTTGATGTGGCAACGGGAGCATTAAGCGGCATTCCTCAGCCATGGATTGTACAAACTTTCACGCTGTATGAATATGAATTCTAAGCTGCAGGAGTTGTAGAAGTTCCCTTGGAGCATGAGTGCAAGGGGGTAAGATATTGAGCACAAGTGTAGGAGGAGTGGCCGCTGCTCCTGAACACACCATGCCGCAGCGGGCAGACCGACAAGGCTGCTGAGTTCCTGTTTGCACTTGCAGTATGTGCAGAGAAATGCTAACAAGGGTGTCGTCAAGATTTTTGCCGGTTGCTTCCTCGGCGCACTGCCACTGAGAGCACGATTGTTTTATGTCGGCGAGTCGTTCACATAGCAGTCTAGAAGCGATGACTACAAGTTTCTGGTAACAGAAGGGACTGTATTGTGGTTTAAAAAAACCGGAAATGAACCGTAGTGGGCGTTTTCTAGAACCTCAGGCCTTGTAAGATTTAGCGGCACGAGAAGCGATGGCGCTTCTAGAATGCAAAAAGGCCTAGCAAAAGCTAGGCCCTAAATCTTGGTGGCCCGGGGCGGAATCGAACCACCGACACAAGGATTTTCAATCCTCTGCTCTACCAACTGAGCTACCAGGCCAAGGAGCAGAATTATAGCAGGCAGATCCGAAAACACAAGGGCGTCAACACAAAAATTCCGCCGCCCTTGCCGTGCAGTCAAATATCATTTGTCGAACTGCCGCTTTTTCTCAACAAAGGATGAGCGCATCATGGTGTCCATCATCAACAAGGAGAACACCATGCCACACACGATTCCCGCCATCGGCCTCGGCACCTTCCGCCTGCAGGGCCAGGTCGTCATCGATTCCGTCCGCACCGGCCTGGAGCTGGGCTACCGCCACATCGATACCGCCCAAATCTACGGCAACGAGGCGGAAGTGGGCGAGGCGATTGCCGCCAGCGGCGTTCAGCGCGACGAGCTGTTCGTCACGACCAAGATCTGGACCGACAACCTGGCCGCCGGCAAGCTGATCCCCAGCCTGAAGGAAAGCCTCAAAAAACTGCGGGTGGAGCAGCTGGACCTGACGCTGATCCACTGGCCATCGCCGCAGGACGCCGTGCCGGTCGCCGAATACATGCAGGCGCTGCTGGAAGCGAAGCGCCAGGGCCTGACGCGCGAGATCGGCATCTCGAACTTCACGATCGGCCACATGCAGCAAGCCATCGATGCCATCGGGGCTCAGGAGATTGCAACTAACCAGGTGGAGATCCATCCCTACCTGCAGAACAGGAAAGTGATCGCCTTCGCCCGCGAGCACGGCATCCACCTGACCGCCTACATGCCGCTGGCCTACGGCAAGGTGATGACCGACCTCGTCATCGCGGCAATCGCGCAGCGCCATGGTGCGAATCCGGCGCAGGTCGCGCTGGCCTGGTCGCTGCAACAGGGCTTTGCGGTGATTCCTTCTTCGACGAAGCGCGCCAACCTGGCCGCCAATCTCGAAGCGGTGCACATCAAGCTGACCGACGAAGAGATGTCCGCCATCGCCGAGCTGGATGCGGGCGAGCGCATCGCCAATCCGGAAGGCATCGCGCCGGTGTGGGACTGAGCGATGGCTGCCGCATCGTCGCTGGAACGGCTGCAGGCCGGCGGCTTTTCCGTCGGGCTGGAGCTGCCGCTCGATAACGACTGGTCGTCCGCCGCGCGCCACGCGCAGTCGGACCGCGTGCCGGGCGAGCCGGACATGGCCCGCCACGCCGAACTGGCAAAGCTGGCGGACCGGCTGGGCTTTCGCGCGCTGTGGGTGCGTGATGTGCCGCTGTACGATCCATCGTTCGGCGATGCCGCGCAGGTGTTCGAGGTGTTCAGCTACCTCGGCTACCTGGCCGGCATCACGAACGATATCCTGCTCGGCACCGCCGCGGTGGTACTGCCGCTGCGCGAACCGATGCTGACGATGAAGTCGGCGGCCAGCATCGACCAGCTGTCCGGCGGCCGGCTGCTGCTGGGCGTGGCGAGCGGCGACCGGCCGGTGGAATATCCGCTGTTCGGCCGCGATTTCGACAGCCGCGGCAGCGTCTTCCGCGAGCAGGTCACGCAACTGCGCGAGTGGGATGCCGGTTTCCCGCGCGGCCTGCGCCTGCTGCCGGCGCCACTTCAGCCGCGCCTGCCGCTGCTCGTGGCGGGGCTGGCGCAGCAGTCGCCGGCGTGGATCGGCGAGCAGATGGACGGCTGCCTGGCGTATCCCGGTTCGCCGTCCGAGCACGCGGCGCGCGTGGCCGCATGGCGGGCGGTGGCAGGGCCCGACAAGCCGTATATCTCATTCATCCACCTCGACCTGGCGGATGATCCGGCCGCGCCGATGCAGCGCCACCGTTTCGGCGGCCGGGTGGGGCGCAACGGGCTGATCGCGGAGCTGCAAGCGTTGCGCGAGGCTGGCGTGGCCCACGTCGGCCTGCATCTGCGCCGCAGCGAGCGGCCGGTGGACGACGTGATGCGGGAGATTGCCGAGTACGTGCTGCCGGTGCTGCACGCGACTGCCTAGGCCAATTCGCCGCCGCCCCTGCCGTGCCGTAGTTATAATGGCCGGATGAACATGCCATCCTCATCCAAGCAGCATCTGCAGACGGCTGTCTGCATCGTCGGCAATGGCGCGATCGCGAAAACGGCCGCGCTGGCATTCGCCCAGGCCGGGCAGAGCGTCACGCTGCTCGGGCCGCCGCCGGCACCGCAGGGCAGCGGGCCGGAAGCCAGCTGGGATGTGCGCGTGTACGCGCTGAATCACACGGCGCACGAGCACCTGACTGCGCTGAAAGTCTGGGGCGCGATGGACCAGGCGCGCATCGCGCCGGTGGATGCCATGGTCATCAAGGGCGACGGCGAACAGCCGGGCAACCTCAATTTCGATTCCTACGGCGCCCACACCGACAAGCTCGCGTGGATCGTCGAAGACCGCAACCTGAACCAGGCACTCGATGCCGCGCTGCGGTTCGCGCAGAACGTGCACATCGTGTCCGGCCGCGCCGTGAAGCTGGCCGCCGACGATGCCGGCGCCAGCGTTCAGCTGGACGACGGCAGCATGGTCAAGGCCGCGCTGGTCGTCGGCGCGGACGGCGCGCAGTCGTGGGTGCGCGGCCAGTGCGACATCGGCCTCGATTACAAGCCTTACCGCCACCAAGGCGTCGTGTCGAACTTCGAATGCGAGCTGCCGCACCACGGCGCCGCATTCCAGTGGTTCACGTGCGACCGCGGCATCGTCGCACTGCTGCCGCTGCCGGGCAACCGCGTGTCGCTGGTCTGGTCCGCGCCGGACATGCTGGCCGACACGCTGTGCCGCGAAGGCGCACAGGCGCTGGCCGACCGGCTGGCCGAATTCGCCGCCGAAAAACTGGGCAAGCTGACACCTGTGCAGCCGGAACTGGTGCGCGCCTTCCCGCTCACGCTGATGCGCCCGCACTCGCTGGTGGCGCCGCGCGTGGCGCTGATCGGCGATGCCGCCCACGTGGTGCACCCGCTGGCAGGCCACGGCATGAACCTCGGCTTCGGCGACGTGCGCGACCTGCTCGAAGCAATCACCGGCCGCGAGGAACACCGCTCGATCGGCGACGAACGCGTGCTGGCGCGCTATGGCCGTTCGCGCCGCGAAGAAGTGCTGCTGATGCAGGCCACGACTGATGGCCTGCAGCGCCTGTTCGGCGCGAATCTGGAGCCGGTACGCGCCGTGCGCAATTTCGGGCTAAACTTGCTGGACAAGATGCCGGTCGTGAAACGCCGACTGATGTCGCAGGCCCTTGGCCGGCATTGACGGCATCCACCCAATAATCGAGGAAGGCCGCCAGTTGAAGGCGGTCTCCTGCCCGGAGAGTTTATGAAATTGATCAAGATCGCCCTCGTGCTGTCATCGGCCATGCTGATGTCGTGCGCAGGTGCCGACAACGGCGTCGAAGCCACCATCCGCAAGAACGTCGAGCCCAAGCTGGGCGACAACGTCAAGATCGATTCGATCCGCGAGACGCCGTATGCGGGCCTGTACGAAATCCGCGTCGATGGCGAGATCCGTTATACCGACAAGACGGGCAGCTACCTGTTCTCCGGCCACGTGTTCAACCTGAAGACGGGCGAGGACCTGACGCAGGCGCGCATCGACGACATCAACAAGATCAAGTTCTCCGACCTGCCGACGGAGCTGGCGCTGAAAAGCGTCAAGGGCAACGGCAAGCGCGTGATCGCCGTGTTCGAGGACCCGAACTGTGGCTACTGCAAGCGCTTCCGCAAGGACACGCTGCCGAAGATCGACAACGTCACCGTCTACACGTTCATGTACAACATCCTGTCGCCGGATTCGGCGGTCAAGTCGAAGAACATCTGGTGCGCGGCCGACCGCAACAAGGCCTGGGACGACTGGATGCTGACGGCGAAGGTGCCGTCCACCGCACCAGCCGCCTGCAATGCGCCGAACGACCAGGTGCTGGCGCTGGGCCAGAAGCTGCGCGTGAACGGCACGCCGGCGATCTTCTTTGCCGACGGCTCGCGCATTCCCGGCGCGGTCGATGCGGCGGCGCTGGAAGCGAAGTTCGCAACGATCAAGCAATAAGATTTAGATTTAGGGCAAAGCAGTACGACCCGAGCGGACATCAGATCCGCCCTCGCCGGCGCGCCAATGAGCGCGCCGCTTGTCATTCCGGCAGCAATGTCAAAACTAGGGAGTTTCCATGGTAATCCTCAATATCAACGGGCGCGACACGCAGGTCGATGCCGATCCGTCCACGCCCATCCTGTGGGCGCTGCGCGATAACCTCAACATGACCGGCACCAAGTTCGGCTGCGGCGCGGCGCTGTGCGGCGCCTGCACCGTGCACCTGGACGGCAATCCGATCCGCTCCTGCGTCACGCCGATCTCGGCGGCCGTGGGCCAGAAGATCACCACCATCGAAGCGATGGCCGGCGACACTGTCGGCAAGGCCGTGCAGGACGCATGGGTCAAGCACGATGTACCGCAATGTGGCTACTGTCAGAGCGGCCAGGTGATGAGCGCCACCGCGCTGCTGCGCACCAACAAGACGCCGACCGACGCCGATATCGACGGCGCCATGTCCGGCAATATCTGCCGCTGCGGCACCTATCAACGTATTCGCCTCGCCATCAAGGACGCGGCGAAGACGCTGGCCTGAAGGAGACCATGATGCGCAAGGAATGGTTCAACGACGCGGGGCTGGCCACGCTGGCCAGCGGTGCAGCAGTCTCCGACGCAAGCGGCATGTCGCGCCGCACCTTCATGAAGGCCGCCGCTGGTGCGGGCCTCGTGCTGGGCTTCACGGTGGCGGGCGGCGGCCGCATGGCGCGTGCCGCCGAAACGAAAGCGAACGGCCAGCCGAACGCTTTCCTGCGGATCGCGCCGGACAACACGATCACCGTGCAGGTCAACCGCCTGGAATTCGGCCAGGGCGTGCACACGGCGCTGCCGATGCTGATCGCCGAGGAGCTGGACGCCGACTGGTCGCAGATGCAGGGCGAACTGGCACCGGCCGGCGAAGCGTATAAGGACCCGGCTTTCGGCATCCAGATCACCGGCGGCTCCGGCACGATCGCCCACTCGTACGTGCAGTACCGCGAGATCGGCGCGAAAGCCAAGGCGATGCTGATCGCGGCGGCGGCCCAGCAGTGGCAGGTCACGCCGAACCTGGTGAAGGCGTCGAAAGGCGTGCTGACGGGCCCGAACGGCAAGAAGGCCACGTACGGCGAAATGGCCGATGCGGCGATGAAGCAGCCGGTGCCCGAGCACGTGGTGCTGAAGAACGTGGAAGACTTCCGCTTCATCGGCAAGCCGATGCCGCGCCTGGACGCGCGCGCCAAGTCGACCGGCACGCAGCAGTTCGGCATGGACTTCAAGCCGGAAGGCACGAAGATCGCGCTGGTGGCCCGTCCGCCCGTGTTCGGCGCGAAGGTGAACAAGTTCGATGCCGCCGATGCGAAGCAGATCAAGGGCGTGGTCGCCGTGCTGCCGGTCGAGACGGACCGCGGCGGCAACGGCGTGGTCGTCATCGCCGACGGCTACTGGCAGGCCAAGCAGGCGCGCGATGCGCTGAAGATCGACTGGGATACCAGCGGCGTGGGCAAGGTCAGCACCGATAAACAGTTTGCCGAATTCCGCGCGCTGGCTGCCAAGCCGGGCACGGTGGCGAAAGCGGCCGATACGTCGAAGCTGAAGGGCGCACCTAAGAAGATCTCGGCCGTCTACGAGTTCCCTTACCTGGCGCACGCGCCGATGGAGCCGCTCAACTGCGTGGTGGACCTGAAAAAGGACTCGTGCACGCTGTGGACCGGCAGCCAGTTCCAGACGGTGGACCAGGCGGCAGCGGCCCGCACGGCCGGCCTGAAGCCGGAGCAGGTCACGCTCAACACGCTGATGGCGGGCGGCGGCTTCGGCCGGCGCGGCGTGCCTTCCTCCGACTACATCGTGGAGGCGGTGAATGTGGCGAAGGCGTATGCGAAGGCCGGCAAGTCCGGTCCCGTGAAGGTGATCTGGAGCCGCGAAGACGACATCAAGGGTGGTTACTACCGCCCTGCGCATGTGCACCGCGCGGATCTGGGCCTGGATGCCAAGGGCAATATCGTCGGCTGGGATCACGTGATCGTCGGCCAGTCGATCATCAGCGGCACGCTGTTCGAACCGATGATGGTGAAGAACGGCGTGGACAGCACGATGGTCGAGGGGATGGGTGAGCCGTATAAAGTGCCGCTGAACCTGTCCGTGCACAATGCGCAGGCCAATGTGCCGGTGCTGTGGTGGCGCTCCGTCGGTGCCACGCACACGGCGTTCGTGATGGAGACGCTGATCGACGAAGCGGCCCACGCGGCCGGCGTCGATCCGGTGGTCTATCGCAAGCGCCTGATCCCGGCCGATCAAAAGCGTCACATGCTGGCGCTGGATCTCGCTGTCGGCAAGTCCGGCTACGGCAAGGTGAAACTGCCGAAGGGCCAGGCGTATGGCGTGGCGGTGCATGAGTCGTTCGGCTCCGTGGTGGCTTATGTTGTCACGGCATCGGTGGAAAACGGCGTACCGAAGCTGCACAAGGTCACGGCGGCCGTGCATTGCAACCAGGCGGTGAATCCGCTGACGATCGAAGCGCAGGTGCAGGGGGCCGTGCTGATGGCGGTCGGTACCACGCTGCCGGGCGCCGCGATCACGCTGAAGGATGGTCTCGTTGAACAGAGCCAGCTGAGCGACTACACGGTGGCGCGCCTGCCGGACATGCCGCAGGTCGAGGTGCACATCGTGCCATCGACCGAGCCGCCGACCGGCATGGGCGAACCGGGCTTCCCGCCGCTGGCGCCCGCGTTCGCGAATGCCGTGTTCCGCATCACCGGCAAGCGGCTGCGCAAGCTGCCGTTCGACCTCGCCGGTGCCGAAGCGCCGAAGAAGGCCTGACGGGATGGCCGTCGTCGGCATCCTGCTGGCGGCCGGCCGCGGCCGGCGCTTCGATCCGGCGGGGCAGCGCAACAAGCTGCTGCAACCGCTGGACGGCGCGCCGGTCGTCGTGCACAGCGCGCGCCACATGCTGGCCGCGTTGCCGCGTGTCGTGGCCGTGGTCCGCCCGGGCGATGAGACCACGGCCGCCGAACTTGCGGCTCTCGGCTGCGAGGTGACCGTTTGCGACGATGCGGACAGCGGCATGGCCGCATCGCTCGTCCATGGCCTGCGCCACGCGGCGCAGGAAGACGGCTGGGTAGTGGCGCTGGGCGACATGCCCCGCGTGCTGCCGGCCACCATCGCCGCGCTGGCACAGGCGGTGGCGAACGGTGCGGACATCGCCGCGCCCGTCCATCGCGAAAAACGCGGCAATCCGGTGGCGTTCGGCCGCCAGCACCTGCCGCAGCTGCTGGCGCTGGAAGGCGACCAGGGCGCCCGCGGCATCGTCAGGAAAAATAGCGTTATTGAAGTGGCGGTCGACGATCCGGGCATAATGCTCGATATCGACACCCCGCCCGACCTGCAATGAACCAGAAAACCACGTCCAAGCTCCCATCGCGCAGCGCGCCAGGCGTTGCCTATTCGATCACCGCGAAAGACCTCGCGGCCCACCTGTTCCAGGTCACGCTGACCGTCCGCAAGCCCGCCCCCGAAGGCCAGGTGCTGGCGCTGCCCGCGTGGATCCCCGGCAGCTACATGATTCGCGAGTTCTCGCGCAATATCGTGCAGATCCGCGCCGAGGCCGATGGCCGCGCCGTGTCGCTGACGAAACTGGACAAGCATTCCTGGCAGGCCCCGCCGGTGGAAGGCCCGCTGACCGTGCAGTACGACGTGTACGCATGGGACCTATCCGTGCGCACCGCGCACCTGGACCGCACGCACGGCTTCTTCAACGGCACGAGCGTGTTCCTGCGCGTGCTGGGCCAGGAAGCGTCGCCGCACGTGGTGGACATCGTCCGCCCGGACGACGAAGCGGCCAGCACGTGGCGCATCGCCACGGCGCTGCCGCAACTGAAGGCGAAGCGCTACGGCTTCGGCACCTACGTGGCGGCCGACTACGATGAGCTGATCGACAGCCCCGTCGAAATGGGCGACTTCGCACTGGCCACCTTCACGGCGCATGGCGTGCCGCACGACGTGGTGATCACGGGCCGCGTGCCGAACCTGGACATGCCGCGGCTGTGCGCGGACCTGAAAGCCATCTGCGAAACGCAGATCGCCTTCTTCGAACCGAAATCGAAAAAAGCACCGATGGACCGCTACGTGTTCATGACGCTGGCCGTCGGCGACGGTTACGGCGGCCTGGAACACCGCGCGTCCACGGCGCTGATCTGCGCCCGCGCCGATTTGCCGACCACCGCAGCGCAAGGGAAAGAACGCAGCGAGGGCTACATCAAGTTCCTCGGCCTGTGCAGCCACGAGTACTTCCACACCTGGAACGTGAAGCGCATCAAGCCGGCCGTGTTTGCACCGTACGACCTGCAAGTGGAGAACTACACGCCGCTGCTGTGGCTCTTCGAAGGTTTTACGAGCTATTACGACGACCTGTTCCTGGTCCGTTCCGGCATGATCACGGAAGCGGCGTACTTCAAGCTGCTGGGTAAAACCGTGGGCGGCGTGCTGCGCGGCGCCGGCCGCACCAAGCAGAGCGTGGCCGACTCCAGCTTCGACGCGTGGGGCAAATATTATCGCCAGGATGAGAACGCGCCGAACGCGATCGTCAGCTATTACGCGAAAGGTTCGCTGATCGGCCTCGCGCTGGACCTCACCATCCGCGCAAAGACGGCCGGCCAGCGCACGCTGGACGACATCATGCAGGCGCTGTGGCAGCGCTTCGGCCGCGATTTCTATCCGGATGGCCGCCGTGGCGTCACCCCCGCCGAAGTGGAAGCGCTGTTCGACGAGATCAGCGGCATGAAGCTGAAAAGCTTCTTTGAAAAATACATCCGCGGCACCGAAGACGTGCCGTTGGCGAAGCTGCTGGCGCCGTTCGGCGTCCGCTACACGGACGAGCGCAAGCCCGCGAAGCCGAGCTTCGATGCGAACATCGGCCGCGATGGCGCCGATGCGAAGCTGTCCGCCATCCACGAAGGCGGCGCGGCACATCGCGCGGGCCTGTCGGCGGGCGACCTGGTGGTAGCGATCGACGGCCTGCGCGTGACGGCAACCAACCTCGATGCGCTGCTGGGCCGCTACGCCGTGGGCGACACGGTGCAGGTGCATGCGTTCCGCCGCGACGAGCTGATGACGTTCGACGTGCAGCTGCAGGGCGACCGCGTGCCGGGCATCACGCTGGCCATCGATGCCGTGCGCAAGCCGGTGGTGGCGCGTCCGACGATGCTGCGCTAGGCGTCGCGGGACAATGAGATTGCCGGACCAATGAGGTTGCTGGACCAATGAGGTTGCTCGATCCGTATAGCCTGGTGCTGATGGCCACGCTGATCGGCGCGGTGCTGAGCAGCGTGCTGTTCTTCGTGCGGCGCAGTTTCCCCGCCGAGATCCTCGGCCTGGGTTTCTGGGCGTGGGGACTGGCCGTGCAGGTGCTGTCCGCGCTGGTCTACAGCCTGCGCGGCGTGCTGCCCGAAGTGGCCGTACTGCCCCTGGCGAACGTGCTGTACATCCTGGGCCACGGCCTGCCGCTGCTTGGCCTGCAGGTGTTCTTCGGCCGGCAGCCGGCGTGGCTGACGCTGGCCTGCGCGCTGGCGTTCGCGCTGGTCGGCATGCTGTGGTGGCTGCTGATCGAACCGGATTACGCGGCGCGGGTCGTCTGGATGTCGTTGCCGGCCACGCTGATCAATTGCATGGCGCTGCGCCAGGTCGTCCGCTATGGCCGCGGCTATTTTGCCAGCTGGTTCCTCGGTTCGCTGATCGGCCTGAATACGGTGCTGGTGGCGGGGCGGGGCCTGATGGCGCTGCTGAATGGCCCGGCGCTGATCGACCTGAACCAGCCCGGCCACATCCAGAACGTGTATCTGGCGTTGACGGGCATGATCCCGAACATGATGGCGGTGGCGTTCCTGATGATGTCCACCAAGCGCGTGCACGTGGCACTGGAGCGCCGCTCGGCCAGCGATCCGCTGACCGGTGTGCTGAACCGGCGTGGCTTCGGCGAAGCGTATCTCCGCGAGGCGGCCCGCATGCGCCGGCTGCCGCGCACCCTGTCGCTGCTGGCGATCGACCTGGATTTCTTCAAAAAGATCAACGACATGCACGGCCACGCGGAAGGCGATCGCGTGCTGACCGAGGTGGCGCGGATGGTGTCGTCGGCGCTGCGCGAATCCGATTACGTGGCACGCTTCGGCGGCGAGGAGTTCATGGTGCTGCTGCCGGACACCGATGTGGCGCTGGCCGTGACCGTGGCGGAGCGCATCCAGACGCTGCTGCGCTCGGAATGCAGTTCGGAGCGTCCGGCCTGCACGGCCAGCATCGGCGTGGCATGGCAGAACGACCCATCGGAAGGCATGAAGGATTTGCTGGACCGCGGCGACCAGGCGCTGTACCGCGCCAAGGCCAATGGCCGCGACCGGATCGAGACGTCGCTCGATTCCTTTTAAGGTTTATGCAAACAGCCGGCGCAGTTCGGTGCCCGGATCGCCGGCGCGCATGAACGCTTCGCCGACGAGGAAGGCGTTGACGTTCGCCTCGCGCATGCGCTGCACGTCGCCCTGCGCCAGGATGCCCGATTCGGTGACGACCAGGCGTTCCGCCGGAATGCGCGGCAGCAGGTTCAGCGTCGTGTCCAGCGACGTTTCGAACGTGCGCAGGTTGCGGTTGTTGATGCCCATCAGGTTCGTCTTCAGCTTCAGCGCGGCCGTCAGTTCGTCGCCGTCGTGCGACTCCACCAGCACGTCCATGCCCAGCTCCTGCGCGCACGCTTCCATGTCTGCCATCAGGCCGTGGTCCAGGCCCGCGACGATCAGCAGGATGGCATCCGCACCCATCGCGCGCGCTTCATAGACCTGGTAAAGATCGACCAGAAAATCCTTGCGCAGCACTGGCAGCGTGCAGGCGGCGCGCGCCTGTTGCAGGTATTCGGTGGCACCCTGGAAGAACTGCACGTCCGTCAGCACGGACAGGCAGGCGGCGCCGCCGGCTTCGTAGCTGACTGCGATGTCGGCCGGGCGGAAGTCGGCGCGCAGCACGCCTTTCGATGGCGATGCCTTCTTCACTTCGGCGATGACGCCGGCCGCGCCGTTGGCGATATGCTTGCGCAGGCTCGCTTCGAAGCCGCGGATGGCGGCGCGCGACTCGCGGTCCGCTTCCACGTCCGCGCGCAGGCTGGCCAGGCTGCGGTATTTCTTCGCCGCGGCCACTTCGTCGGCCTTGACGGCCAGGATCTTGTTGAGGATGTCGGACATGATTGCAGAGGATGTTATTGACGTTCGGCCAGCGCGAGACGCGCGCCCAGCACGAGGAACAGGCTGCCGGTGGCGCGGCTCAGCCACAATGCCACCCGCGGTTTGACTTGCAGGCGTGCGCTGGCAAACGCCGTGAACAGCGCCAGGCCGTTACACCACAACATGCCGTTGACGTTGAAGATGCAGCCCAGGATGACGAAGGCCAGCGCCTTGTTGGGCGCGTCGGCATCAATGAACTGCGGCACGAAGGCGAGGAAGAACAGCGCCACCTTGGGGTTCAGCACGTTGGTCAGGAAGCCCTGTGCGTAGATGCGGCGGTAGGGCAGGGCAGCCGGTGCGGACGCCGGCTGCGCATCGCCCTGGTTTTTCAGGCGCGCGCGCAGCAGGCCGATGCCGCACCAGACGATGTACGCGGCACCGACCCATTTGACGACATTGAACGCCGCAGCGGAAGTGGCCAGCAGCGCGGACAGGCCGACGGCTGCGGCCAGCACATGGACCATCGTCCCGGTGCCGATGCCCAGCGCGGCAGCCACGCCGGCCCGCCAGCCCTGCGTGGCGCTGCGCGCCATGATCAGCAGCGAATCCGGCCCCGGCATGATGTTCAGCAGCAGCCCGGAGACGACGAACAGCGCCAGGTCGTGGATGCCGAACATATCAGTTGGCAGCGCCGAGCGTCTGCGTCACTTCCACGAACTGCTGCAGCTTCGCCAGTGCCGCGCCGGAATCGATCGCATGGCGCGCCTTGGCGAGACCGTCGGCAATCGACGGCGCCACGCCGGCCGCATACAGCGCGGTGCCGGCATTGAGTGCGACGATATCAGTGGCGGGGCCCGGCTCGCCGGACAGCGCACCGAGCACCTTCTGCTTCGATTCGGCCGCGTCGGCCACCTTCAGGTTGCGGCTGGCGATCATCGACAGGCCGAAATCTTCCGGATGGATTTCGTATTCGCGGATTTCGCCGTTCACCAGTTCGCCGACGAGCGTGCCGCCGCCCAGCGTGACTTCGTCCATATTGTCGCGGCCATAAACCACCACGGCGTGCTGCGCGCCGAGGCGTTGCAGCACGCGCACCTGGATGCCGACCAGGTCCTCGTGGAACACGCCCATCAGGATGTTCGGCGCGCCGGCCGGATTGGTCAGCGGGCCGAGAATGTTGAAGATCGAGCGCACGCCCAGCTCGCGGCGCACCGGCGCCACGTGCTTCATCGCCGCGTGGTGGTTCGGCGCGAACATGAAGCCGATGCCCGTCTGCGCGATCGACTGGGCGATCTGCTCAGGTTTCAGGTTGATGTTGGCGCCCAGCGATTCGATCAGGTCCGCGCTGCCGGACGACGACGACACGCTGCGCCCGCCGTGCTTGGCGATGCGCGCACCTGCCGCTGCAGCGACGAACATCGCGGCGCTGCTGATGTTGAACGTGTGCGCGCCGTCGCCGCCCGTGCCGACGATGTCGAGCAGATTGGTGGTGTCGGCCATCGGCACTTTGGTCGAGAACTCGCGCATCACCTGCGCCGCGGCGGTGATCTCGCCGATGGTTTCCTTCTTCACGCGCAGGCCCATCGTCAGCGCCGCGATCATCACGGGCGACATTTCGCCGCTCATGATCTGGCGGAACAGGTGCAACATCTCGTCGTGGAAGATCTCGCGGTGCTCGATGCAGCGGACCAGCGCTTCCTGGTGGGTGATTTTCATGGCTGCTCCCGGCGGTCGAGGAAATTCTTCAGCAGGGCGTGGCCGTGCTCGGACAGGATCGATTCGGGGTGGAACTGCACACCCTCGATGTCGTACTCCTTGTGGCGCACGCCCATGATTTCGCCGTCGTCCGTCCATGCCGTCACTTCCAGGCAGGCCGGCAGCGTCGAGCGTTCGATCGCCAGCGAGTGGTAGCGGATCACGGTGAAAGGGCTCGGCAGATCCTTGAACACGCCTTCGCCGGTGTGCGCGATGGCGGACGTCTTGCCGTGCATGACCTGCTTGGCGCGAATGACCTTGCCGCCGAATGCTTCGCCGATCGCCTGGTGGCCAAGGCACACGCCGAGGATGGGCTTCTTGCCGGCGAAGTGCTTCAGCACTGCCACCGAGATGCCGGCCTGCGCGGGCGCTTTCGGGCCGGGCGAGATGCAGATGCGGTCCGGGTTCAGCGCCTCGATTTCCTCGATGGTGATGGCGTCGTTGCGGAACACGCGCACGTCTTCACCCAGCTCGCCGAAGTACTGCACGATGTTGTAGGTGAAGGAGTCGTAATTGTCGATCATCAGCAGCATGTCAGAACTCCCCATCCAGGCCGTCTTGCACTTGTTCGGCGGCGCGCAGCACGGCGCGCGCCTTGTTTTCCGTTTCCTGCCATTCCATTTCGGCCACCGAATCGGCGACGATGCCGGCGGCGGCCTGCACGTACAGCATGCCGTCCTTGATCACGCCGGTACGGATCGCGATCGCCACGTCCATCTCGCCGCCGAACGACAGGTAGCCGCATGCGCCACCGTAGATGCCACGCTTCGTGATTTCCAGTTCGTCGATGACTTCCATCGCGCGCACTTTCGGCGCGCCGGTCAGCGTGCCGGCCGGGAAGGTGGCGCGCAGCACGTCCAGGTTCGACATGCCGGACTTGAGCCTGCCCTCGACGTTCGACACGATGTGCTGCACGTGCGAGTACTTTTCGATGACCATCTTGTCCGTGACCTTGACGGAGCCCGTTTCCGAGATGCGTCCCAGGTCGTTGCGGGCCAGGTCGATCAGCATCACGTGTTCGGCGATCTCTTTCGGATCGGCCAGCAGCTCGTCCGCCAGCAGCGCATCCTTTTCCGGCGTGGCGCCGCGCGGGCGCGTGCCGGCGATCGGGCGCAGCGTGACTTTCTTTTCGCCGTCGGGCAGCGTCTCGTTGCGCACCAGGATTTCAGGCGACGCACCGACGATCTGCATGTCGCCGAAGTTATAGAAGTACATGTACGGCGACGGGTTCAGCGAACGCAGCGCGCGGTACAGCGTCAGCGGCGAATCCACATACGGCTTGCGGATGCGCTGGCCGATCTGCACCTGCATCAGGTCGCCGGCCATCACGTATTCATGGGCCTTGGCGACGGCCTTCAGATAGTCTTCCTTGCTGAAATCGCGGATGATCTCGGTGCGCACGGACGACGACGTGACGGGCGCATCGACACCGCGGCGCAGCAGCGCCTTCAGTTCCTTCAGCCGCTGGCGCGCCTTCGCGTACGACTCGGGCTGCGTGGTATCCGCATACACGATCAGATACAGCTTGCCGGACAGGTTGTCGATCACGGCCAGTTCTTCGGTGACCATCAGCTGGATGTCGGGCAGGCCCAGGTCGTCCTTCGGTGCGCCGCCGGCAAGCTTCTTTTCGATGTGGCGCACGGTGTCGTAGCCGAAGTAGCCGGCGAGGCCGCCGCAGAAGCGCGGCATGCCGGGCCGCAGCGCGACCTTGAAGCGGGCCTGGTACTGTTCGATGAATTCGAGCGGGTTGCCTTCATGCGTCTCGATCACTTCGCCGTTCCTGACGATCTCGGTGCGTTCGCCATGCGTGCGCAGCACCGTCTTCGCGGGCAGGCCGATGAAGGAATAGCGGCCGAAGCGTTCGCCGCCGACGACGGACTCCAGCAGGAACGTGTTCTTCCCCGCGTTCTGGCTCTGCGCCAGCTTCAGGTACAGCGACAGCGGGGTTTCCAGGTCGGCAAAGGCTTCCGCGATCAGCGGGATGCGGTTGTAGCCCTGCGTGGACAGCGATTTGAATTCGAGTTCGGTCATGCTTCTCTCCATTGCGCCACACGTGCTCCTGGATAGGACGCGGCGGGGGCGATGAGGTTCAAAAAACCTGCCGGGAGGGGACGATGCGATGGATCGTGCGGGATCTCCGACGGCAGCAATCAGTGGCTTAGTTTGCCGAGGATTGCCAGCGTCGCCACAGCCAGGCCTCAATCGAGCCTTGGTGGGTTACGTTGTGTCTTTTGTTGAGAAACATCGCGATGAGAAGACTTAAGCGTTGGTGTTATGTGCGTTGATCAGCTCTGCAGCGTGCAGCAGCGTGTCAACTATACCATCGGAATCCGTGTCGTGTATAGATTGTCCGTGGTTGTACCCGTACGGTACCGTCAGCACGGGACAACCGGCCGCGCGGGCCGCCTGCGCGTCGTTCGACGAGTCGCCGATCGCCACCACATGGTGCGGCGGCAGGCCGAAGTATTCGCAGGCCTTCAGCAGCGGCAGCGGGTGCGGTTTCTTCTTCGCGAACGAGTCGCCGCCGTAGATCACTTCGAAGTAGCCGTCCAGCTCCTTCAGCTTCAGCAGCGGCAGCGCGAACGCGAGCGGCTTGTTGGTGACGCAGGCGAGGCGGATGCCGGCATCCTTCAGCTCCGTCAGGCCGGCCGCCACGTCCGGGTACAGCGTGCTGTGGTGGCCGTTGATGGCCAGGTAGTGACGCTGGTAGGCATCCATCGCGGCGGCGAAGTGCTGCTCGACGGCCGCGTCGTCATGGTCCAGCGACAGCACGCTGCGGATCAGGTTCTCCGAACCCTTGCCGACCATGTTCTTGATCTGCTCTTCGGTGATGGCCTCGAGGCCCAGTTCCGCACGCATGCGGTTGATCGCCACGTGGAAGTCCGGCACGGTGTCGAGCATCGTGCCGTCCAGGTCGATGATGGCGGCGCGCACGCCGGCTAATGGGTGGGGCGCCGCCGTCATGCTTACACCGTCGCCAGTTGGGCGCGCATCGCGTCGATCACGGCCTTGTAGTCGGGCTGGCCGAAGATCGCCGAGCCGGCCACGAAGGTATCCGCACCGGCCTTGGCCGCGGCGGCGATATTGTCGATCTTGATGCCGCCATCGACTTCCAGCAGGATGTCGCGGCCCGATTCGTCGATCAGGCGGCGCGCCTGTTCGATCTTCTTCAGCGCCTGCGGGATGAACGACTGGCCGCCGAAGCCCGGGTTCACGGACATGATGAGGATCATGTCGATCTTGTCCATCACGTGCTCGAGGTAGGAGAGCGGCGTGGCCGGGTTGAATACCAGGCCGGCCTTGCAGCCGTGGTCGCGGATCAGCTGCAGCGAACGGTCCAGGTGATCGGATGCCTCCGGGTGGAAGGTGATGATGTTCGCGCCGGCCTTGGCAAAGTCGGGAATGATGCGGTCGACGGGCTTGACCATCAGGTGCACGTCGATCGGCACCTGCACGTGCGGACGGATCGCCTGGCAGACCAGCGGGCCGACGGTCAGGTTCGGCACGTAGTGATTGTCCATCACGTCGAAGTGGATGATGTCGGCGCCGGCGGCAACGACGTTCTTCACTTCCTCGCCCAGGCGGGCGAAGTCGGCGGACAGGATGCTGGGGGCGATACGGAAAGTGGTCATGGCGGGTCTGGCTGAAAAAAGATGCGCTATTTTACGCCGGTGCGGGGCTTATGTGCGGCGTGCACCTTGCGCACGGCACGGATTTGCGGTGCAATGTGCAAGATTAGCTATTCGTCACACTTGAATTTTCGGCACCCAGCCCAGCAATGAGGAACCCCGATGGCCCAATATGAATTCGCTGTGTCGGTCAGGACGCAATACCTGCCCGAGCAGTCCGATCCCGAACGCACCAACTTCGTGTTCACCTACTCGATCACGATCAAGAACACGGGCGCGGTTGCGGCACAGCTGATCTCGCGCCACTGGATCATCACCGATGCCAACAACCATATCCAGGAAGTGCGCGGCCTCGGCGTCGTTGGCCACCAGCCGCTGCTGAAACCCGGCGAGCAGTTCGAATACACCAGCGGCACGCAGCTGCAGACGCAGCAGGGCTCGATGGTGGGCGAATACTTCTGCGTGGCCGAGGACGGTCACCAGTTCGAAGCGAAGATCCCCGAGTTCGTGCTGTCGCTGCCGCGCACGCTGCACTGAGGCTGTAAGCTATTCCTTTTGATCCGGCCGTTTGGCCGGCGGCGCCTTCTTCTTGCCGGGCATCGTCCACCAGACGATGAAGACGAGCAGGAACAGCGCCACCAGCGCCTCGACCATCAGTATCCACATATCGCCTCCATGTCATATGCACGCCGTAGTCTAACCCGTTCCCCGCTGGCGGTTGCCGCCGTTTTAACTCTTCTGCTGGCCGGTTGCGCCACCGAGCCGCCTTCGAAGCCTGAGCCGGTGCCCACGCCCGTTCCGGCGCCGCAGCCGGTGCCAGCGCCGGTGCCCGTGCCGCCGCCAGGAAGAACCACCTTCGTGCCCGCCACGTTCGCCGACCTGCCCGGCTGGTCGCGCGACGATGTGCGCGCCGCGTGGCCAGCCTTCATGTCGTCGTGCTCCGTGCTGGGCAGGCAGGCGCAGTGGAAGGAGTCGTGCGCGATCGCCCGTAACGTCGATGGCGGCGACGAGCGCGCCGTGCGGCTGTTCTTCGAATCGTTCATGGAGCCGAACCGCGTGATCGCGGCCGACGGCGCGGACAGCGGCCTGGTCACCGGCTACTACGAGCCGCTGCTGCGCGGCGCCCGCAAACAGGGCGGCGTCTACCAGACGCCTCTATATAGAGTGCCGGACGATCTGCTGACGCTGGACATGGGCAGCCTGTACCCGGAACTGAAGGGCAAACGCGTACGCGCGCGGCTGCAGGGGAAGAAGGTCGTGCCGTATGCGAGCCGCGAGGAGATCTCGCGGCCCGGCTACAAAGGCCGCGAACTGCTGTGGGTGGACGATTCGGTGGAAGCGTTCTTCCTCGAAGTGCAGGGCTCCGGCCGCGTGCAGCTCGATACGGGCGAAACGGTGCGCGTGGCATACGCCGATCAGAACGGTCATCCGTACAAATCCATCGGCAAGTGGCTGATCGAGCAGGGCGAGCTGACGTCCGAGCAGGCCTCCGCGCAGGGCATCAAGGCGTGGATCGCCGGCCACCCGACGCGCAAGCAGGAGCTGTTCAATGCGAACCCCAGCTATGTGTTCTTCCGCGAAGAGAAGCTGCCGGATCCGTCGGTGGGGCCGAAAGGCGCGCAGGGCATGCCGCTGACGCCGCAGCGCTCGGTCGCCATCGATGCGTCGCAGATTCCGCTGGGCGCGCCGCTTTACCTGTCCACCACGCAGGCGGCCAGCGACATCCCGCTGCAGCGGCTCGTGATGGCGCAGGATACGGGCGGGGCGATCAAGGGCGGGATCCGCGTCGACTTCTTCTTCGGCTTCGGGCCGGAGGCGGCGGAGAATGCGGGCCGCATGAAGCAGCGCGGCGAAGTGTGGGTGCTGCTGCCGCGCGCGGCCCGCTGATCGATTAACGCAGAACGAGGACCGGCAGCTCGGTATGTGCCAGCACCTTCTGCGTTTCGCTGCCGAGGAACAGTTTATTGAGGCCCTTGCGGCCGTGCGATGCCATCAGGATGATGTCGCAGTTGTACTTCTCGGCGGCGGCGACGATTTCCTCGTACGGGCTGGGCGAATTGGCGATGACGCCTTCGAACGGCACGCCGGCCGCGGCGCAGGCGGCCGCCACCTTCTCCACGCTGGCGCGGGCGGCGCCCGTCATCTGCGTATCGAACACTTCCGCATCCGGAATCACGGCGCCATCGGACATGGGCACGAACGGGAAGGGCTGGGCGACGCAGACGCCGACGATGCGGGCACCATGGATCTGCGCGAAATTGACGGCGATCGCGGTGGCTTTTTCGGACAGGCTGGAACCGTCGGTCGGCAGCAGGATGTTCTTGAACATGGCAGTCTCCTTGTTAACTAAACAATAAGTCAGTGTAGAGGTGGCATCGCTTCAGGGGCGCACGCTTCGGATCGCGCGCGAGGTCAGCATGCCCGCTGTCAGCAGCACGCCGCCGGCCGCAATACAGTATAAGGCGGTGCGGATACCGAAATGGTCGCCCGCGTAACCGGCCAGCAGCGCGCCTAGCGGCGCCACGGCCACGGTCAGGAAGCGCATGGTGGAGATCATCCGGCCCAGCATGGCGTCCGGCGTGACTTTCTGGCGCAGCGACAGGTAGGGCACAAAGAACAGCATCACGCCGCAGTCGAAGATCAGCACGAGCGCCGCGTAGGCCGCCGCGGTCAGTGCTTCGCTGCCGAACAGTGCGCGCGGGATGGCGGGCATCAGCACGAAGCCGAGCGTTGTGACGGCGGTGCCGATCAGGACCACGATGCCGGAACCGTAGCGGCGGTTCAGTGGCCCCATCAGGCGCGAACTGAGGAATACGCCGATCCCGCCGACCATCTGCGCGGTGCCGATCGTCCCTGCCGTCATGCCCAGTTCGCGGGTCGCGAACAGCACCGTCAACGCCGAGAAACCATAAAACAGCAGATGCCACGCGCCGGCGCCCCATGCCAGCGCGCGCAGCAGCGGCTGCTGCCAGATGAAGGCGAAGCCGGCGCGGATGTCGTCCAGTGGGTGGCGGTCGCTACGGGGCGGTAGCGGCTCGAGTGCCTTGACATGGCCCAGGTTCCAGATCGAGATGAAGAATGTCGCCGCGTTGGCGATGATGGCGACCGGCGCGGTGAGCAACTGGATCAGGATGCCCGCGATGCCGGGCGCGAACAGGCGCGAAATCGAATCCGTGGTGGCGAAGCGCGATTGCGCCTCCACCATGCGTTCGCGGCCGACCAGCTGCGTCAGGAAGATCTGCTCGGCACCGCCGCCGATCACGGAGCACGTGCCCTGGACGGCGGCGACCGCATACAACCACGGCATGCCCAGCAGGTCGAGCCACCAGGCGGCGGGGATCGACGCCAGCGATATCCCTTGCGCGGCTTTGCTGGCCAGCAGGATCGGCAGCTTGCGGTTGCGGTCCAGCCACACGCCGGCCGGCAGCGCGAAGAAGGCAAAGGGAATCGCCTGGCTGGCGGTGAGGATGCCCATCTGCGCCGGCGTCGCATGCAGCAGCAGGACGGCGCACAGGGGAAGCGCCAGGGCGCCGACCTGGCCGCCGAAACTCGTCAGCACGACGCTGGCCCAATAACGGCGGAAGTCCGGATTGGCCAGCAGCGGATCGCTGCGCCAGCGTTCGGCGATCGGGCGGAAGAGGGCGGGCGGCATGAGTCGCCCGATCATAGCAGCGGCCCGCGGTTGACGCTACAATCGTCCGATCATCCATCTGGGGAGACCGGCATGCAATACGAAGACCTGATCGTCGAAGTCCATGGCAAGGTGGCGCTGATCCGCCTGAACCGGCCGAAGGCGCTGAATGCGCTGAACGACCGCATGATGAACGAGCTGGGCGAAGCCTTCGCGCTGTTCGACAAGGATCCGCAGATCGGCTGCATCGTGCTGACCGGCAGCGAGAAGGCGTTCGCGGCGGGCGCCGACATCCCGGCGATGATCGACTACACATATCAGGACACCTATCGCGATGACTACATCACCCGCAACTGGGAACACATCCTGAAGGTGCGCACGCCGGTGATCGGCGCGGTGGCGGGTTACGCGCTGGGCGGCGGCTGCGAGCTGGCGATGATGTGCGATTTCGTGATCGCCGCGGACAGCGCCAGGTTCGGCCAGCCGGAAATCAAGATCGGCGTCACGCCGGGCGCCGGCGCCACGCAGCGGCTGCCGCGGGCGATCGGCAAGTCGAAGGCGATGGACATGCTGCTGACGGCGCGCACCATCGATGCGGTGGAGGCGGAGCGCACGGGGCTGGTGTCGCGCGTGGTCCCGGCAGACAAGCTGCTGGAAGAAGCGCTGGCGGCGGCGACGACGATCGCGGCGATGCCGCTGTCCGTGGCCATGCAGATCAAGGAAGCGGTGAACCATGCATATGAAGTGCCGCTGACGGAAGGGGTGCGTTACGAGCGCCGTCTGTTCCATGCCGCGTTCGGTACGCCGGCCCAGCGCGAAGGGATGCACGCATTTCTTGAAAAGCGCTTGCCAAAGTTCGAGGGGCTTTGATATGATTCTGTCCCTCGCAGCGCAACGCACTAAACGGTGCAGCGAAGCGGGATGTTCGAAGCGCTCGGCGCTGAAAACAAAGAAGTAAAAGAGGGGTTGACGAGAATCACGAAACACCAGATAATCTCGCTTCTCTGCTGCTGACAAACACAACGATTTGTCACTGATGCGGCAAGGCCCGAAAGGGCAGAATTCTTTAACAATCGAC
>DKJA01000110.1:0-6244 GCA_002454505.1 Oxalobacteraceae bacterium UBA6704
GCTGCTGGCCGCGCTCGATCCCGCTGATGGCGACACCGCCTGGGGTCTTATCGACCTGGGGATCGGTATGCCGGCGCAAGGCACCGTCAAGCTATCCGAGCTGGCCGGCATCGTCGGGCCGCGCCAGCAGCCCGTGATGCGTGACCTCTATTTCTGCCCAACGCGCACGCTGTCGGAATACACCCGGCTGGCCCAGCGCGACGGGGCTATCCCGGACTGAACAAGGCTGACTGTGATTTTTTCAGTCTGGTGTCATGCCGGTCAGGTCTCAATCGGCATTCTTGCGGCATACCCCGGCCAGTCTGATCGAAACAGTCATGATGCGTGGCGCGGGTTGCGGCAGGCTGGTCAATGCAGCGCTCCAAGTTCGGAGTGCTGCCGCCGCCGTATTGAGACAAACACTGCAACGCATCGGAGCCATTCGGTCTTGACCCCTTCCTATATTGAAACTCCAATTTTTCCAACGATGGCGATGTAGCGCGTAGTCTCTTCCGTGACGGCGAATCCTGTTCTCAGGGAGGAGGCGTCATGGTCAACCCCCATCACCTCGCGCACTGGTATCCCACTGCGGCGTACCTGTTTGTCCTGTGGCTCGATGCGCTCGCGCTGGCTTGGGAATACCTGCGCAGGAATCCCGACTACCGGCTTGACTGGCTGCGCCATCATCGCCGGTTGCAAGCTGCGCAGCAGGCGGCGCAACGCTGGGGCTTGCGCCTGCTGGAAGACCCAGCCCTGGATGCGCGCGACGCGCATCCGGCCTGGCTGCCCGGCTCCGATGCCGTGGTGCAGCTCTACCCCGATGCCGATCCACCACTGGACGCCGCCGCGTTCGCGTTCTGGCACATCCCCGGCCATAAACACCTGCTGCATGATGGCAAGGGTCTGGCGTTGATCGCGCGCAGTTCTGGTCGGTGCCTGCGCTTCGCGCTGGCACCCGGCCTGCAAGACGGCATGGCCGTGGTTCATGCCTATCGCGGCGGCACTACCGCGCCTGCGCGCGGCTATGCGCCGGGCGCAGCCATTTCCGATGCCAAGCCCAGGCCAACACCGGCCGCGCTGCTGGAACTGCATACCCTGCAAGCGCTCGACGCCACCCTGGCGGGCGCGTCCTTGCGCGAGGTCGGTGAAGGCTTGTTCGGCGTGGATGCCTTGGCCGATTGGTACAGCGACGGTGGCCTGCGCTCGAAGGTGCGCCGCCTAGTGCGGCGAGGCGATGCACTGATGCGCGGCGGCTATCGCCAGCTAGCACAACTTTCGCCCCTTGAGAAGGGTCGTTCTGATGGTGACGCAAAACGACCCTGAGCAGAACAGCTTGGTTTTCTGAGACTGCCTCCATCCGGTTGCGCTGGTGCAGCCGGCGTTTTCAACCGATGGAGGTTCACGCCATGCGTTCCGCTCCCTTGCGGCCTGCCGCCACTGCTGTCGCTGCGTCCATGCAGCCTCAACGCTACCTGACCAACGACGAAGCCGCCGAGTACCTGCGCCTGTCGCCGCGCACCCTGGAGAAACAGCGCGTGATCGGCGGTGGCCCGCGCTTTCGCAAGTTCGGCCGCCGCGTCATGTACGCCGTGGCCGACCTCGACACATGGGCGGCCGACCGCAGCTTCGAGACGACTTCCGATCCCGAGTACGCCGAGCACCATGCGGCGGACAGCCGTGCGCGCTGATCGCTGGCGCGCGGGTGGCCTTTGCCATGTCCAGCCCTGCGCTGCCCGCGCGGCAGCAGCCGATGCAGGAACACGAACAGCTCGACCTGTTCCGCGCCTTACCGGGCGAAGGCATGGCGCCGCGCGACAGCCAGGATTTGATGGCCTATCCGTTCTTCTCTCTGGCGAAGTCCAAGCGGGTCAAGCCCATCGACTTTCGCGCGGGCAATGTGACGATCCGCGTGGAAGGCACGCAGGAGCACGGCATCGCCACGATCTGGGATGCGGACATCCTCATTTGGGCGGCCTCGCAGATCGTGGAAGCGAAGGACGCGGGCCTGCGGCCGTCGCGGCTGATGCGCGCCACGCCCTACGAGATCCTGCGCTTCATCGGGCGCGGCAAGTCGCTGCGCGACTACCAGCGACTGAAAGCCGCTCTGGATCGGCTGCAATCGACCACGGTGGCCACCTCCATCCGCGAGACGACCGGGCGGCGCCTGCATCGCTTCTCGTGGATCAACGAATGGAAGGAGCTGGCCGATCCCAGCGGCACGCCGCTGGGCATCGAGCTGATCCTGCCGGACTGGTTCTATGCGGGCGTGTTCGATGCAGCCCTGGTGCTGACCATCGACCCGGCGTATTTCCGGCTGACGGGTGGCATCGAGCGGTGGCTTTATCGCCTGGTGCGCAAGCATGGCGGCAGGCAGGCGCACGGCTGGCAGTTCGACTTTCGCTACCTGCACCAGAAATCGGGCAGCACCGCGAAGCCTTACGACTTCGCCTGCGACCTGCGCGCGCTGGTCGCGCGGCAGTCGCTGCCCGGCTACGTGTTGGGAATCGAGCGGATGCCGGACGACGGAACGGAATTGCTGACCTTCCGGCCCGTGCCGCAAACGGCACGGGGATAACTCCGGGAGAGCCTGTGAATGGTGTCGTGCTATCAGGCGTGCGGGGTATCGTGCTATCGGGCGTGGGACTATCGTGCTATCAGGCGTGCCGATCGGCCGCAAACCCGCGCCAGCATTGGGTTTGCGCGCCCTCTAACTTCCCTAACTTAATCTCTCTAACTTTTAGTAGGGAAGCGCCGCTGCGGTGGACAACCGCCACGCGGCCAGAAACGGCAGGCAATCACGACCACCAGATAACAGGTTTTGCAAGCGAATGGAAGCAAGGCTTTCCAGCACGGAGGGCCGCGCCATGATCGTCGCTCTGCTCAACCAGAAAGGCGGCGTGGGCAAGACCACGCTCGCCACGCACATCGCCGGCGAGCTGGCGATGCGCGGCCAGCACGTCGTCCTGCTGGACGCCGACCCGCAGGGTTCATCGCTGGACTGGACGCAGCGCAGAAGCCAGCAAGGTCTTCCAAGGCTGTTCAGCGCCGTGGGCCTCGCACGCGAAACGCTGCATCAGGAGGCACCAGAACTCGCCAGGCGGGCCGATCACGTCGTCATCGACGGCCCTCCCAGGATCGCCGCCTTGGCGCGTTCCGCGCTGCTGGCGGCCGAGCGCGTGCTGATCCCCGTGCAGCCCAGCCCCTACGACCTGTGGGCCAGCGCCGAGATGGTGGCACTGATCCGCGAGGCTCAGATGTTCCGGCCGCTGCTCGCCGCAGCCTTTGTCATCAATCGGCGCGTCAGCACCACCGTGATCGGGCGCGAAGCGCGCCAGGCGCTCGCCGACCAGCCGCTTCCTGCGCTGCGCGCGGAAGTGCATCCAACGCATCGTGTTCGCCGACAGCGTGGCCGCTGGGCGGCTTGCACGCGAGACGGCGCCCGACAGCGCTGCCGCCCGCGAAATCACCGCCCTGGTGGACGAGCTGCTGCGGTGGCCGACATGACCGAGAAACCGCTGCCGAACAGCAAACGCACGGCAAAGCGCGTCGGCATCGGCACGCGTCCGCCTGTGAATCCGCATGCCGAGGCGTGGATTCGTCAGGGCGACGCCGATGCGCTGGGCAAGGGCGACCTCTACACGGCTCGCCTCACGCTCGACATCACGCCCGCGATGCGCGCGCGCATCAAGGTATCGGCCTTCACGCAAGGCGTGACCGTGGCCGATCTGCTGCGCGGCCTGCTGGAGCGCGAGTTTCCAGAACACCGCAGGGAGAGCACGCCATGACCGCATTCGCTTCGCCTGCCGCTGTCGCGGCCACGGCTGCGCTGCAACCATCACCGGCCGCGCTCGCTGGCCAGCCTGCCAGCGCACTGCTGACGCGCGTGGCGCTGGCCTACATCGAGCCACGCTTCAAGCTCTATCTGCGCTTCGGCGAGCCTGCGCGCATCATCTGGCTCGACCGCTGGCGGCGCTGCGCCGTATTCCTGCCGAACGCGGTTCTGTGCCGTGTCCGCTGGCAGGCCAACGACTACGGCACCGTGCGCTGGCAGCTCATGGTGATGCAGGCTTGCACGCCGCTCGATGCGGCGCAGCGCATTCCTGGCGTGCAGCCGGGTGCGCGTTTGCTGCTGCACGCCGAGGGCGAGAACCAAGTGCGCGCCGCGCTGGAGCGCATCGACGCCATCGAGGCGTTGAGCATCGCACCCGCCGCTGTCTCGCCCGCGTACTGGCGCACGCTCGCCAACCGGCTCGCGGCGCGTTTGGCATTACCCGAATACACCGCAGAGCGGCACGCCGCCTGGCTCATCGGGAGGGCACTGCCATGACGCTTCCATCCGCCGTTGCCAGTGCAGCGGGCATTCCGCCGCGTCCTCGTTCGCGCCTGCGCGCTCGCCTCGTGCTGGCGGGCATATCCACCTGCGGCCTCGCTGCGCTGGCCTGGGCGTCCTTCGTGCATCCGCTGCCGCGCCTGATCTACAACCCGTCCGATAGCGTGGCGGTCGGCTGGTATCGCGTCGATCCGCTGGGCCACGGCACCGGCTCGCTGCCACGCTCTTTGTCCGTGGGCGGCATCGTCCTGACCGCGCTGCCGCCAGACGCCGCCGCGCTGGCAGCGCAGCGCGGCTACCTGCCGGCGAGCGTGCCGCTGCTCAAGCGCGTGGGCGCCGTCGCGCCGCAGGAGGTGTGCATCACTGGCCGCATCGTCCGCATCGACGGCGTGCCTTCGGCCGCCGTGCTGCCCGCCGACCGCTGGGGCCGGCCGCTGCCATCCTGGCAGCAATGCCGTCGCCTCGAACCCGGCGAACTGTTCTTGCTCAGTGTGACCAACCCGGCGTCGTTCGATAGCAGGTATTTCGGGCCGGTCAGCGCATCCGCCGTGATCGGCATCGCGCATCCGGTCTGGCTGGAATCCCGCCGATGATGGCCGCCGACTTGCTGCACGTTGCCGTGCATCTTGTCGTGCCATCGGGCGTGTCGTGCCGCTGGCCGTCGCTGTGTCGTCGCGCGTGCAGTGCGAGCGCATCCTCGCCGCCCTTCGCGCTGCCTTCGGCACAGCCGTCCAATGTGCAGGCGTCTTGTCTCGAACGCGCCCGGCCTGTGGCCGTGTTCGCGTTCGCCGGCGCGCTGGCTGCTCACGCAGCAGCGCCACCGGGCCGCCGCTGCCCGGAGCGCCAGCGAGGGGCAAAGGCGGAAGGCAAGACAAAAGGACGCGGCACCGGGCCGCGTCGAAAGCCAGTCTGCACGTCGGGGTGGCGCGGCACGCAGCGGCTTCGCCGCCGTGCCGCTTGGGGCGCGAAGCCCGTGCCAATGCAGGGCTGTCCGCGTGCTTCGCACGCCCGGACACGCCATAGCTTGCAGGGAGAGCGGCCATGACCGACCGCCGCGACGACGATTTCCGGGTGCGTCCGAGCGCCCCGAAGAACCGAGGCAAGGGCCAGGGCTTCGTCTCCAAGGTGCTCAAGCAGGCGGGCAAGGCCAGCGGCGGCAAGTCTTCACTGCGCCGGCCTGGCGGCAGTGGCAAGGGCGCCGGCCAGCGGCCCGGCTCGCGCCTGGGGCGCGGCCATACGGCGGCGCGCTTCGCCGGCGCGAAGCTGACGCCCATGTCGCGGCGGGTGACCATCAAGACGCTGCTGGTCAATCAGCGCAACGCCAGCCCCCAATCGCTGGCGAAACATCTGCGCTACATCGAGCGCGACGGCGCGGGCCGCGATGGTGAACCGGGCCGGGCCTACGGGCCGCAGACCGACGAAGCCGACCTTGACGCCTTCAAGGAGCGAGCCTCCGACGACCGGCACCATTTCCGCTTCATCGTCTCCCCGGAGGACGGCGCCGAGCTGGACGACCTGCGTACCTACACCCGGCATCTGATGAACCGTATGGAAGCCGACCTGGGCACGCGGCTGGATTGGGTGGCAGTCGATCACTGGAATACCGACAACCCGCACGCCCACCTGATCGTGCGCGGGCGTGACGATACCGGCAAGGACCTCATCATCGCGGGCGACTACATCGCCGATGGCTTCCGCCATCGCGCCGCCGAGCTGGCGACCGAATGGCTGGGGCCGCGCACCGAGCTGGAGATCCAGCAGGCCTTGCAGCGCGAGGTGGAGCAGGAGCGGTGGACGAGCCTGGATCGCACATTGCAGCGCGAGGCCGGTGAGGATGGCCGAGTGCAGATCCAACGGTTCAACGAACCGCGGCTGCAACGCCAGCGCCTGCTGCTGATCGGCCGCCTGCAACACTTGCAGCGCCTGGGCCTGGCC
>DKJA01000110.1:6429-6611 GCA_002454505.1 Oxalobacteraceae bacterium UBA6704
CAGCGCCTGGGCCTGGCCGACGAGACGCAGCCGGGCACCTGGGCTGTCCATGCCGATGCGGAGAAAACCTTGCGTGCTCTCGGCGAGCGTGGTGACATCATTCGCACCATGCAGCGGGCCATGCGTGGCGAGCCGCGCGAGCTGGCGGTGTTCGAGCCGGGAGACGATGGCCGGACTATCCT
>DKJA01000108.1 GCA_002454505.1 Oxalobacteraceae bacterium UBA6704
GCCGCTTGCCGCTTGCCGCTTGCCGCTTGCCGCTTGCCCGCTTGGCCGCTTGCCCGCCTGCCGCCTGCCGCCGCTCGCCCGCTCGCCCGCTCACCTGGTTGCCCGGTTGCCTGGTTGCCTGGTTGCCGCTGGCTGCTGGCCGCCCGCGCGTACCTGCTGCTCGCCCGCTGGTCCGCTGGCTGCTGGCTGCTGGCTGCTGGTTGCTGGCTGCTGGTTGCTGGCTGCTGCCTGCTGGCTGCTGGCTGCTGGCTGCTGGCCGCTGGCCGCTGGCCGCTGGCCGCCCTCAGCTTGCCGCGCCCGACGGCTACCCACAGTACGCGAGATCGCTTGGCCACTGCGCCGCGCCCAGGCGCACAACCCGTCACCCAGTCGCCAACCTCTGCAAGCCACCATCGTCCTGCAAGCCGCTCTTTGCCAGCGCAGTGCTGCAGCTCAGCACAACAGGCCGGCCCAACACACATCACCAGATTTTCGCGTAATATAGATAGGTAGTCTAACTATTTATCGAACAATGACAGCAAACAAACCACCCGACCGCGCGCTCGCCCTCTCGGAAGACCTGCGCGCTGCCTTCAAACTGGTCATCCGCGAAATGCGCCGCGACGCCGACCGCCAGGACGCCGGCCTGTCCCTGATCCAGACGATGCTGATGGCCGCCATCGACGAGCACCCCAGCATCGGCGTGGCCGAGCTGGCTCGCATGCAGCAGGTGCGCAGCCCGACAATCAGCGGCCAGATCAAGACGCTGGAAGCGGCTGGCCTGGTGGAGCGCACGGCACCGTCGCAGGAAGACGGCCGCCGCAGCGGCCTGCGCCTCACCCGCTCCGGCCGAACCACACTGGGCAAGCTGCGCGCCCAGCGGCTGGACTGGCTGGCCCAGCGCATCGCCCGCCTCAGCCCCGCCCAGATGGATGCACTGGCAGCCGCCATCGAACCCCTCACCCTCATCGGCACACCATGACCGCTCACACATCTCCCGCTGAACCCGCGGCGCCGCTCACCGCGCGCGAAATCCGCAACGTGTATTTCGCGCTGATGGCCGTGCTGGCCCTGGGCGCGCTGGACCAGAGCATCGTCGCCACCGCACTGCCCCGCATCGTCGGCGACCTGGGCGGCATGGCGCACCTGTCATGGGTCGTCACGGCCTACGTGCTTGCCTCCACCGCGTCGATGCCGCTGTACGGCAAGCTGGCCGACCAGTACGGCCGCCGCCCGCTGATTTTCACTGCGCTCATCACCTTCCTCGTCGGCTCGGTGCTGTGCGGGCTGGCCCAGGACATGACGCAGCTGATCGTCTTCCGCGCCATCCAGGGCCTCGGCGCGGGCGGCTTCATGCCGCTGTCGCAGATCATCATCGGCGACCTCGTGCCGCCGGCCGAACGGGCGCGGCGCCAGGGTTCGATCGCCGTCGTGTTCGCCGTCACCAGCGTGCTGGGCCCCGTGCTGGGGGGCTTCATGACGGACCTGCTGTCGTGGCACTGGATCTTCTTCATCAACCTGCCGGTCGGCGCGGTGGCACTGTGGGCGATTGCCCGTTCCCTGCACAAGCCAGTATGCACCCATGCCCACCGCATCGACTATCTCGGCTCGGTGCTGCTCACCGGTTCGATCACGGCGCTGCTGCTGATCCTTGCGCTGGGCGGCACCGAATGGGCATGGAACAGCACCGAGATCAAGGTCTGCGCCGCACTGACGGTGGTGATGGGCGCATGGCTGCCGTTCCACATGCTGCGGGCCGAGGAACCCGTGCTGCCGCCCGACCTGTTCGGCAACCGCGTGTTCAATATCGCCAGCGTGGTGATGGCACTGACGTTCATCGGCCTGATGGGCGCCAGCGTGTTCTTCCCGCTGTTCTTCCAGCTCGTGATGGGCAACAGCCCGGCCGAATCGGGCCTGATGACGGTGGCGATGATGGTGGGCCTGATCGTGTCGTCCACCGTCAACGGCCGGATGCTGGCGAAATCCGCACAGTACAAGAAGACCCAGGTTGCCGGCCTTGCAGTCGCCGTGATGGCGTTCGCCGTGCTGGCCTGGGCGATGGACAGCGGCCAGGGTTACCTGGTGATCGAGCCGGCCATCTTCATGCTGGGTGCGGGCCTGGGCCTGGTGATGCCGAACATGACGATCGTCGTGCAGAACGCGTTGCCGCTGGCCCGCCGCGGCGTGGGCACCGCGATGCTGTCCTTTTTCCGCTCATTGGGCGGCCTGCTGGGCGTCACGGGTTCCGGTGCGATCCTCGCACAGCAGCTGCACAAGCACGGCGTCGACATCGCCGCCAGCACCGGTGCGCCCGCAATGCAGGCCGCCACGGTGGAAGTCTACCGCCACGCCATCGCCAGCATCTTCGGCGCCGGCGCGGTGATCGTGCTGGCGGCCCTGATCGTGCTGCTGTTCATGCCCGAACCGGAGTAAGTGGGTAAGGGGACTGTCCCTGCAAGGGCCTGTCCCCGGGGTTGAAGTTTGCCAGCCCCACAGGAACGTCAACAGCAACCGAGGGGACAGTCCCCCTGCGGGGACGGTCCCCACCCTACTTCGCCTTCAACTTCCGCGCCGCCTCCACATACGGCGCCGCCTTCGGCACCCCCGTCCACTCCGGCCGCTTCGGATCGTTGGCGATGTCGTACAGCCCCAGCGCCACCATCCGGCTGATGCGCGCCATATTGTCGTAATCGACCTTGGTCCACACATCGTCCTTGCCGTGGTAATCGGGGAAGCCGAACGCCACCGCCAGCGTGTGCGCCGGCACGCCCAGGTCGGCCAGCGACTGGTTGTCGCTGCGCGCGAAATAACGGTCGCTGTTCTGCTCATGCTTCCACAAGCGCACGCCGGTGCGTTCGCCGGCGCGGCGCAGCATGTCCGGCACGGTG
>DKJA01000124.1:0-459 GCA_002454505.1 Oxalobacteraceae bacterium UBA6704
GGTGGGCTTCTGGATCGGCGATCCCGAGAACGGGCGGGGCGGCGTCACGTCCGACGTCAACCGCGCAATATGGAAAGCTTTGAAAGACAATCAGATATCGGTGCCGTTCCCGCAGCGCGAAATGCGCATCGTGGGGCAGGTTCCGGTCCCCGAAATACCACACGAGACGTCCTGAGACATCGTGGTTTCGGCGGGGAATACTAGTACAATGCCGAGAGCGCCCAAGGTTCCCGGGCATGCAGGGAACCGATCTTCTGGAATGGAATAGAGCTTGAACGCTGTCCTGGACTTTCTGACGCACGGCATCACCGGTCTGTCGAACTGGCAAACCGTTATCTACACGCTGATCGTTACCCACATCACGATCGCCGCAGTCACGATCTACCTGCACCGCCATCAGGCGCACCGCGCGCTGGAACTGCATGCGATCCCCAGCCACTTCTTCCGTTTCTGGCTGTG
>DKJA01000124.1:642-2720 GCA_002454505.1 Oxalobacteraceae bacterium UBA6704
TTCTGGCTGTGGCTGACCACGGGCCAGGTCACCAAGGAATGGGCCGCGATCCACCGCAAGCACCACGCCAAATGCGATACGGAAGAAGATCCGCACAGCCCCGTCACGCGCGGCATCAAGAAAGTGTTCTGGGAGGGCGCCGAGCTGTACCGTGCCGAATCGAAGAACCAGGAAACGCTGACGAAATACGGTCACGGCACGCCGGACGACTGGATCGAGCACAACCTGTACACGAAATACAGCTGGCAGGGCGTCGCCGCGCTGCTGGTGATCAACGTGCTGCTGTTCGGCGCGAAAGGCATCACCGTGTGGGCCGTGCAGATGATGTGGATTCCCGTCACGGCGGCCGGCATCATCAACGGCATCGGCCACTGGTGGGGCTACCGCAACTACGACTGCTCCGATGCGGCCACCAACATCATCCCTTGGGGCATCATCATCGGCGGCGAAGAGCTGCACAACAACCATCACACGTATGCGACGTCGGCCAAGCTGTCGTCGAAGTGGTATGAGTTCGACATCGGCTGGGGCTATATCCGCGCGATGGAAATCGTCGGCCTGGCCAAAGTCAAGAAAATGCCGCCGAAGCCGAAGTTCGCCACGGGCAAGCTGCATGCCGACATCGAAACGCTGCACGCCGTGATCGCCAACCGTTACGACGTGATGGCGAAGTACGCGAAATCCGTCAAGCACGCGTTCCGCGAAGAAGTGGAACACCTGAAGGACAAGGCCAAGCTGGAATCGCGCTTCCTGCGCTCGTCGCGCAAGCTGATGCAGCGCGAGCCGGCCAAGCTGGCGGCGCCGCAGCAGCAGCAGCTGGTCGAGCTGTTCCAGCACAGCAAGGCGCTGGAGACGATGCATTCGATGCGCGTCGAACTGGCCGTGCTGTGGGAGCGTTCGCACTTCTCCCGCGAAGAGCTGGTCCACAAGCTGCAGGACTGGTGCCAGCGCGCTGAAGCGTCCGGCATCAAATCGCTGCAGGACTTCTCGCTGCGGCTGCGCTCCTACGCCTGAGTCGTTCCGGTAGTGATGTCATCGACGGCCCTGCGGGGCCGTTTTTCATTTTGATAACATAAATGTAGTGTCGGAAATTTTTACACTTCCTCTCAGAAAACATTGTTGCTTGATGCTAAGTGTTTGATTTTAATCAAATCACATTCCCTGGCATAACTCTTGCTCCTTATGGGCAAGATTAACTATAACCTGAGAGAATCAAATGTTTTCTAAAGTCATTTCCCGCGCCACCATCGCAGCTGCCGCTTTCTTCGCTGTGTCCGCTCAAGCGGCAGTCGTGTCGTTCGACTGGACGGCAACTGCCGATACGGCCGATTTCGCCAAGACCTATAGTCTGGCGAAGGGTGGCACGATCAGCGGCACGATCTCGTACGATACGAGCGATCTGGTCGGCGGCAAGGTCAGCAGCGGCTTCGGCTTCGGCTATGTCTACAGCACCCAGACCTGGACCGGCCTGGAAACCACGATCAAGTTCGGCAGCTATACCGGCTTGTTCGACCTGACCGCCAAAGCGACCGACTACAGCTGGCCGTTCACCGACGAAGTGATCTTCAGCGGCAAATCGGCGCTCGGCAACTTCTCGCTCGAACTCGACGGCAACTTCAACAAGACGAGCCTGCCAACGGCAGCCAACCTGGCAGCGCTGACGGGCGAATCGTTCTCGATCGCCGGCAAGGGCTTCACGCTGAAGACGATCAACCTGGCAGCGCCGGTCGTCACGCCGCCGGTCGTCGTTACCCCACCGACGGAACCAGGCCGCGCAGTCCCCGAGCCGGCATCGCTGGCGCTGTTCGGCATCGGCCTGGCCGGCCTGGCCGCGATGCGTCGCCGCCGCATGCTGTAAGCGCGCCTGCCGCAACGAAAAGCCGCTCTTCGGAGCGGCTTTTTTTACGCCCTGCGGCTGGCACAGCTGACTGCCGGCCGATGCGGGTACAACTCCCCGCCCTTATTTTTATTGCCTGTAAAACAGGGTCTGTCCCTATTTTTGCTGACGGGCAGCGGCGGCCAGGCCGTCGATCCATTCCTGGTGGGCATTGAGCATCGGGTTCGGCCGGGTTTGCGCC
>DKJA01000115.1 GCA_002454505.1 Oxalobacteraceae bacterium UBA6704
AATCAAGTGCCTGTCCCCGGTGTACCCCAACCATCCGGAGAACCTCATGCACCACCCCACCCGCAACAAGCGCCTCATCGTCATCACCCAGCGCTTCATCGACGACGCCACCCTCGCCTACCTGGCAGCCAACGACTGCGACGTGCACCTGGCCGAACTGCCCCCCGGCCAGGCCGACGGCGGCTTCTCCGAAGACCACCTGGCCGAACTGCTGGCCGAAGCGGACGGCTGGATCGTCGGCCATGCTCGCGTCACGTTTTCCCTGTTGCGGCGCCTGCCGCGGCTGCAGGTGCTGGCGCGGCGCGGCGTCGGCTACGACCGCGTCGATACGGACGCGGTGGCGCGGCTGGGCAAGGTCGCCACCATCGCGCCGGGCGGCAACGATGCCTGCGTGGCCGACCACACGCTGGCCATGATGCTGGGGCTGGGCCACCGGCTGCGCGAGACGCAGCGCCGCATGGCCGACGGCGACTGGACCATCCTGACCGGCACGGACCTGTACCGCAAGACGGTGGGCATCGTCGGCTACGGCCGCATCGGCCAGGCGGTGGCGCGGCGCCTGGCCGGCTTCGATGCGGAGGTGCTGGTGGCTTCGTCATCCGGCCCGCGCGCGGGCCAGGATGGCGCCGTCCGCCACGTCGACCTGGCCACGCTGCTGGAACGCAGCGACTACGTCACGCTGCACGCGCCGCTCACGCCGGCCACCCGCTTCCTGATCGATGCCAGGGCGCTGGCGCGCATGAAGCGGGGCAGCTTCCTGATCAACACGGCGCGCGGCGGCCTGGTGGAAGACCGCGACCTGCTGGCCGCGCTGCGGCAGGGCCACCTGGCCGGCGCCGGCCTCGATGTCTTCGCCAGCGAAGCGGACAGCGCGTATGCGGACGTGACGGCGGCGCTGGTCGCACTGCCCAACGTACTGTGCTCGCCCCACGCGGCCGCGTCCACCAGCGAAGGCCTGCAGCGCACCAACCTGATCGCCGCCCGCTGCGCCGTGGCGGTACTGGACGGGGGCCTGCCACCCGCCGGCTGCGTCGTCGCCGACGGCCGCTGAGTTGGCAATTGGGTTGGCAACTGCGCGGCAACCGAGATTGATTTCAAAGATCAATATTGACTTGAGTTATCGGCGCTTGGCATCATGAATCAATCGTCATGATTCAACCCTCATGCATCAACCCTCATGTATCAACCCTCATGTATCAACCATAAAGCATCATCCATAACCCAGGAGTCCGCATGTCTGACCACAATCGCCCCGCCGTTCCCGTGACCCTGCTGGTACCTGTCGGCTCGCTGGGTGCGGGCGTGCGTGCCGAGGAAATCCGCTACGGCCTGGCACGGGGCGCCGACGTGATCGCGTCGGATGCCGGCTCTACCGACAGCGGCGCAGCCTACCTGGCGCAGGGCGTGTCGAAGAACAACCGGGCGGCCGTCAAGCGCGACCTGCAGATCCTGATGGCGGCCCAGGCCGAGCGGGGCATCCCGCTGCTGGTGGGTTCGTGCGGCCAGGCCGGCGGCGACGCCGGCGTGCAATGGACGCGCGACATCGCCATCGAGGTGGCCCGCGAACTGGGCATCCGCCCCCGCATCGCCGTGCTGTATTCGGAGCAGGACAAGGCCGTCCTGAAGCGCAAGCGCGCCGAGGGGCGCATCCAGGAACTGTCCATCGTCGGCCCGATTACCGATGCGATGATCGACGAGTGCGAGCACATCGTCGCAGCGATGGGTCCGGAGCCCTACATCGCCGCCCTGGAAGCGGGCGCGGACATCGTGCTGGGTGGCCGCACCACCGACACGGCCGTGCTGGCGGCTCTGCCGCTGCTGCGTGGCGCGCCCGCCGGCCTGGCCTGGCACGCGGGCAAGACGGGCGAATGCGGCGGCCAGTGTACGGACAGCCCCACCGCCGGCGCCGGCGTGCTGATCACCATCGGCACCGAACACTTCGACGTCGAGTCGCTGAACCCAACGAACACGTGTTCGCCGCGCAGCGTGTCGGCCCATATGCTGTACGAGAACAGCGATCCCTTCCTGCTGGTGGAACCGGGCGGCGTGCTGGACGTCACCGCCGCCCGCTATGCGCAGCTGGACCCGCGCACCGTGCGGGTAACCGGCTCCGTATGGCAGCCGCGCCCTTACACGATGAAGCTGGAAGGCGCCGCGGCCGGCCCGTTCCAGACGGTGATGCTGGTGGGGATCGAGGAGCCGGACGTGCTGGCCAACCTGGATGAATTCCACGACAACTTCCTCGCCGCGCTCAACGCACGCGTGGCCAACACCATCGGTGCGGCGGCCGGCGACTACGATATCTCGCTGCGCATCTACGGCTGGAACGCCGTGTCGGGCACGCGGCCGCCAGCCGGTACCCCGGCTCCGCGCGAAGTCGGCATCATGTTCGTCGCCACCGCCGCCACGCAGGAAATGGCCACGCAGATCGCCAAGGCGTGCAACCCGTGGTTCTTCCATTTCCCATTAAGGATGGGCACCGAGCTGCCCAGCTACGGCTTCCCGTTCTCGCCGGCCGAGATGGAGCGGGGCCGCGTGTACGAATTCCGGCTGAACCACGTGGTCGAAGTCGACCATCCGCTGGAACTGGTCCGCACCGAATGGGTGGACCTGCAGTTCGCGTAGTCCGCCAGCCCACCAACAACAAGAGACGCAGTAGCAGGAAACAAAAGGAGACGCCATGCCCACATTGCAGCAGGTTTGCCACCACGTCCGCTCGAAGAACGCCGGCCCGTTCTGGGTCACCATCGACTTTTTCTTCGACGGCCCGGACAACTTCGCCCGCTACCACGCCCACCCGGCACTGGGCGCGGCCACGTTCGCTGCCGCCTACGGCGTCGATGCCGCGGCGGTAAAACATTTTCCCGTGCCGGACCTGAACGTGCTGAAGGTCTCCTATCCCCGCGCCAGCGTGCAGGGCGGCGTGATCGAGCGCGACATGCACAGCGGCCAGCAATACGCCCGCCTGCTGAACCTGGAGCTGCCATGAGCCGCCCCGACCACATCGCGCCGGACGAATGGCAGGCCCGCGTCGACCTGGCCGCCTGCTACCGCCTGGTGGCGCTGCATGGCTGGAGCGACCTGGTATTCACGCACATCACCGCGCGCGTGCCCGGCCACGAAGGCCAGTTGCTGATCAACCCGTACGGCATGCTGTTCGACGAGATCACCGCGTCGTCGCTGGTGAAGATCGACTACGACGGCAGCAAGCTGGGCGACTCGCCGCACCCCGTCAATCCGGCCGGCCTGCTGATCCACTCGGCGGTCCACGCGGCGCGGCACGACATCGCCTGCGTGCTGCACACGCACAGCCTGAACGGCGTGGCCGTGTCGGCGCGGCAGGACGGCGTGCTGCCGATTTCGCAGCAGTCGATGTTCGTGCTGTCCAGCCTCGCGTATCACCAGTACGAAGGCGTGGCCCTCAATTCGGAAGAGAAGACGCGGCTGGTCGCGGACCTGGGCGACCGTACCTTCTTCATGCTCCGCAACCACGGCCTACTGACGACGGGCAGCACGATCGCCGATGCCTTCCTCGCCATGTACGTGTTCGAGGCGGCCTGCACGATCCAGGTGCGCGCGGGACATGACCGGGCCGGCCTGATCGAGATCGCACCGGCGATGATCGCCGGCGCGCAGCAGCAGGCGAAGATCGTCAGCAGGTCGTTGGGCGGCATGCTGGCGTGGCCGGGCCTGTTGCGCAAGCTGGATCGCATCGATGCTTCGTACCGAACCTGAGGCGCGCTGACGCGACCATCGACAAGATAAAACAGACCGCGCTGTCCACGGGCAGCCGGCACGGAGGAGATATGCTGGGTACGCAAGGATTGGCGTTGCTGGGCTTCGCGATGGTCGGCTGCTTCATGCTGCTGATCATGGCGAAGAAGATGTCGGCGGTAACCGCGCTGCTGCTGGTGCCGGTGGTATTCGGGGTGCTCGCCGGCTTCGCGCCAGGGCTGGGCAAGATGATCTTCGACGGCATGCTGCAGGTGGCGCCGATCGGCTTCACCCTGATGTTCGCGGTACTGTATTTCAGCCTGATGGTGGAGCTGGGCCTGTTCGATCCGCTGGTGGGCTTCATCCTGCGTCGCGTGCACAGCGATCCGGTGCGGATCGCCATCGGCACGGCGCTGCTGTCGATGGGCGTCGGCTTCGACGGCGACGGCACCAGCACGGCGCTGATCGTCATCGGCGCGTTCATGCCCGTGTATAAGCGCCTCGGCATGAACCAGCTGATTTTGCTGACGTTGCTGGCCCTGTCCGCCGCCGTGATGAATTTGACGCCGTGGGGCGGCCCCCTGTCGCGTGCCGCCAGCGCGCTGCACCTGGACCCCAGCGACATCTTCCTGCCGCTGGTGCCCGTGATGCTGGCGGCTTGCGCCGGCATCGTCGTGCTGGCCTGGCACCTGGGCCGCCGCGAACGCCGCCGGCTGGGGCTCACCCGCGAGCAGTTGCGCGAGTTCGTCGCGCCGGCCGCCCGCAATGGCGACGGCAAGGCGGCACCGGGCCGCTGGGCACGGCGGGCCAACGTGGTGCTGACATTGGCCGTGCTCGTGCTGGTGCTGACACGGGCGGCGCCATTGCCCGTCACGTTCATGGTGGGCACGGGCCTGGCGCTGCTGATCAATTTTCCCGACCCGCAGGAGCAGCACAGGCGGCTGGGCGAACAGGCCGGCAATGCCTTCTTCACGATGTTCCTGATCCTGTGCGCCGGCGCATTCACCGGCGTGCTGAATGGCACCGGCATGGTCGACGCGATGGGCCATGCACTGGTGGCGGTGATCTCCCCTACCCTCGGCCCTTATATGGTGGTGGTGACGGCGCTGGTGGCAATGCCGCTGACCTTCCTGATGTCGAACGACGCGTATTATTTCGGCGTGCTGCCGATCCTGGCGAAGACGGCCGCCGCCTACGGCATACCCCCGGTGGAGATCGCCCGCGCCTCGCTGCTGGGCCTGCCCGTGCACGTCTTCAGCCCGCTGATGGCATCGTTCTACCTGATCGTCAGCCTGCTGAAGCTGGAGCCCGGCCCCGTGCTGCGCTTCGCGCTGAAATGGGCGGTATTGTGCGCCTTGCTGATGCTGGCGGCAGCGCTGGCCACCGGCGCAATCGGTTTTCATTTTGTTGGGGCAGGCAGATGAGCGACACGCCGGGGACACTGGTTCCCGGCGTGATCCTCACGACAGCAGCGCGAGTTCCTGCGCTCCTCAGAACCGGTAGCGCAGGTTGGCCGACACGTTGCGCGGGTCGCCGAAATAGCCGCCGTAGAACGTCGAGTCGAGCGAACTGAGATAGGTCTTGTCGAACAGGTTGCTGACGTTGACGGTCAGGTCGGCGCGGTCGTTGAACTGGTAGCGGGCCATCAGGTTGGCGATCTTGTAGCCTTCCTGCCGCGCCGTCACCGACTTGCCCAGCTGCCAGGGCGCTGCGGTGAAGTACATGCTGCTCTGCCAGTTGACGCCACCGCCCACCGTCAGGCGGCTCCACGCGCCGCCGAGCCGGTAGGTGTTCCACACCTTGAACAGGTTGGCCGGTGCCGCCGTGGCGATGCGCACGCCCTTGTTGTCCTCGGTGGTGCTGTGGCTGAAGCTCGTGCTGACGTTCCACCCCGGCGCCAGCTGACCGCTCAGTTCCAGGTCGATGCCCCGCGTCTTCGCACCGGACACGGCGATGTACGCCGGCTGGTTGATCGTGCCGGGCACGAGGTGGCCGACATCGCTCTCGGCCAGGTTGTCCTGGCGCGTCTCGAACAGCGCCACTGCGGTGCTCAGGCGCTGGTCCAGCCACTCGGCCTTCCAGCCCGCCTCGTAGCTGTTGCCCTCGCGCGGCTTCAGGCCGGCGCCGGTGCGGTCGCGTACGCTCTGCGGCTTGAAGATGCTGGTGTAGCTGGCGTACAGCGTCTGGTTCGGCAGCACCGTGTAGACCAGGCCGGCGTATGGCGTGACCACGCCGCTGTCGCGGTATTCGGTGATTTCGTCGGCACCGTCGCTCTCGCGCATGTAGTCATAGGTGTAGCGGTAGCGGTAATTGCTGCTGCGCAGACCGGCGATCACCGCCAGCGAGTCGCTCGGCTTCAGGCGGGTCGCCACGTAGCCGCCGTTCTGGCGGATGTCGGTATCGTTATTGAGCAGCAGGTAAGACGCCGACGGCTGCGCCGTGTTCCCCTGCCACGTGTAGAAATTGACCGGACGGCCTTCCACGTCGGTGGCCTGCGGCGCATTCCGGTCGCTCAGTTTCGCGTAGTTGAAGCCGGCCACCAGCTCGTGGGTACGGCCGAACAGTTCGAACGGGCCCTTGACCTGCAGGTCGAAGCCGTCCTGCTCCTGCCAACCGAGGCCGGCGCCGCCGAACAGCATCATGCCGGCGCCGGTCTCGCGGTCCGGAAAGCCCCAGCTGGCCGATGCCTGGTTGCCCACGCGCTTGCTGTACATGTGGTTGGCGGACAGCTTGACCGTCCAGTCGGCCGGCAGCCTGTGCTCCAGCGTGGCAAAGGTGTTCAGCGTGTCCTGCTTGCGGCTGCTCCAGCGCGACGCGGGATTGACGGAGCGGCCGAAATCGGTCTGGCTGCCGTCGCTGTAGAACAGCGGGAAGCTGGCGAACGACACGCCGCGCGGATCGGACTTCGTGTAATCGAAACCGGCGCTCAGCAGCGTGCCCGGCGCCAGGTCGGCTTCAACGATCCCGTACAGCACCTGCTTCTTCTGCTTGTAGTAATCGATGAAGCTGTTGCTCTGCTGGTGAGCCGCGACGATGCGGCCGCGCACGCTGCCATCCTGGTTGAGCGCACCGGCCACGTCCACCTCGGCGCGGCGCATCTGCCACGAGCCGAGGTTCAGGTTGGCGCTGGCCTGGAAGGCCGCGGTGGGCCGCTTGCGCACCAGGTTGACGGTGCCCGACGGCTCGCCGGCGCCGGTCATCAGGCCGGACGCGCCGCGCAGCACTTCGATGTGATCGTAGATCGCCATGTCGCTGGTGCTTTGCGGCGTGGCGGTGGTGGTGATCACGAGCGACGTCGGCACGCCGTCGTACTGGTAGCTGTCGATGCCGTAGCCGCGCGAGAAGATCGAGAAGCGTTCGCTGTCCAGGTGCTGCACATTGATGCCGGGCGTCTGTTCGAGCACGCTGGCGATCGTGTTCAGGCCCTGGTCATCGATGCGCTGGCGCGTGATCACGCTGATGCTTTGCGGCGTTTCGCGCAGCGACATCGACAGCCTGGTGGCGGTACTGCTGGTGCCGATGGTGTAGGCGCCGGTGCCTTCGCTCAGGTTGCCCGCATCCGCCTGCGCGGTGACGTCCACCGTGGCCAGCGTGCTGACCGGCGGCGCCTTGCGCAGCACGAAGCCGCCGTCCGCGCTGCCGACCGCCTGCAGGCCGGTGCCGCTCAGCAGGCTGGCAAAGCCGGACGTGACGGAGTGATCGCCCTGCAGGCCGGGCGAGTTCAGGCCATCGGTGGTGACGGGATCGAACGACAGCGCCACGCCGGCCGCCGCGGCGAACTTGCCCAGTACGCTGGTCAGCGTGCCGGAAGCGATGTGGTAGGTCTTCTGGGCCGGTGCGGACTGCACGGCGGTTGCCGGCTGCGCCTGCGCGGCCATGGGGATGACTGCCAGGGCGGCGCAGATGGCCAGCGCCAGCGGCGTACGGTGGATGGGTGACTTGCGGAGGGACATGGGTGCTTTCGATCGGTGGTCAACGGGTGGCGTGCTTGCGGCACTTCATCCTGTAGGCCGGACGAGATCGAAAAAGATGAAAAAAATATTGGCCGGGGACTGTCCCCGCAGGGGCCTGTCCCCGGGGTTGTTCTGATGTATGCGGTCCTCAAAAATCAAAAACAACCCCGGGGACAGTCCCTTGCAGGGACAGTCCCCATCACGTCAAGCTGTCGGTTACAACGGCCCAACCGTCACCCAATACCGCGTGACCCGGTTGACCTTCACCGGCAGCGACCGCTCCAGCACGGCCAGCGCCTTGTCCGTATCCGCCACCGGGAAGGCGCCGGAAACCCGCAGCTGCGCCACGGCGGCATCGCAGGCCAGCCGGCCCGGCCGATAGCGGTCCAGCTCCGCGATCAACTGGCCCAGCGGCCAGTCGCCGACGATGATGCTGCCGTCCCGCCAGGCGGCTGCCGTGTCGTCGGCCGCCTGCGCCGGGCCGGTCTGCGTGGCGCTGAAAGCAAGCCGCTCCCCGGCCCGCAGGATCACCGGCCGTTCCGGCGCGTGCTTCGTGCGGACGGCCACGGCGTCTTCCAGCACGATGACCCGAGTTTCATCGGCCTCGCGCCGCACGGTGAAGCGGGTACCCAGCGCCTGCACGCTGCCATGGCTGGTCTCGACGACGAACGGCCGGATGTCATTCGGCGCACTGGGATGCCGCCGGTGCGCGGTCTCGATGAGGATTTCGCCGGAACGCAGCAACAGCGTACGCTCGCTTGCGCTGAACCTGATATCAACGGCGCTGTTCGTATTGAGCACCAGCAGCGACCCGTCGGCCAGCTCCACGCTGCGCTGTTCGCCGACCCGCGTGCGATGCTCGGCCAGCGCCAGCTGCCATGGCGCCGTGCCGTCCGCGCCGCGATACACCGCATAACCCAGCGCGCCGCCGGAGGCCAGCAACAGCAGGCCGCGCAATGCCTGGCGGCGCCCTTTCGGCGCGGGCTGCAACGCCGGCATGCCGAGACGGGGCGGCACGCGTTGCATCACGTCGCGCATGGCATCGATGCGCTGCCAGGCACGCTGGTGGTCGGGATGGCTTTCATGCCAGCGCTGCCAGGCGCGTTTGTCGTCATCGGTCGCGTCGCCGGAACACAGCAGGACGTACCAGGTGACCGCTTCCTTGCGCAGTTCCTGCTCGTCGCGCGGCATCAGGGCCAATGTGTCGCTCATGGCGCCAGCAGGTAGCAGTGTTCGATGGCGCTCGCCATATAGTTGTTGACGGTGCGGACCGTCACACCCAGCCGCTTCGCGATCTCGGCATAAGTGAACCCTTCCAGCTGCGACAGCAGGAAGGCCTGCCGCACCGCCGGCTTCATGCCGTCCAGCATGGCATCGATGGCGGTCAGCGCTTCCAGCATCAGCGCGCGTGCTTCAGGCGACGGCATGTGCTGCTCGGGCAGCGCGGCGAGTGCGTCGAGGTAGTTGCGTTCGAGGTCCTGGCGGCGGAAGAAGTCGGTGACCAGACCGCGCGCGATCGTGCTCAGGTAGGCGCGCGGCGCCTGCACGTCCGGCGCTTCGCGCTTGGTCAGGATGCGGATGAAGGTGTCGTGCGCCAGGTCGGCAGCATCCCCAGCGTTGCCCAGCTTGCGGCGCAGCCAGCCCTGCAACCAGCTGTGGTGGTCACTGTAGAGTGTGCCGATGTCCTGTTGCACCGGGCTGGAATGAGGCGCTGGCATGGCGTTGCCGGGTCCGATCGCGAATCAGTCTTGAATGGGAATCATTCTCAATTGTAGCGAGGTTATTCCGCTGGCGCAATCGGTTGGTATTTTTTTGAGGAGGAGAGACAAGTGATCAGGTTCGCCGCGCCGCGGCGACGAACCCTGCAACGACTGGCGAATTACTTTGCCTGACGGCGGCGCAGCGCCACGCCTACCAGACCCACGCCGGCCAGCATCATGCCGTAGGTGGCCGGTTCCGGCACGGCCGACACGGTCAGCGTGTAGGCGCCGGTGCCCTGGTATTCGGTCAGCGCATAAGTCCCCAGCAGGAACGTCGGCGCGTCTTCGGTGCCGCTGTAGATCTGCGGGCCATCGCTCACCAGCAGATACGCGCCGCCATAATAGTCTTCGATACTGATGCCGCCGCCGAACGAGGCATTGAGGAAGTACACGTCGGCCAGCGCGCTGACCGCGTTCTGGTACGTGCCGGCCACATCGGCATAGCCCATGCCGGTGCCGTCGAAGACGCCGTCCGGAATGGCGTTGGAGTCCATCTGCCAGGTGGCCGAGTAATCGCCGGTGACGGTGAAGTTGTACAGCTCGGCGTTGGCCGCGCCGGCACAGAACAGGGATGCGGCGACTGCGACAGTGCTCAAGACTTGTTTCAGTTTCATGGTGTTCCCGATGGTTTATGTTGGTTGTGCATCGCTGCGCCCAAAGACGAACGACGTTGTCAAGATTATCACGGAAACGATTTAGTTCGTTTAACTTTGTTGTATTTTTATCACCCTGCCAACGACGTCCAATCGACTACGCTATTTTCGGTCAGGCGAATTTTTTGCTGACTCCACGTCGAACCAGACATCTTCGTAGTCAGGCCCCAGCAATACACGATAGCCGGGCGGTAATGCCAAGTAGGGAACAATGCCAGGACAGCGCTCTTCGAGGTGGCCAACATGAAGCGGCTGGTAAAAGTCCGCTGCCGACGAATAATCGCCGCCATGGATAAACCACCCGCATGTCCCGCTTTCCGGTGCCAACCGAACTGCATTGAGCGGCGCGGAGGCTAGCGTTGCAAGTGCGATTCCAACCTTGTCGCTCCGCTCCGGAGGCATGAATTCTGTGTCAAATCGCCGGCAAACATCGCGTTGATCGAGGTCCATAGTCATCAATCGTCCGTTCAATAAATGCTTTCCGCTCCCGGCCGAATGGTAAAAATCGCCCGTTACCCGATGTCAGCCGCCGACACGCTTCGGTTGATAACCCTGCTTCGTGAGCGCCGCCATCACCAGTTCGCAATGGTCGCCCTGCACTTCGATCACGCCATCCTTCACGGTGCCGCCGGAACCGCATGCCGTGCGCAGCTGCTTGCCCAGC
>DKJA01000105.1 GCA_002454505.1 Oxalobacteraceae bacterium UBA6704
AGGCAGGAAGGCAGGAAGGCAGGAAGGCGGCGCGGCGCGGCGCGGCGGCGGGGCGGTGAGGCGATGAGGCAGCGATGGCCGATATGCCATCGCTGTCTCGCGCGAATGGACCGGCCGTAGTCCTCCCCGCCCCCTTCACGGAGAATGTCGGAAATCCATGTCGGTTTTTGTCGGTTTTGAACTTTATCTGTCCCCCGAGGTCCAAATTTTTGAGAGGGGAGACAGAAACCGCATTTTCCCGACAACTACCGACAAGGAGAACAGCATGCTTCCGAGAGTGAGTCTGGAGGTGTCCGGCACCACGATGCTCGCGTTGCTCAAATACCTTGAGCACCGCTGTTTTTTCAGCGATAAAACCATGAACGAAGCGGTGGACCACGCCATTCTCGAATGGATCCGCGTGCAGCACGCTGCCGAGGTCATCACGCCCGTCGTCGAGGGCTACCGTTGGAAAAACCTGTTCCTGCCGTCGGGCACGATGCTGGAAGTTCGCACGCGGCAGGGCGTCCACCGGGCCGATGTGAGGGGAAACGAGATCATTTTCCACGGGCAGGCGGTGTCGCCCAACCAGTTCGTCGCCGCATGCGCCGGCGCGGATCGCAATGCGTGGCGTGAAATTGCGCTGCGCATTCCGGGCGAGCGGTACTGGAAGTGGGCCAGCGCGCTCCGCGACGAGGCAGCGCGCCTGGCCGAGCTTGAAAAGCAGGCGACCGCTTCGGCGATCGCCGCCGGCATCCCCGTGCCGGTCGTCAAGCCGCCGCCGAAGAAGTGGCTCACCGAGGCGCGCGAGCGGCGGCTGTGCGATCGCCGCAATGGCCGCGACAACGACGATATCGATAACGAGTGAGCAGAAGCCGTCTGACCGGTGTGCTCAGCTCACCATCGGCTATCCCGTCATCGGCTGTCCCACCATCCGGCACGCTTGTGGCGGATTTACTGCTCGACCGGGAGCCGGGCCGTTGCGGGCACGATCGCCTTCATACGCTGTACGGCTTGCCGTTGACGACCACGTTCTCCAGCCGCAATGCGCTCCCCTTGTCCACGTTCAGCTTGCCGTTCATCAACTGCACATCGAAATCGCGCAGCACGACGTCGCCGATCGTCGTCTGCCCGGGGTTCGCCTTGATCGTGCCGAACGAACCGAAGCGGCCCTTGAAGCCGGTGAGCGTGACGTTGCGCACCACCGACTGCGGCGGCGTCGCGCCCTTCAGGTCGAAGTACTGGCTCCACGGCTGGATGGTGACGATGGCGTTTCTTTCGACGGCGGAATCGAGCGTCAGGTTGCGGAAGTGGATGTCCTCGTAGTGCTGCGGCGTGTCGGGCCGCAGCTTGAGCATCGCGATGTTCTGCACGTTCTGCACCGTGCAGTCCTCGACGATCACGTCGCGCACGATGGTGGCTTCGCTGCCCAGCGTCATCACGCCGTGGCCGCGGCGGAACACGCAGTTGCGCACCCGGATGCGTTGGACGGGCGGGCTGTCCTTGTCGTCCAGCGCGCGCGGGCCCTTCGAGCCCTTGGCGGCGATGCAGTCGTCGGTCACCGAGAAGTGGCAGCCGTCGATGGTGACGTCCTGGCAGCTGTCCAGGTCGATGCCGTCCGTGCTGGGCGCCTGCTTGTAGTCGTCGGGTACCTCGAAGCGCGCCTTGCGCACCGTGATGTCCTGGCAGCGGTACAGGTGCAGGTTCCAGAACTGCGAATCCTTGAACGTGACGCCTTCGATCGTCACGCCGCGCGAGCGCTCGATCAGCGCCAGCCGGGCGCGGGGCAGGCCCAGGTTGGGGAAGTTGTGCGGATCGGGCGCCGCATTGCGCAGCTTCCAGAACCGGTCCCAGATCGGGCGGCCGGCGCCATCGAGCGTGCCGGCGCCGGTGATCCGCAGGCCGTCGCAGCCGCTGGCGTTGATCAGGGCAGGGGTGAAGCTTTCCTCGAAATGCCCTTCGATGCGGGTGCGTTGCGGCGGGAAGTTGTTCAGGTCCGTCGAACATTTCAACACGGCGCCCTGGTCCAGCTGCAGGTGGACCTTCGGCTTCATGAACAGCGCACCGCTGACGAACACGCCACGCGGCACGACCACGGTGCCGCCGCCTTGCGCCGCGAGGCGGTCGATCAGTGCCTGGATGGCGCGGGTGTTGACGGTGGCATCGTCCGCCACGGCGCCGAAGTCGGCGATGGAGGCTTCATTTGTCTTCTGGCCCGCGGCGCGCGCGGCGGCGGGCCACAGCGGCGCGGCAAGCATCGACAAGACGAGGCGGCGGCGGGTGCCGTTCTGGATGAACATCGGGATCTCCTGATTTTTATGGTGCGACTACGGGAATGTAGCCTGATCGCAAGTGAATGGGGCGCAGATCGCAATCAGCGGCGCGATTATTTCGTTGCGCACGGTTGAGGAGGCGAAACCTTTTCGGTAAATAAGCTGGGTTATATTAATGGTAATTTGGAAATAAATTGCTCCCGGATGAGGCCCGACAATGTTTGCGCTGCCCGACCTGCTTCGCCAGACGAATCGCATCCTGCAACTGACCACGCCGCTTGGCGCGGACACGCTGGCGGCCGAGTGTTTGCGTGGCGAGGAAAGCGTCAGCCGGCCGTATGAATTGACCGTGACGGCGCTGTCGGGCGATGCCGCCATCCCGCCTGCATTGCGCGGCAATGTCGAGCGCTTCATGCGGCAGGTCGACTGGGGCATGCTGGCCCGCGAAAGCAAGGGCCTGTTCAACAAGGCAATCGGCGCGTTCGTCGACGGTATCGACAGCTGGGTCGTGAGGGCGGTTGCCGGCCGTGCGCAGGTCAGGGAAATCATCGGCGAACTCCAGGCAATCCAGAAGTCCGCGCCCAAAATGATCGATGACGCGTTCGCCGAATTGAAGAAGCTCCACGCGAAAATGATGGGGCACCAGCTGCCGGGGAATACCGCCGCGGTGGCCGGCACCAGCAGTCGCGTTACTGGCCGTGCCGCCGGCGAAACTGCGCAAGCCGCATCGCGCGAGGCGACTGCCGCGGCCCGGACGGAGCGCCGTCTGCTCGAAAGAAAAAATCGCGACATGAAGACAGGGCGCGCGCAGACGAATTCGACAACGACATCGTCGAAAAAAGCAGGCGAGAAGAAAAAGCAGAACTGGCTCAGCGGCATACCAGCCGAGCACATCACGGATTACCACGTCAAACGCAAGCACATCAATTTCAGGAAGGCGAACAACGGTGGCAGGCTGATCGAGGAACACAGCATCCCGCACAGCGGGCTGGATCACTTGTGGTCGAATAAGACCAGCCTCGCGAAACCTTTCGTGGTCGGCGAGACGAAATCGAGCATTTTCGACTCGCTCACGCTGATCGCCGCGCTGCCTGCCGACCTCAAGGAGAAATTCGAAGCGCTTCGCGCCGACGAGGCTGCCAACCCGACCCCCAATGGCCAGCCCAATACATTCGATAACGCGGGACGGGATGCGCTGGCAGGAAAACGTGTGGGAGTGGGTTCCAGCGAAGAACACGAGCTTGCAGTGCGCGGCGGCGTCAACCCGCCGGGCAAGGATAAGCATGGACAACCGACCGGGTTGGCCACGCAGATGAGTCATGAGTGGATATGGACGCGACTGCCCAATGAAAATCTTACTCCGGCTGGTAGAGAGTTGCGAACGCAACTTCGCCGGGTAAGATTGAATGCGAACAGCGATTTTCCTTTCACCTATCCGTATAAGCGCTGGATAACGATAGTGACTGGCCGGCAGTTGAACAAGCACCGGCAATCGGGAGGTGCCACGCATGAGGTGCAGATAATTTTGGATTTGCCTGAAAACTTACTTAAAGAATGAGGAAATGGATAAACTGAGCGAGAAGGAATTCAGGTCAAAAAGACGCGAGCAATTGCTCACCTATGATATCTATGAATTCAATTTTGATGAAATGATCGAAGGATTTCAGATAATCAGGACCTCGATGAGTCGCAATTCTGGCGCGAAAGAGGGTGTGCTATACAGGCGAGCCATATCATTTCATCAACGAGCGGAAGATTCCCTGAAATTCCTTCTGAACTGCTACAGCGCTGGTCATGATATCGAGGATTTAAGGAAAATTTACCCAACCGTTTTCGAGTACTGGATTGAATATTCGCTGATATGGAAGGTATATATTGAGTCAGAGGAAAGCTCGACGAAGACGGTTGCAGCCCTGCCACTGCTCGATACCACGTTTGCATTTGCCAATCAGCTTGTTTGTTTTGCGATATTGCTTGGCCGAGGGGAGATGTTAAAGCAGGTTCCGACGATTATCGATCACAACAATTCTGTCCGGGACGGCATGCTCGAGCGGATGATTTCGTCATTTTCTCCAGATCGTGATGTGCCGCCCGACGAGTGCGCGCGACATTTGCCCTACTTTAAGGTTTTGAAGATTTACAGTGCTGCGCTGGAAAACCGCAGTGCTTTGATGAAGGAGTATCTGGAGGACTGGTATCATGCGAGCAGACGGGAAGGATATTACGATAGCCATAAACGGGGTGACCTCTTCACAGGATACTGGTCCTGGGAGGCGGCGGCAATTACATACTTGCTGGACATCGACGACAGCTCCTATCGCAATGCAAAATTCTATCCGGCAGATTTGGTCGAATACGCTCGCAGCATTAGTGCCCCTCGTTCGAAAGCGGTCGAATCTGATGAGAGGGAGTTACGTGTCAAATCCGGTCAGATTTGCCCCAAAAGCGGAGCTTGGGAGACTCTGGACATCCCGCTGAAAAGGCATAATTTCAAAGTGGGCGATGTGATGCAGGCGCAAGATGCTGCCTATGGCATGACCGTTTGGCGATATCTCGGAAGTCAGGCAGGCATCGCCGAATAAAGGCCATGCTATAGCGGAGCGCCATGCACGACCGCGAACACTGCCAACGTCGCCGGCACGCCCACCCGCTTGGCCAGGAACGTCTTCATTCCTGTTGCTAGCGGTGCGGCGCCGAGATCAATGGTGGTTTGCGATCAAGACAGGAAAGCAGCTAGACGAACGCAGGAAATCGGCAGGTCACGTACGAAGCGCAGGTTTTCTAGCCATTCGAATAACATGCTTGAATCTTAAAATGGGAAAACTAACCTCGTCGCAGTTTGTTTTGCAAAAGCGCGAACCCATGCTTGCTTACAAGACCTACGAGTATAATTTCGATGTACCGATGGACGGCATCAATACTGTACGTGACACATTTTCTCAGTCTGTCGAAATGTTGGTGAAGATCGATCCATACGACCTGATGGTTTGTACAAAACAACGTGCTTGGTCGGCACTGGATATGCTTTGCAATTGTTTTAGTGCCGGCAATTCTGTGGAAGAGCTGGCCGAAATTTACCCTGCGATACTTCGCTATTGGGAAGAATATGGCGAACACGCAGAAATATTTATCAGGTCCGAAAGTTCTGCAAAGGATGTTGCTCCCCTTCCCCTGAAAGATATGGATTTTTCCTTTGCCAATCAATTGATCTCGTTCGGCATCGTTCTGGGATATGGATCACTTCTGCACCGGTTGCAGCCGGTCTTCGATACGAATAATCCGCATCGAGATGCACTGCTTGAAAGATTACTGGCTCCCTACGTCAGAAACCGTGGTGAACTTCCAGATGAGTGTACGCGCCACTTGCCATATTATAAAAGCATTAAGATATTTGATGGTTCTCGCGATGCACGGCCAGCATTGATGAAGGAATATCTTGGGGATTGGTACACGGCAAGCCGCCGTGAGCCGTATTATAACAGCAACAACCGAGGCGACGCGTTCACGGGATACTGGTCGTGGGAGTCGGCAGCAGTTACTTATCTTCTGGATATCGACGACAGCTCTTATCGTGACGCCAAATTTTACCCGGCGGATCTGGTCGAGTATGCCCGCAGAATTAACGCACCCCGTGCCAGTGAACAGCAATCGACGGAACAGGAGCTCCGCGTCCGATCCGGTCAGGTTTGTCCAAGGAGCGGAGCTTGGGAGACCTTGGACATTCCGCTGCAAAAGCGTAATTTCAAAGTTGGCGACGTGATGCAGGCGAAGGATGCCGGCTATGGTATGACCGTCTGGCGATACATCGGAACCGGAGCAAGCGTTGCCGAATAGCCGTTCCCCATACGTACAGATAATTCTGGAGATTTCTGATGGTGTTTTAAAACGACGATATGAAAAAATTCCAACTCCCACGATTCTCCGAGGTGAGACGTGAGCAGCTCCTGGATTTCGAAGGGTATGAAATTAATTTCGACGGTCCAATGGAGGGTTTTGCTTCGGTGAGGGAAAACCTCCTGTCCGTACAGAAAAATGCCGACGAAGCACTGCCTTACGATGTCATGGTTTGGACCAAGCAGCGAGCATGGGATGCCCTGGACTTTTTGATGAACTGCTATAGTGCTGGGCACCCGATTGAAGAGCTCGCGGAAATCTTTCCAGCCATACTGGAGGATTGGAGAGAATATGCGCGTAGGTCGATGAATTTAGTTGAACTTGGTGACGATTCGGGGAGTGCTGCGCACATTCCTTTGCTCGACTGGGAGTTTTCGTTCGCCAACCAGTTGGTCTGTTTCGATATCCTATTTCATGATGGCCGAGACTTACGGGATATTTCGGAAATCATCGACTTCAACAATACTGGTAGGGACGGGATGTTGGAGCGGCTGATGTCGCCATTTCTTTCTGGTCGTGCTGCACCTCCTGATGAGTGCATTCGGCATCTGCCGTACTTTAAGACGTTGAAGATATTTGATGCAACGCCCGCTGCCCGTCCGGCGTTGATGGCAGGTTATCTGGATGGCTGGTATGTGGCGAGCCGGCGAGAGGTGTATTACGAGAGCCATAAAAGAAAGACCGGTTCCGTGGGTACTGGTCGTGGGAAGCGGCTGCAATTACATATCTCCTCGATATCGACGACAGCTCCTATCGTGATGCCAAATTCTATCCGGCTGATCTGGTCGAATATGCCCGCAGCATTAGTGCACCGCGTGCCAAAGCGATGCAATCTGATGAGTGGGAGCTCCGCGTCAAATCAGGTCAGATTTGCCCGAAGAGCGGAGCTTGGGAAACCCTGGACATTCCGCTGCAAAGACATAGCTTCAAAGCGGGCGACGTGATGCAGGCGCAGGATGCCGCCTACGGCATGACCGTCTGGCGATATCTCGGAGCCGGAGCTGACGTCGCCGGATAGCAACCGCGCTATGGTCGAGCGCCATGCAAGGCCGCCAGTAGCGCCACCATCGCCTCCCCATCCACCGGCTTGGCCAGGAACGCCGTCATGCCCGCCGCCACGCAGGCATCCCGCTCCTCGGTCGTCACGCCGGCAGTCATCGCCACGATGGGGACTTCCTGATTGATCTCGGCGCGGACGACGCGCGTCGCGGCCAGGCCGTCCAGCTGCGGCATCTGCACGTCCATCAGCACCGCGTCGAACGCCTGCGGCGCCGAGCGCAAAGCCTGCACGGCTTCCAGCCCGTTGTTCGCCACCTGCACGGTGGCGCCGGCCGCTTCCAGCATCGATACGGCCACCAGCTGGTTCAGCGTATTGTCCTCGGCCAGCAGCAGCCGCATGCCGAGCAAAGGTTCGCCGGCGGCAGCGGTGACAGTGTCGCTGCCGGCCGGCGGGGCGAAAAGCTGCAGCGCGGCGGCATGCAGCGTCGCCCGCGTGGCCGGTGCATGCACGACGGCGCCGCCGGCCGGCGTGTCGTCGGCGGCATCGGTATGGGGCAGGATGCGGATGAAGCGCAACGCGTGCTGCAGGCGCTCGCGCCGCGCATTGAGCAGGGCAACTGCCGTGGCGGCCGGCGACGACGGCCCGATGACGGCCAGCCGGTACGGCAGTTCGCCGGTGCCGCCCAGCCGCGCCTGCGCATCGGCGAGATTGGCGACGACGTGCACGCGCCACTGCCACCGCGCCACGGCATGGTCGAAGGCGGTGGCGAAGTCCGCATCGGCGCTGAACAGCAGCACGTCCAGGCCGCATAACGGCGCCGGCAGTTCGAACGGATCGCGCGATGCGGGGGCGGCGTGCAGCGGCAGCGCCACCGTGAAGATGCTGCCGGTGCCGGGCGCGCTGCGCACGGCGATCTCGCCGTCCATCAGCTGCGCCAGCTGGCGGGCGATGGTCAGTCCCAGGCCGGTGCCGCCGTAGCGCCGCGTGGTGGAAGCATCGGCCTGCGTGAACGGCGCGAACAGGCGGCCCACCTGTGCCGCATCCATGCCGATGCCCGTGTCTTCGACCTCCGCATGCAGCTGCGTGCCGTCGCCGGGCGCACAGAACCGCACCGTCACCGCGCCTTCATGCGTGAACTTCAACGCATTGCCGATCAGGTTCATCAGGATCTGCTCGAAGCGCAGCGGGTCGATCAGGATCTCGCACGGCAGGTGCGGCGACACGTCGATCGCCAGCCGCAGGCCCGGCTCCGCGCCGACCGCCATCACGGCCGCCAGCGACTGGGCCAGCCGGTCGAGCGCCAGCGGTTCCACGTGCAGGTCGATCTTGCCCGCCTCGATCTTGGAGAAATCCAGCACATCGTTCAGCAGGCCAAGCAGCGTCTTGCCGGACGTGCGGATCGTGCCGACGAAGTTGCGCTGCTCCGGCGTCAGCGGCGTGCGTTCCAGCAGGCCGGCAAAGCCCAGCACCGCGTTCATCGGCGTGCGCAGCTCGTGGCTGATGTTGGCGACGAATTCCGATTTCGAGCGGCTGGCGCTTTCTGCCAGGTCCTTCGCCTGGTGCAGCAGGGCTTCGGCTTTCTGCGCCGCCGTGATGTCATGCACCGTCAGCGCGTAGCCGGCCGGTCCGGCGACGCCAGGCTGGCGCACGGCGGCGATCTGCAGCTCGGCCAGGAAGGTCCCGCCATCCTGCCGGCACAGCCGGTATTTGCCGGCCACCTGGCCTTCGCCGGCCGCGCTGTGCAGGATCGTCTGCCACTGGCCGGCGGCGGGGAAGATGGCCGGCTGCCGGCCGACCGCATCGTCCTCGCCGTAGCCGAACAGCCGCGTGGCCCCTTCGTTCCAAGCTTCCACGCGGCCGTCGCGGTCGAGGAAGATCAGCGCGTAGCGCGTGACGCTGCCGGTGAACAGCCGCAGCCGCGCTTCGGACGCCGCCAGCGCGCCCTGCTGGCGCTGCAGTGCGCGCGTCATGTCCTGTGCCAGCAGCACGGCGCGGCTGCGCGTGGTGGCCAGACTGTTGACGACCTCGTACAGCAGGAAGCTGATCAGCGAGCCCAGCGCCAGGATCAGCAGCTCGCTGCGCCGCGCGGCGCCCGTGTCGAAGCCCGGCGCGGCGGACATCTCCACCGTCCAGTGGTGGCCGCTTTCGTCGATCCGCAGCGGCCGCGTGGCCTGCAGCGGATGGCCGTAGCGGTGGCCGGCGGCCGCGTCGGCGCCCGGCGTGGTGTACAGCAGCGGCGCCCCCGCGCTGCCGACGGTGTCGAAGATGCGCAGCGTGACGGCGGCATTCGGCGTGACGATACTGGCGATCATGTTCTCGATGCGGAACGGGCTGTACACCACGCCGCGGATGGCGCGCCGGCGCTGTTCGGCCGTCCGCAGCGGCATGCCGGGCCGGTACACCGGCTGGTACATGATGAAGCCCAGCTGCTTGCGCCGCTGGATCTCCTGCAGCAGCGTGATGGCGCCGGTGCTGGTCACGCGGCCCGTGTCGATCGCTTCCTCGATGGCACCGCGGCGGTCCGCCATCGACATCATGTCGAAGCCGATGGCACGCGCATTGAGCGGGTTGTGCGGTTCCAGGTAAGTCACGTACATCGACGCCGCGCCGGCCTGCGGCGGCCAGGCGACGTAGCCGGGGCGGGCGATGCGCTGGCCGGCCACGAACGCGGCGGCGCCGCCGGCCGGCACCCAGTCCGCATAGCCCAGGCCCTGCGCGCCGGGGAAGGCGGTGCCGATGTCGAATGCCCGCACGTATTCGTGCCATTCGCGTGCGGAGACGGTGTCGGATGCTTCGATCAGCGCCTTGCCGGCCTTCAGCAGGCGGCGGTAGTTGGCCATGCGCTCGTCCATCAGCGACCAGGCGCGGTCGGCCGTCACGGCGAACTGGCTGGCCAGCTGGCGGCGGCCGTCCAGCATCGCCGAGTACCAGGCGATGGCGGTCACGCCCAGGCTCAGCCCCAGCATGACGACGGGCCAGCGCTGCCAGCGCCGGGTGGCCGGCCGCGCGCGGCGGCGCTGGCGGCCCAGCACCATGCCGGTCAGCGCCAGCAGGGCCAGGTAGATGTCCAGCGCGATCAGCGTATCGAACGGCACCGGCGCGGGGAACGGGCCGACACCGTTACGCGTTGCGATGACGGCCGCCGCGGCCGCCAGCAGCACCAGCAGCGACGTGGCCAGCCCGCCCAGCCGCAGCGCCGCCCAGCCGACCGGCAGCAGCATCAGGAAGGCGCTCAACGCCTTGACGCCATGCCGCTCCGCCGGCGCCAGCAGCAGGATGGCGCCCAATGCCGCGGCCAGCACGAACAGCATGGCCGCTTCCGTCGCGCGCCCGCGGCCGGCCAGCCGCAGGCGCCGGAACAGCAGGTTCGCCGCGGCCGGCGCGATCACCAGGGCGCCCAGCACGTCGCCCAGCCACCACAGCAGGGCGACCTGGCGCAGCTGCGCCCGTTGCACGGCGCCGGCCGCTTCCAGCGACAGCGGGCCGATCAGTGCTCCCACCAGCGCGACGGCGCAGGCCACCGCCGCATAACCATACGGCACCGCCGACGCGCCGCGCCGCGCCGAACGGAGCAGCACGCCCGTCATGAACGCGGTGCCGGCCGCCATGATGCAGTTGCCGATGGAGATCGTCACGCAGGCGGCCACCGACAGCGGCGTCAGCCCGATGGCGGCCCACATGAAATAGCCGTTGGCCACCAGGCTGCCGGCAAACACGCCGGGAAACACGGCGCTGCCGCGATGCAGCAGGAAGGCCACCGCGATGCCGGTCGGCAGCCACACGGGGCTGCTGTTGGCGGGGGCGATGGCGATCGCGCGGCAGGCAAGGGCTGCCAGCAGGTACAGGGCGAAGCACAGGGCGTTGCTGTCGATGGGGAAGCGGGTGCGGCGCATGCGGTCCTCTTCAGCGGGGCATTGTCAGCATCATGCACGGTTTGGCGTAGCCGTGGAGTGCGGCTGGGGGGAAGGGGCGGGCGGCGCAGTGGTGGCTCATGGCGGCAGGTCGGCGGTTCGGGTCATTGTATAGCGCGAGTTTCTACTTGGTAATTATTTTCGGCGCCGAGGCCATCCATTCGTATCGCCATGTATCTGCCCCGTTCCCGCACACATCCGCATACGCCGGGGCGCACCGGCAGACATCGGCGCGATACATCCGGGCGGTCTAATGGACTCACCCCAACGCAATCACCTTTCAGGAGAAACCCCATGAAAACCTTGCTGATGTCGCTGCTGTTCACCGTTGCCGCTGCCGCGCAGGCCGAGCCGATGCCCCGCGTGCAGGTTCCCGGCACGCTGCCCGCCATCAACCACGAGGGCGCGCAGCCGAGCGTCTTTGCCCCATCCGTCCGCTCGCGTGCCGATGTGCAGGCCGAGGCCATCGCCGCCCGCGACGCGGGCCAGTTGTACGAAGGCGACGACTACCCGGGCCCGCTGCCGGCGGCCGGGGCCTTGACCCGCGCCGACGTGCGCGCCGAACTGGTGGCAGCGCAGAACGCCGGCACGCTGGTGTATGGCGATGCCTACCCGGGCGCGCTGGTGCGCTGAAGCGAGGAGCCTGCCATGTTCCAGACGAACCGCCGTCGCTTCCTGCTGTCCGCCGCTGCCGGCTCGGCCGTGCTGGCGCTGGACGGCATCGCCCCCGCGCTGGCCGCGGGGCCACAGTCATCCGCGCCGCTGGCAGTCCGCCAGATCAAGGCCGGCCTGCTGGACGTCGGCTATCACGAAACGGGTCCGGCCGATGGCCGCCCGGTGATCCTGCTGCACGGCTTCCCCTATGACATCCACAGTTTCGTGGACGTGGCGCCGCTGCTGGCGCGGCAGGGATATCGCGTGATCGTGCCGCACCTGCGCGGCCACGGCACCACGCGCTTTCTCGACGCGGCCACGCCCCGCTCGGGCCAGCAGGCGGCGATCGGGCAGGACCTGGTCGACCTGCTGGACGCGCTGCGCATCCCGCAGGCCGTGCTGGCCGGTTACGACTGGGGCGGCCGCGCCGCCTGCGTGGCGGCGGCACTGCACCCGTCGCGGTGCGCGGGCCTGGTCTCCGTCAACGGTTACCTGATCCAGGACATCGCCAAGGCTGCCAACCCGGCGCCGCCGGCGGTGGAGGCGGGCTTCTGGTACCAGTTCTACTTCCTCACCGAGCGGGGCCGCGCCGGCCTGACCGCCAACCGCGCCGGCATCGCCCGCGTGATGTGGAAGGGCAATTCGCCCGACTGGCGGTTCGACGACGCCACCTTCGCCCGCGCCGCGCTGGCCTTCGACAATCCCGATTACGTGGACGTCGTGCTGCACTCGTATCGCCACCGTCTGGGCCACGCGCCTGGGTTCCCGGAGTACGCGCGGCAGGAGGCGTTGCTGGCCGCGGCCCCCGCGATTGCGGCGCCCGCCATCACGCTCGACGGGCTCAGCGACGGCGTGATCAAGGCCACCGACGGCAGCCAGTGGCAAGGCAAATTCACCGGACCGTGGCAGCACCGCCGCATCGGCGGCGCGGGCCACAACCTGCCGCAGGAGACGCCGCAGGCATTTGCCGACGCGGTGGCGGAGCTGGCGCGCAGCGCCGACTGGCGCACCTGAGCCCGACGGGGCATTTTGCAACTAACCGAAGAGAGAAGGCTGTCATGAAAAAATCCGTGTCATCGCCGCCGCCACGCTGGTGGCGGCCAGCACCCTGTCCCTGTCGGCCGGCGCGCAGCTGGCCGGCGTCGGCCGCGCCGACCTGCTGCAGGAGGATTCCAGCGTGCCCGGCCGCGAGCTGGTGCAGGTGCGCGTCGATTTCCCGCACGGCGTCACGGCGGGGCGCCATTCGCATCCCGGCGAGGAAATCGCCTTCGTGCTGGAAGGCACGCTGGAATACCGGATCGACGGGCAGCCGCCCGTCACGCTGCAGGCGGGGCAGTCGTTCTTCATTCCCGCCGGCGCGATCCATTCGGCCAGGAACGTGGGCAGCGGCGCATCGAAGGAGCTGGCCACCTATCTCGTCGAGAAGGGCAAGCCGCTGGTGACGCCGGCGCAGTAAGGCGCGGCAGCCAGACCGGTTTTCCGACCGGTCGATCCGGAAAGCACAGGCTTGCCCTGCGCAGTCCGTCAATGCAGCATCCATCAATGCAGCATCCGTCAATGCAGTAACAACCAAGGAAGAACAATCATGCAGAACATCAAGGCAGCACTGGTAACAGGCGGGTCCCGCGGCATCGGCGCGGCCATCGTGAAACGGCTGGCGCAGGATGGCGCACACGTGGCGTTCACCTATTCGGCGTCGCCCGACCAGGCGGCCGAAGTCGTCGCGGCAGTGGCGGCGGCCGGCGGCCGCGCGCTGGCGATCCGGTCGGATGCGGCCGACGCAGCGCAGGTGCGCAGCGCCGTGGCGCAGGCTGCCGAGGCGTTCGGCCGGCTGGACATCCTCGTCACCAATGCCGGCATCCTCGGCGTGGAGCCCGTCGACACCTTCCCGATGGACCTGTTCGACCGCATGCTCGCGGTGAACGTCCGCTCGGCCTTCGTGGCGATCCAGGAGGCGCAGCGCTTCATGGGCGAGGGCGGCCGCATCGTGACGATCGGCAGCATGGTCGCGGAACGGGCCGGCCATCCCGGCTCCAGCGTGTACGCGCTGACGAAGGCGGCGATTGCCGGCATGGTGCGCGGCATGGCCGCCGACCTGGGCGCGCGCGGCATCACGATCAACAATGTGCAGCCGGGCCCGACTGCGACGGACATGACGCCGGGCACCGGTCCGATGGCGGACATGCTGCGCAATCTGCTGCCGGTGAAGCGGCTGGGCCAGCCGGAAGAGATCGCCGGCATGGTGGCCTATCTGGTGTCGCCGGAGGCGGGCTACGTGATGGGCGCCAGCCTGACCATCGACGGCGGCATGCGCGCCTGACCGGAGGAGGCAGCCAGCCCGGATCGCCTCCTTATGTGCCCGACCGAACTGTAGCACCGGCCATGCCTGCGTATCCTCGGTGGATCACAACGAGAGGAGACGGCTGTGGACGCACCGACGCACCGCGCCGCAGCGAGCGGCGCCAGCGGGACAACCATCGCCTGTGCAGCGGGCACCGGGCAGGCCACCGGCAATGTGCCGGCAGCGCAACGGTGACCGCTGCCACGCGGCGCGGCCGGTCTGCCCGGCTGGCGCCTGCCATCATCGCGCTGTGCATCGCGATTCCGCTGGTCAACCTGCTGGGCTGGCTGCTGGGCCTGCGCGCCTTCATCTCCATCGGCGCGGATTTGCCGGCAATGGTGCCGGTGACGGCGCTGCTGTCGCTGCTGATC
>DKJA01000106.1:0-15477 GCA_002454505.1 Oxalobacteraceae bacterium UBA6704
ACGCTGGGCCAGGTGGCCGCCTTCGTCGCGTTCATGCTGCTGGTCGGCCGCAAGCTGTTCCCGTGGATCCTGTGGCAGGTGGCGCGCACCGCGTCGCGCGAACTGTTCACGCTGTGCGTGATCGCGGCTGCCGTCGGCATCGCCTATGCCGCCACGAAGCTGTTCGGCATCTCGTTCGCGCTGGGCGCCTTCTTTGCCGGCATGGTGCTGCGCGAGTCGGAGCTGTCGCACCGCGCCGCGCAGGAATCGCTGCCGCTGCGCGACGCATTCGCCGTGCTGTTCTTCGTCTCGGTCGGGATGCTGTTCGAACCGAGCATCATCCTGCAACAGCCGCTGCAACTGCTGGCCGTGGTGGCCATCATCGTGTTCGGCAAATCCGTCGCCGCCTTCGTGCTGGTGGTGCTGCTGCGCTATCCGGTCAAGTCGGCGCTGATGGTGTCGGCCAGCCTGGCGCAGATCGGCGAGTTCTCGTTCATCCTCGCCGCGCTGGGCATCTCGCTGCAGCTGATGCCGCACGAGGGACAAAGCCTGATCCTGGCCGGCGCCATCATCTCCATCGCATTGAATCCGCTGGTGTTCGCGTCGACCGGGCCGCTGGAAAAATGGCTGGGCAAGAACAGGCTGCTGGCCGCGAAGTTCGAGCGCCCGGCCGACCCGCTGGCCGAACTGCCGATGACGACGGCGCGCCAGAAGCTGTCCGGCCAGGTGGTGCTGGTGGGCTATGGCCGCGTGGGCCGGCGCATCGCGCAGGCGCTGAACGACCAGGGCATCCACTACGTCGTGGCGGAACAGAACCGCGACAAGGTCGATGAACTGCGCCGCGACGGCATCCCCGCCGTGGCCGGCAATGCGGGCGATGCGGCGGTGCTGATCCAGGCCCACATCGCCCACGCCAGCATGCTGGTGATCGCCACGCCGGACACCTTCCACGTCCGCGCGATGATCGAAGTGGCCCGCACGCTGAACCCGGACATCCGCACCGTCGTGCGCACCCACAGCGAAGAAGAAGCGGACCTGCTGCGCAAGGAAAAAGCCGGCAAGGTGTTCATCGGCGAAGAGGAACTCGCCAACGGCATGACGGACTATGTGCTGACCACGTTCAAGGCTGCCCACGCGCACAAGGCGCATTGATACGGCCGAGACCGTGTCCAACCTTGGGGGCTTTGCAGGGACTTCGCGGAGCCTGCTCCGCGCCTGCAAAGCGGCGATGGCATGCAGGCCATCGCTCCTCCCAACCCGTCACAATCAGGGCGCATTGCAACGGCAGAGGCCGTGTCCAACCTTGGGGTCAACCCTTTTTTTGGACACGGACTGATCTGTTAAGCGGTTGAACTCGTGTCCAAAATTGGGGTTGACCCCAGGGTTGGACACGGACTGATCCTTAGAGCCCCGCCGCCAGCTCCGCCCCTTCCCGGATCGCCCGCTTGGCATCGAGCTCCGCGGCCAGTGCGGCGCCGCCGATCTTGTGGAAGCGCGGGCCGGCGGTCGTGCCGGCCGGCGGCATCAGGTCCGCCAGGCTTTCCTGGCCGGCGCAGACGATCACGTTGTCCACCGCCAGCAGCCGCTCTTCGCCATTGACCGTGATGTGCAGGCCGGCATCGTCGATCTTTCGATAAGCCACACCGGCCAGCATTTCCACGCCGTTGCGGGCCAGCACGGCGCGGTGCACCCAGCCCGTGGTCTTGCCAAGTCCCGCACCCGGCTTTGTAATCTTCCGCTGCAGCAGGTACAGCTGGCGTACCGGCACAGCGGGCACTGGCGGTACGAGGCCGCCGCCCGTTTGCGCATGCAGGTCGACGCCCCACTCCGCCGTCCAGTACGCGAGCGGCTGCGGGCGCGGTCCGGCCGGATGGTGCAGCAGGAACTCGCCGACATCGAAACCGATGCCGCCCGCGCCGATGATGGCCACGCGCGCACCCACCGGGCGCTTGTCGCGCAACACGTCCAGATAAGTGAGCACCATCGGATGGTCGATGCCGTCGCTGGCCGGCCGGCGCACGCGCACGCCGGTGGCGACTATCACGTCGTCGAAGCCGGCAAGATCGGCGGCGGTGGCCTGCGTGTTGAGGCGCAGCGTCACGCCGGTGCTGTCGATGCGGTGGCGGAAGTAGCGCACCGTCTCGGCAAACTCCTCCTTGCCGGGGATCTGCATCGCCACGTTGAACTGGCCGCCGACGCTGCTGCCCGCATCGAACAGCGTCACGGCATGGCCCCGCTCCGCTGCGACGGTCGCCGCCGACAGACCCGCCGGTCCCGCACCCACAACGGCCACGCGGCGCGGCTGGTCCGTGCGGCGATAGACCAGCTCCGTCTCGTGACAGGCCCGCGGATTGACCAGGCAGGTGGCGCGCTTGTTGGCGAAGGTATGATCGAGGCAGGCCTGGTTGCAGGCGATGCACGTGTTGATGTCGTCCGCGCGGCCCTGCGCCGCCTTGTTGACGAATTCCGGGTCGGCCAGGAAGGGCCGCGCCATCGACACCATGTCCGCATCGCCGCGCGCCAGCACGTCTTCCGCCTCGGCCGGCATGTTGATGCGGTTCGATGCGACGACGGGGATGGACACTTCCTTGCGCAGCCGGCCGGCCAGCGACGCGAACGCGGCGCGCGGCACCGACGTGACGATCGTCGGCACGCGCGCCTCGTGCCAGCCGATGCCCGTGTTCAGGATCGTCACGCCGGCCTCCTGCAATGCCCGGGCAACCGTCACCACCTCATCCCATGTATTGCCCCCTTCGACGAGATCGAGCAGCGAGTGCCGGTACATGATGATGAACTCGCGACCCACGGCGGCACGCACGCGCCGCACGATCTCCACCGGCAGCCGCATGCGGTTGGCAATGGCGCCGCCCCATGCGTCGCTGCGCTGGTTGGTGCGCGCGCACAGGAACTGGTTCAGCAGGTAGCCTTCGCTGCCCATCACTTCGATGCCGTCGTAGCCGGCCCGCAGCGCCAGCTTCGCGCAGCGCACGTAGGCGCGGATGGTCGCCTCGATGCCGGATGCCGTCAGCGCCTTCGGCCTGAACGGCGAGATCGGCGATTTTTTTGCGGATGCCGACACGACGAACGGTTGATAGCCATAGCGCCCTGCATGCAGAATCTGCAGCAGGACCTTGCCGCCCTCCTCGTGCACGGCGCGCGTGACCTTGCGGTGGTTGAACACGTCGCCGAGGAAGTTCAGCGTGCCGCCGAACGGCAGCAGCCAGCCCTGCCGGTTGGGCGAGATGCCGCCCGTGACGATCAGCCCGACGCCGCCGCGCGCCCGCTCGCGGTAGAAGGCGGCCAGTTTATCGTAGTGATAAAAGCGGTCCTCCAGACCCGTATGCATCGAGCCCATGACGACGCGGTTGCGCAGCGTGGTGAAGCCCAGGTCGAGCGGGCTGGTCAAATGGGGGTAGCTGGTCATCAGGGTATCGGTATAGACTCTGTGCGTTGATTAACGGTGGAAGCGCGCTGTGCTTGTATTCTGCCAGCAGTTCCCTTAGGCTGGAAAAATGAAGCAACTTCTGCTGTTACTGCTGATCGGCTGCGCCGTGCCCATGGTTGGCACTTCGCTTGCCTTCGCGCAGAACACGCGCGCGGACGCCGTGCCAAAGCTGCAGGTACAGGTCAAACGCATCACGCAGGAGTCGCTGCACATGTACGAGATCGATGCCAGCGGCACCGTGCAGGCGCCGCTGCCCGTCGTCTGGCGCATCCTCACCGGCTACGACCGGATGGAGGAGTTCGTGCCCGACCTGTCGTTGTGCCGCGTGCTGTCACGCAACGGTAACGAAGTGATCATCGAGCAGTTCGGCACCGCACGCTTCCTGTTCATGTCCCGCTCGATCCACCTGATCGTGCGCGCGACGGAGCAGCCGATGTCCTCCATCGACGTGGACCTGATCTCGGGCGACATGAAGCACTACGAAGCGCGCTGGGAACTGGTGCCGGTACCGGAAACGGGCGGCACCCGCGTGGTTTATACCGGCCGCATCATGCCAAGCTTCTACGTGCCGGGCATCCTCGGTACCAATCTCATTCGCGGCGACATCGAACGCATGATGGGCGCCGTGCTGGCGCGGCTGGACAAGGGCATTGCACCGCGGGCGCTGCCGTCTACCGGCACCGACGTGGCGCGCACGCAGGCGGCTGCGGCGCGCTAGGCAGCGAACTCACGCCGGATAGTAATCGCTGCTGCGCAGCTCGGCGAACTGTTCCAGGCTGCCGATGCGGATGACGATCGGGTTCAGGCTGGCCTGGGCATGCATCGGCCGCCAGGCGAACTTCCATTCCTTCTCGACCGCATCCTGTGCGCCGGCGGTGAACGCGGCACCCAGGGCGGCGCGCGTGCCGTATTCCATGGCGCCGTCGATGCCGGCCCAATTCGGCAGCGTGCGCTGCACGGCGCGGTGCACGCGCTCGCCGAATTCTTCCGAGTTGTGGATGACGAGGCAGCTGTCGGCCCCGAAGTGGTCGAACAGCTTGCGGTCCCACGCCTGCGAGAACGACAGCGTGAGGAAACCGCCGGCGGGACGCAGCGCGAACTGGCCTTGGGTCAGTGCAACTTCGAGTTCGGAACGGGGACCGTAGCGGTGCAGGGTCGGGGGGCGTTGATAGTCGTGCATGATGAACTTCTTCTTTATTCGTTGGTCTTGGGAGCGCGGCGCACATGGCGCTGCTCCCGCATGGCGGCCGACGCGATGAAAATCTCGCGCAGCAGGAAGCCGAAGCTGCCGATCAGGGCGAACACGCCGCCGACGAACAGTCCGGCGATGTACTTGTCCAGCGTGACGCTGGTGGTGTCGCCGATGAACAGCAGCGCGATCACCAGGCAGACGCACAGCCCGCAGGCGGTGGACAGCGTGATCGCATAGTTGATCAGGTGCGAGCGGCGGTACAGCACATCGAGCTCGTTCAGGTAACCGTCGTTGTAGGCGATGTCGAGGCGGTCTTCCAGCACGCGCGACCGGTCGATGATGCGCGCGAGGCGGTTGATCAGCACCTGCAGGTTGGTGCCGACGCCGGTGAGCAGGAACACGGGCGCGATCGCCAGTTGAATGATGTGGCCGATATCGCTCAGCTGGATATTCATTGTATTTATAGTATCAACAAGCGAGACCGACTTCCCGCTCCCGGCCGCCAGTTTAGCACCTCGCGCCGGCCGTTCCCCTACTCGAAACGGCCGAAGCGCCGGAACTGTTCCGTGGCCGTCACCAGTTCGCGGCTGATGCCCGGCTCCATCGCGCCATGGCCCGCATCGCCAACCATCTTCACCACCGAGCCGGGCCAGCGCTTGTGCAGCCGCCATGCCGTGAACGGCGGGCAGATCACGTCGTAGCGGCCCTGGATGATCACGGCCGGCAGGTGGGCGATGCGCTCGACGTTCTTCAGCAGCTGGTCTTCCTCGAAGAAGCCGAGGTTCGCCATATAGTGCGCCTCAAGGCGGCCGAGGCCCAGGTCCACCGTGTCGCATGGCGGCTCGTCAGGCTGCGGCAGCAGGAACACGCGGCGGCCCTCGAAGCGGCTCCACGCGCGCACGGCCGGCCAGTACACCTCGGGGTCGTTGTCCATGATGCGCTTGTAGTAGGCCTGCAGCAGGTCGTCGCGCTCCTCGGGCGGAATCGATTCGGCGAACTCCTCGTGCACCTCGGGATGGAACCACTGCGCGCCGTCGATGAACCAGTCGATCTCCAGCGGCGTGCACAGGAAGATCCCGCGCAGCACGAAGCCGAGGCAGCGCTCCGGATACGTTTCGCCGTAGGCCAGCGCCAGCGTGGAGCCCCACGAGCCGCCGAATACGAGCCACTGCTCGATGCCCATCAGCGCGCGCAGCTTTTCGATGTCCTCCACCAGCAACGGCGTGGTGTTGTTGCGCACCTCGCCCAGCGGCGTGGACTTGCCGGCGCCGCGCTGGTCGAACAGGATCACGCGGAAATGGCGCGGATCGAAGAAGCGCCGGTGCGCCGGCGACAGCCCCGCGCCCGGTCCGCCGTGCAGGAAGATCACCGGGATGCCCTGCGGGTTGCCCACCTCTTCCCAGTAGATCGTGTGCAGCTCGTCCACCGGCAGCATGCCGCTGCGCAGCGGCGTAATCGCGGGGAACAGGTAGGGGGTCGGATCAGGCATGGCGCTTCCTCTTTCTAGAAAAACGTGTTGACGGCACGCTGCACATTGTAATCGTCGTCGACGAGCAGCAGCACGGGCCACTTGTCGAACGTCGTGCACGGGTGCGAAATGCCGCAGCCGACCAGGTCGCCGACGGCGATGTCGGCCCCTTCGGGCAGCCGCAGGTAGGCGTGCTGGTCGTTCATCTTTTCGATGCGCGCACCGTCCGGCAAAGGTACCGGCATGCCGCTGCCGGGGCGGTGGCGGACCAGTGCATGCGGCAGGTCGATATCGTAGGACGCGTCGCGCTTGCCCATCGACAGGATCGCCAGCGTGGGCTCGGGCCGCGACAGCACGATGCTCCACACTTCCAGCGCCGGCCGTAGGCCTTCATACAGCCCCTCGCGCGCGTCCAATTCTGCGGTGAGTTCGAAGTAATGGCCATGGTCGTTGGTGAGATAGCAGCCGCTGCGCAGCACCGGCAGCACGGGCCGCGACAGGCCATCGACCGCCGCGAAGCCGCGCGCCACGCGGTCGAAGTACGACGAGCCGCCGGCCGACAGCACGATGCGCGGCCCGCCGAACAGCCCCTCGGCATCGGCCTGCCGCGCAACGTCGGCGATCCGCGCGAGGAAGGCATCCACGCGCTGCAGGTCCGCCGCCCGGTCATCCGTCACCAGCAGCCCTTCGTAGCCCTCGATCCCGGTTAGTTGCAAACCGGGGGCCGCCGCGATCGCGCGGGCCAGCGCCAGCGCGGCTTCCGGCGTGCGGCAACCGGTACGCTTGCCGTCCAGGCCCAGTTCCACCAGCAGCGGCAAGGGACGCGTCAGGCCGCTGGCCGCCACCGCAGCGGACAGCCGCCGCACGCCTTCGGGCGAATCGGCCAGCACCAGCAATTCGAAGCCTGCATCCTCGTTCATCAGGTGCAGCATGGCGCGGATATCGGCCGGCGCAACGAGCTCATTGGCCAGCAGCACGCGCCGCACGCCGAAGCGCGCCGCCACCTGCACCTGTGCGGCCGTCGCCAAGGTGATGCCCCACGCGCCATTGGCCAGCTGGGCGCCGAACAGCTGGGGACTCATCGTCGTCTTGCCGTGCGGTGCCAGCACCACGTTGTGGCGTTCGCAGAAGGCGCGCATCCACGCCAGGTTGTGCAGCAGGCTGGACGTCTTCAGCAGCGCGACGGGAAAGCTCGTGTCGGCGCGCAGCACGTTCCAGCGCTGCACGCCGATCATGTGCTGGCGCAGCGGCGCGACGAGCGGCAGGCCTTTCACGCCAGGCTGCAGCAGCTGTTCTTCGAGCGATGCCAGCGCGAGGCTGTCTTCGGGAAGGGTGTTCATGCGTTTCCTTCGGGGCAAATGAAAACCGGGGCCAGGCACTTCATCCGGCCGCAGCGCGAATGAAGTGCCTGACCCCGATGGCGGGTTCGCCTGTGAACAACTTACGACATGTGCTGCCCGCCGTTGATGGCGATATTGGCGCCGGTGACGAAGGCGGCTTCGTCGGACGCCAGGTAGGCGACCAGGCCGGCCACTTCATCCGGCTTGCCCAGGCGGCCCATCGGGATCTGCGGGATGATCTTCGAATCCAGCACGTCCTGCGGGATTTCGGTGACCATCTTGGTGCCGATATAGCCCGGCGAGATCGTGTTGACGGTGACGCCCTTGCGCGCCACTTCCAGCGCCAGCGCCTTGGTGAAGCCGTGCACGCCGGCCTTGGCGGCCGAATAGTTGGTCTGGCCGAACGCGCCCTTCTGGCCGTTGACGGACGAGATGTTGATGATGCGGCCCCAGCCCCGTTCGACCATGCCGTCGCCCACCGGTTTCGTCATGTTGAACACGGAATCGAGGTTGGTGCGCATCACCGCATCCCAGTTCAACTTGTCCATCTTCTTGAACGTCATGTCGCGCGTGATGCCGGCGTTATTGACCAGCACGTCCACGGGACCGATGTCCTTCTCGATCGCCGCCACGCAGGCCGCCGCCGAATCGTAGTCGGACACGTCGCAGGGATAGGCCGCGAACACGTGGCCTGCTTCCTTCATCTGGTCCAGCCAGCCCTGGTATTTCGTGTTGGTCGGCGAATACGTGGTGACCACCTTGTAGCCCAGCGCCAGCAGCTTGATGCCGATCGCTTCACCCAGACCACCCATGCCGCCCGTTACCAATGCAACTCGTGCCATTTGTCATCCTCTCGTTATGTGCGTTCTCTTGCTGAACTGCTCCCCGCAGGGAGCGGTCGTCTCACTCCATTATTGTCAGTCCCGCTCGACGGCGAGAGCCACGCCCATGCCGCCGCCGATGCACAGCGAGGCCAGGCCTTTCTTCGCATCGCGGCGCACCATCTCGTGCAGCAGCGTGACGAGGATGCGCGCGCCCGATGCGCCGATCGGGTGGCCGATCGCGATGGCGCCGCCGTTGACGTTGATCTTGCTGGTGTCCCAGCCCATCTGCTGGTTGACGGCGCAGGCCTGGGCGGCAAACGCCTCGTTGATTTCCATCAGGTCCAGCTCCTGCGGCGTCCAGCCGGCTTTTTTCAGCGCCAGTTTCGACGCGTTCACCGGGCCCATGCCCATCTCGGCCGGATCCAGGCCGGACGACGCATACGACTTGATGCGCGCCAGCGGCTTCAGGCCCAGCTGCCTGGCCTGGGTGGCGGACATCATCACGACGGCGGCGGCGCCATCGTTGATGCCGGACGCGTTGCCGGCGGTGACGGAGCCTTCCTTCGAGAATGCGGGACGCAGGCCCTGCAGGCCTTCCAGCGTGGAGCCGGGCTTCACGTATTCGTCCGTGTCGAACACGATGGTGCCCTTTTTCTGGGCGATTTCCAGCGGCAGGATCTCGTCCTTGAACTTGCCGGCCTTCTGCGCCGCCTCCGCCTTCAGCTGCGACTGCAGCGCGAATTCGTCCTGCTGGCTGCGGGAGATCTCGTATTTCTTCGCCACGTTCTCGGCGGTGATGCCCATGTGGTACTGGTTGTAGACGTCCCACAGGCCGTCGACGATCATCGAGTCGATCATCTTGATGTCGCCCATGCGGAAGCCGTCGCGCGAGCCGGGCAGCACGTGCGGCGCGGCGCTCATGTTTTCCTGGCCGCCGGCGATGATGATGCTGGCATCGCCGCACTTGATGGCCTGCGCGGCCAGGTGGGTGGCCTTTAGGCCGCTGCCGCACACCTTGTTGATCGTGTAGCCGGGGATCGCGTTCGGCAGGCCCGCCTTGATCAGCGCCTGGCGGCCCGGGTTCTGGCCCACGCCGGCCGTCAGCACCTGGCCGAGGATCACTTCGCTGACCAGGTTCGGGTCGATGCCGGTCTGCGCCAGCAGGCCCTTGATCACGTGTGCTCCCAGGTCCGCTGCGGGAATCTTGGCCAGGCTGCCGCCGAATTTGCCGACCGCGGTACGGGCCGCGGCGACGATGACTACATCATCCATTTCTGTCTCCAGTGCACTGACGCAACACGCCAGCAGGGGTTGTCGAAGCAATACGTCTTTTCATAATAGCGGAGAGCGGAGCTAGGTTCCAGCGAAGTCCTTGCTTAATGCACCCAACCGGGCATTCGCATCGCTGGCCACGCCGGCCACGTGCCGGCCGTAGGCCTGGGCCCGGTCGAATGCCTGCTGCGACTGGCTGGCCGTCAGCGCCACCAGTTCCTGCGGGTCGCGCACGTGCAGCAGCGCCGTGGTGGCGGTGCTGGCGGCGGCCAGCTGGGCGCGTGCGGCGTTGACATTGACGCCGATCAGGCTGGCGCTGCTGTCGAAAGCGGCCTGCATCAGTGCGCGGCAGCCGGCCAGCTGGCTGTCGGCAAAGGTGCGGGTGGCATACAGGATTTCTGCGGGGAGCGTGTACATGGCGGTCCTTCCGGCGGGCAAATGAAAAGAATTTTTCGAGGCTGAGGTACCTCAAAGGCTTCAATCCTAAGTGCCGGCTCCGGCAGGTTGTTTGATTTTTATCAAATCATGACAACAAGTGAATACCGTCCAGGCTGGCTGCGCACTGCTCGCGGATCACCTTGACGAAGTCGGCCACGTAGGCTTTCTGCCGCAAGGCTGCCGGTACCGACACGTACAGATCGCTCCACAAGCCCTTCTCGCCGACCGGGCGGGCGATCACGTAGTCGTAGTCGACGTAGTTCTTGATCGCCCAGTTCGGCAGCGCCGCCACGCCCCGCCGGCTGGCAACGAGCTGCAGCACCGCCACCGTCAGCTCGGCCGTACGGCGCTGGAACGCCACGCCGGCCGGGCGCAGCACTTCGCGGATCAGGTCGATGCGCGCTTCCGGAACCGGGTAGGTGATCAGCGTCTCGCCGTCGAAATCGGCGGCGGCCAGCCGGCGGTGGCCGGCCAGCCGGTGCTTCTGCGCCATCACCGTCAGGATCTCGAAGCGGAACAGGGGGAACGTCGCGTAGGGATTGCCCGGCTCGGCGCTGTAGTCGGAGCCGATGACGAGGTCGGCCTGGCCGCTGCGCAGCAGGTCCACCGGCTCGCTGTGGAAGCCGGACACGAGGTCGATCTCCACCTCCGGCCAGCGGGCGCGGAATTCATCCATCACCGGCATCAGCCAGTCGAAGCACGTGTGGCACTCGAGCGCCACGCGCAGCTGGCCCTTGTCGCCCTGCATCAGGCCGGTGACGTCGCGCTCGGCCTGCTCCACTTCGGGCAGCACCGTGTCGGCCAGCCGCAGCAGCCGCGCACCGGTGGCGGTAAACCCGATCGGCACGGACTTGCGTTCGAACAGGGGGCCGCCGTAGCGGTCTTCCAGCAGCTTGATCTGGTGCGACAGCGCGGACTGCGTGAGGTTCAGCAATTGGGCGGCGCGCACGAGGCTGCCGGCGGAGCGCAGCGCGGCAAGCGTGCGCAGGTGACGGATTTCCAGCATGGGGTCAGCAAGTCTCTCGGTGAATATTTTTCATGTTGATGCGCAAAATCTTTCGTTTGGCTTATGGAGGCCATTGTCGCACACTCTACTTCACCAATATTTAACTCGCGTGACATCATGAAAACCATTCAAACCGCAGTGCTGACCCATATCCCCGGCTACCCCCGCATCGGCGCGCAGCGCGAACTGAAACAGGCGCTGGAACGCCACTGGCGCGGCGAGCTTGATGCCGCCGCGCTGGAGGAAACGGGCCGCGAACTGCGCGCCCGCCACTGGGCGGCACAGCGCGATGCGGGCCTCGATTTCGTCACGGCCGGCGACTTCGCCTTCTACGACCAGGTGGCCAACCACATCCAGCTGTTGGGCTGCGAACCGGCGCGCTTCCATTTCAAAGCGGAAGACACGCCGCTGGCCCGCTACTTCACGATGGCGCGCGGCCGCGGCGACGACGAAGCCTGCTGCGGCCATCACCACGCGCACGGCAGCCCGGCGCTGGAAATGACCAAGTGGTTCGACACCAACTACCACTACCTCGTGCCGGAATTCTCCGCCGCCACCGAGTTCAGCCTGGCGTCCGAACGGCTGTTCGACGAAGTGGCCGAGGCGCTGGCGCTGGGCCACGCCGTCAAGGCCACGCTGATCGGGCCATTGACGTTCCTGTGGCTGGGCAAGGCCGCCGCCGGCGCCGACAGGCTGGACCTGCTGGACCGCCTGCTGCCCGTCTACGGTGCCGTGCTGGCGCGCCTGAAAGCGCTTGGCGTGGCCTGGGTGCAGCTGGAGGAACCGATCCTCGGCCTGGACCTGCCGGCGCCCTGGCGCAATGCGTTCGAGAGCGCCTACTGGCAGCTGAACCAGGCCGGCGCGCCGCTGCTGCTGGCCACCTACTTCTCGCCGCTGGAAGACAACCTGAGCCTGGCCTGCCGCCTGCCGGTGGCCGGCCTGCACGTGGACGGCGTGCGCGCCCCGCAGGAACTGATCAATGTGGCGGACTGGCTGCCGGCGCACAAGGTGCTGTCGGTGGGCATCGTCGACGGCCGCAATATCTGGCGCACCGACCTCGATGCGGCACTGGAACGCCTGGCGCCCGTGCTGGAAAAACGGGGCGGCGCGCTGTGGCTGTCCACGTCGTGCTCGCTGCAGCACGTGCCGTACAGCCTGGCGCCGGAAACGGCGCTCGACCCGGCACTGAAATCGTGGCTGGCGTTTGCGCAGGAAAAGCTGGGCGAGCTGGCGCTGCTGAAGGCGGCGCTCACCTCGCCTGCCGAAGCCGCGGCCGGCCTCGAACAATCGCGGGCCGCCTTGGCCGCACGCCGGAACAGCCCGCGTGTGCACGACAGCGCCGTCCGCCAACGCATCGCCAACCTGACGGACGATGCGGCCCGCCGCGCCGCGCCCTTCAACGAACGCCGCGTGCTGCAGCAGGCGCAGCTGAACCTGCCCGCCTATCCAACGACGACCATCGGTTCCTTCCCGCAAACGCCGGCCATCCGCGCGGCCCGCGCCGCCTTCCGCCGCCGCGAGCTGGATGCGGCGGCGTATGAAACGGCGATGCGCGCCGAGATCGAACACGCCATCCGCCGGCAGGAGGAACTGGGGCTCGATGTGCTGGTGCACGGCGAAGCGGAACGCAACGACATGGTCGAATACTTCGGCGAGCAGCTGGCCGGCTTTGCGTTCACCGCCAACGGCTGGGTGCAGTCGTACGGTTCGCGTTGCGTGAAGCCGCCCGTCATCTGGGGCGACGTGTCGCGGCCGGCAGCCATGACGGTGGCCTGGGCGCAGTACGCGCAAAGCCTGACCGGCAAGCCGGTGAAAGGCATGCTGACGGGCCCGGTGACGATCCTGCAATGGTCGTTCGTCCGCGACGACCAGCCCCGCGGCGACACGGCGCTGCAGATCGCGCTGGCGATTCGCGACGAGGTGGCCGACCTGCAGGATGCCGGCATCGCCATCGTGCAGATCGACGAACCGGCGCTGCGCGAAGGCCTGCCGCTGCGCCAGGGCCAGCGGGCCGCCTATCTGGACTGGGCCGTGCGCGCCTTCCGCGTGACCGCCGCCGTGGCGGACAACGGCACGCAGATCCACACCCACATGTGCTACGCCGAGTTCAACGACATCCTGCCGCAGATCGCCGCGCTGGATGCCGACGTGATCACCATCGAAACGTCGCGCTCGGCGATGGAGCTGCTCGATGGCTTCGGCACCTTCCGCTACCCGAACGACATCGGCCCGGGCGTGTACGACATCCACTCGCCCCGCGTGCCGGACACGGCGGAAATGCTCGCGCTGCTGCGCCGCGCCCGCGCCGTGATTCCCGCTGCGCAACTGTGGGTCAATCCGGACTGCGGCCTGAAAACCCGCGGCTGGGACGAAACGGCCCAGGCGCTGGCCAATATGGTGGCGGCAGCGCAGCAGATGCGGCTGGAAAGCGCATGAATGCAGGCCCGCGGATGCGGGCCGCTGCGCAGGGAGGCGCTGTTCCGGGAGGAATAATGCCTCCCAATAATTAATTTTTGACAGTAAAATGCTCGGGCCCGGGCCAGCCCGAAAATTTTATCCATGTCATGTCCAAAAGCCCGTTCCAGAAGCCGATCGAAATCAAGATTTCCACGGTGGTTGCCGTGTCCGCGATCCTGCACACGTCCGACGGCATCGCCCTCGACGCCGCCCTGAAGGGCATGACGGGCGGCGTGGCCGACTTCTTCGAGGGCGACCTGGCCGTCATCGACGTGGGCGACCTGGCGCCCGGCTCCGAGCGCGTGGACTGGGGCAGCACGATCGCGCTGCTGAAGAAATACCGCCTGAATCCGGTGGCCGTGCGCAATGCCACGCCGGACATGATCGGGGAAATCCAGGCCCACGGCCTGTCGCTCGATACGGGCAATACGGGCAAGCGCGAGGAAGGCAAGACGCCGGCGCCCGCCGTTGCGCCACCGGCCCCCATTCCAACGCCGTCTTCCGCAGCGACCGCGGCCGTGCCAGCCGGCACGGGCACGCTGATCATCGATACGCCGGTGCGCGCCGGCCAGCGCATCTATGCGCGCGGCGGCGACCTGATCGTCATGGCCGTCGTCAACAACGGCGCCGAAATCATTGCCGATGGCAGCATCCACGTCTACAACACGCTGAACGGCCGCGCCCTTGCCGGCGCCTCGGGCGATGCCACGGCGCGCATCTTTGCCAAGGCGATGGCGCCGGAACTGGTGTCGATCGCGGGGGTTTACCGGACGTTCGAGGACGGTTTCCCCGCCGAGCTGGCCCGGCAGCCCGCACAAATCAGGCTCGTCGGCGACCGTCTGGATATACAATCTGTTAATTAAACGAATTCATCAACAATTCGCAAGACCATGCCCGGGCCGCTCGCGCCTGCGTTCCGCACCGGCCGGCACTCTGAAAAAGGATTATTCGTGGCAAGAATTATCGTTGTAACCTCCGGTAAGGGCGGTGTCGGCAAGACGACTTCCAGCGCCAGTTTCTCCACCGGCCTCGCAATGCGCGGCCACAAGACGGCGGTGATCGACTTCGACGTGGGCCTGCGCAACCTCGACCTGATCATGGGTTGCGAGCGCCGCGTCGTGTATGACCTGATCAATGTGATCAACAAGGAAGCGTCGCTGAACCAGGCGCTGATCAAGGACAAGCACTGCGACAACCTGTTCATCCTGCCCGCCTCGCAGACGCGCGACAAGGATGCGCTGTCCGAGGATGGCGTGGAAGTGGTGCTGGCCGAGCTGATCGCGATGGGCTTCGACTACATCATCTGCGATTCGCCGGCCGGCATCGAGCACGGCGCGCTGATGGCGCTGACGTTTGCCGACGAGGCGATCGTCGTGACGAATCCGGAAGTGTCGTCGGTGCGCGATTCCGACCGCATCCTGGGCATCATCCAGGCCAAGTCGCGCCGGGCCCAGTCGGGCGGCGAACCGGTCAAGGAACACCTGCTGATCACCCGCTATTCGCCGAAACGCGTGGAAGCGGGCGAAATGCTGAGCTATACCGACGTGCAGGAAATCCTGCGCATCCCGCTGATCGGCATCGTGCCGGAATCCGAGCAGGTGCTGCACGCCTCCAACCAGGGCAACCCGGCCATCCACTTCAAGGGCACCGACGTGGCCGAGGCGTACGAGGATGTCGTCGCCCGCTTCCTCGGCGAAGAAAAGCCGCTGCGCTTCACCGACTATGAAAAGCCGGGCCTGCTGAAGCGCATCTTTGGAGCAAAGTAAATGGCGCTGCTATCTTTCCTGTTTCCCAGCAAGCCCAAGACGGCCAACGCCGCCAAGGAACGCCTGCAAATCATCATCGCCCGCGAGCGCAACGGCCGCACCGGCCCCGACTTCCTGCCGGCGCTGCACAAGGAACTGATCGAGGTGATCTCCAAGTACACCAAGGTGAACGCGGACGACATCAAGATTTCGCTGGACCGCCAGGGCAACCTGGAGGTGCTGGATGTGAACGTCGTCCTGCCGGACGCGTGATTGCTGGGGACTGTCCCCGCACGGGCCTGTCCCCGGGG
>DKJA01000106.1:15637-40308 GCA_002454505.1 Oxalobacteraceae bacterium UBA6704
GGGCCTGTCCCCGGGGTGGTTCTTGAGGTTCGGTTGCGCCGACAACATCCAGAAGCAACCCCGGGGACAGCCGGATCGCCGTACCGCCCCTCCGGGGACAGTCCCCACCTACTTCTTCACCGCCAGCAACTCCCGCGCCACCTTCGCGCAGGCCTCCACGTGCTGGTACCCGATCTGCCGGAACGCAAAGAACCCGATCGCGGCCGATGCCACCTGGCCGGCCAGCGGCACCACCTTCGAAGCTTGCTTCGCCACCAGCTTGGTGCCCGTCTTTTTCAACAGCTTGTAGATCAGGTCGCGTGTAACCAATTTTCCCACGAGCATGCCGCCAACGCCCACCGCGGCCTGGTAGGCGATGGTCTTGTATTGGGGCTGCATCCGCTCGATCTGCTCGTGCGTCAGGCCGAACGCCCGGTTGACGTCGTCGATCAGCTGGCCGAACAGTTTCATGTCCGACACGATGTCGATGCCCGGAATGGGCACGGCCGACATGCCTGCCGCAACGGCGGCACGGCGCCGGACCAGGCCGCGGCAGCGTTCGCGGACGGCCCCGATATCCCTTTCGGTAGAGGGCAGCAATTCCCAGCCACTGTCCACTTGCTTTTCTCCTAAAATATTGCCAGATGTAAAAGTTAATTGACATTGCCTTTAACCAGTGTAACGTGTAATCGCCTGACGGGTTCGCACGGCTACAAACTGTAGAAAATAGGAAAGTTGGACTTTTTAGTAAGTAATGAGATAACCTGTTATATTCTTGTGACTAAGCATCACTGTCGCGCTTTAACTTGTAGATAAGATGAGAATCGTCGTCCTTGATAATGACCGAAGCCAAACCGACCTGATCAGCCAGGTCCTGACTTCCGCCGGCCATGTCTGCCATGGTTTCCAGACGGGAAAGGAGTTGCTCAGCCAGCTGCGCAAGGACAGCTACGACATGCTGATCTTCGACTGGCAGGTGAGCGATATGGGCGGTGCCGAGCTGATGCGCAAAGCCCGCGAACGGCTCAACGACAAGGCCCCCATCATGTTCCTGACCACCAGTTCCGGCGAGGACGACATCGTGTCCGGCCTGGACGCGGGTGCCGACGACTACATGGTCAAGCCGCTGCGCCGCAGCGAAATGGTGGCGCGGGTGCAGGCGCTGCTGCGCCGGGCCTTCCCCACGCAGAACGGCGCCGAACAACTGACCTTCGGTCAATATGTATTTGAAACGCGCCCCGGCCGGCTGCTGATGGACGGCCAGGTGCTGGACGTCACGCACAAGGAGTTCTACCTCGCCTTGCTGTTTTTCCGCAACATTGGCCGCCCCCTGTCGCGCGCTTATATCCACGAGGCCGTTTGGATCCGGGAAACCGAAGTGCCCTCCCGAACGATGGATACCCATGTATCGCGGGTCCGCAATAAACTGCAGCTGAAGCCTGAAAATGGTTTCCGCCTCGTCCCCGTGTACAGCTACGGCTACCGGCTGGAAAAACTGGGCGGTTGATCTAAACTGGGCTGAACAATGCTGGACAAAACGTCACCTGGGACGATTTGTCCCAGCCTGCCGGCAGGCCGTAAAAAAGTACCTTGCGGCACAACAAGCTATAATGAACGCCTACGTCGTTGATTTGTATAGAAATGCAACTCCTAGCCGTCGGCCTTAACCACACCACTGCACCCGTCGCCCTGCGCGAGCGGCTGGCGTTCGCGCCTGACCAGCTGGGCTCGGCCGTGCTCGCGGCCCGCACGTGGTTCGGCCGGCAGGACAGCCGGGGCGGCGACGAAGCAGCGATCCTGTCCACCTGCAACCGCACCGAGCTGTACGCGGCCAGCACCGTGGCCAATCCGCTCGATGCCGGCGCCCACTTCCTGGCCGATTTCCACCAGCTGAACTACGGCGAACTGCGCCCGCACCTGTACATGCTGCCACAGCATGAAGCCGTGCGGCACACGTTCCGCGTCGCCTCCGGCCTCGATTCGATGGTGCTCGGCGAAACGCAGATCCTCGGCCAGATCAAGGACGCGATCCGCACCGCCGACGAAGCGGGCGGCCTCGGCACCTACCTGCACCAGCTGTTCCAGCGCAGCTTCTCCGTCGCCAAGGAAGTGCGCAGCACCACCGAGATCGGCGCGCACAGCGTGTCGATGGCGGCGGCGGCCGTGCGGCTGTCGCAACGCATCTTCGACAAGATGAACCAGCAGAACGTGCTGTTCATCGGTGCCGGCGAAATGATCGAGCTGTGCGCCACGCACTTCGCGGCGCAGAATCCGAAGTCGATCACCGTGGCCAACCGCACGCTGGAGCGCGGCGAGCTGCTGGCGCACCGCTTCAACGGCAAGGCCATGCGCTTGGCCGACCTGCAGACGCAGCTGCACCAGTTCGACATCCTGATCTCGTCGACGGCGTCGTCGCTGCCGCTGATCGGCCTCGGCATGGTCGAGCGCGCCATCAAGGCGCGCCGCCACAAGCCGATGATGATGGTCGACCTGGCCGTGCCGCGCGACATCGAACCGGAAGTGGGCCGGCTGAACGACGTGTTCCTGTACACCGTCGACGACCTGGGCAAGGTCGTCCAGGCCGGCATCGAGAACCGCCAGGCCGCCGTCGCGCAGGCCGAGGCGATCATCGAAACGCGCGTGCAGTCGTTCATGCACTGGGTGGACGACCGCGCCGTCGTGCCCGTCATCCAGGGCCTGCATGAAAATGGCGAGGCGATCCGCCTGGCCGAGCTGGAACGGGCCCGCAAGCTGCTGGCCAAGGGCGAAGACATCGAAGCCGTGCTGGAAGCGCTGTCGAAAGGCCTGACGGCCAAGTTCATGCACGGCCCGCAACAGGCGCTGCACCGCGCCCAGGGCGAAGAACGCGCCCAGCTGACCGAACTGCTGCCCCAGTTGTTCCGCGGCCGCCGTTAGCGCTCGCTCCGGTAGTACCCTCCCCGCCGCAGTCCTGCGGCCTGCTTTCCCCATATCGATCAAAACATGAAACCATCAATGCTGGCCAAGCTGGACCAACTCGCCAACCGTCTCGTCGAGCTGGACGAACTGCTGATGTCGGAAGGCGCCACGTCGAACATGGACAGCTACCGCAAGATGACGCGCGAGCATGCCGAGCTGGGCCCGCTGGTGGCCGTCTACCAGGATTACCAGCAGATCGTCGGCGACATGGACGAGGCGCAGCAGATGCTCGCCGACCCGGACATGAAGGATTTCGCGCAGGAAGAAATCGAAGCGGGCAAGGTCAAGCTGGCGGCCCTCGAGCTCGATCTTCAACGCATGCTGCTGCCGAAGGATGCCAACGACGAGCGCAACATCTTCCTCGAGATCCGCGCCGGCACGGGCGGCGACGAGTCGGCCCTGTTCGCCGGCGACCTGCTGCGCATGTACACCCGCTTTGCCGAGCGGAGCCGGTGGCAGGTGGAGATCGTGTCGGCGTCCGAATCCGACCTGGGCGGCTACCGCGAAGTGATCGCCCGCATCGTCGGCAACGGCGCGTATTCGAAGCTCAAATTCGAGTCGGGCGGCCACCGCGTGCAGCGCGTGCCGGCCACGGAAACGCAGGGCCGCATCCACACGTCCGCCTGCACGGTGGCGGTGATGCCGGAGGCGGACGAGGTGGAAGACGTCCACATCAACCCGGCCGACCTGCGCATCGACACCTACCGCGCGTCGGGCGCCGGCGGCCAGCACATCAACAAGACGGACTCCGCGGTGCGCATCACCCACCTGCCGACCGGCATCGTCGTCGAATGCCAGGACGACCGCTCGCAGCACAAGAACAAGGCCTCGGCGCTGAAAGTGCTGGCCGCGCGCATCAAGGACGTACAGCTGCGCGAACAGCAATCGAAGGAAGCAGCCACCCGCAAGAGCCTGATCGGCAGCGGCGACCGCAGCGAACGCATCCGCACCTACAACTTCCCGCAGGGCCGCATGACCGACCACCGCATCAACCTGACGCTGTACAAGCTCGACATGATCATGGACGGCGACCTGACCGAGCTGACGTCCACGCTGTCGGCCGAGCACCAGGCCGAGCTGCTCGCCGCGCTGGGCGACTGAGGCACCGCTACGGCCCAGCTCGTGTCCACTTTCTAACCCCTGGTGTCAGGCACCGACAACGACACGGCCTCATCGATATCACTGCAGGGATTCGTCCCCTCCCCTCTATACCACGGCATTCTCCGGCGCCGGCATTGCCGAGCTCGTGTCCATGTCGGTGTCTGACACCAGGGTGGAGAAAGTGGACACGGCCTCGGCCGTTGGGCTGGGCCGATGGGCTGGCGCGCTTTGTGCGAGAATCGTCACCTTCACATTTGGACAAGATCAACGAGATGACTTCCTCGCGCACCATCCTCCTCGTCACCGCCTTCGTGTGCTTCCTGCTGATCGCCGCGGCGCTGTACCTGCAGCACGTGCTGGACCTGCTGCCCTGCCCGCTGTGCGTGATCCAGCGCTACCTGTTCCTCGCGGTGGCGATCGGCTGCGTGATCGGTGCGTTCAACCAGCCGAAGGTCGGTGCCAGCATCGGGCTGGTGGCGGCAATCGGCGGCCTCGGCGTCGTCGGCAAGCACCTGTACATCCTGGCGCATCCGGGCCTGTCGTGCGGCATCGATCCGATGGAGACGATGCTCAACAAGATCCCCACCGCAACGTATCTGCCGTGGCTGTTCCAGGCGGACGGCCTGTGCGAAAACGCCACCGACGGCATCCTCGGCCTGTCGATCCCGCAGTGGTCGGCCGTGTGGTTCGCCATCCTGACGGCGACGATGCTGTGGGTGCTGGTGCGCCGCCGCACATGACGGTGACCATGAGCGCGCGGGTTATGGCGGGCGCCACGCTCGCGTCGCTGCAGGTCCGTCCGCTGCTCGACGCCGTGGACAACCGCATCCTGCTGTGCCACGCGCTGGGCCTGACCCGCACGGGGCTGATCACGCAATCGGAGCGCACGCTGACGGAGGACGAGGCCACCCGCCTGTCCGCGCTGCTGCAGCGCCGGCTCGACGGCGAACCGGTCGCCTACATCGTCGGCAAGCGCGAATTCTATGGCCTCGATTTCGCCGTGAGCCCGGCCGTGCTGATTCCCCGTCCCGACACCGAACTGCTCGTCGAACTGGCGCTGGAGCGCCTGCCGCCGCGTGGCCGCGTGCTGGACATGGGTACCGGCAGCGGCGCCATCGCCGTCGCCATCGCGCACACGCGGCCCGATGCGCAGGTCACCGCGCTGGACGTCAGCGAGGCCGCGCTCGATGTCGCCCGTGCCAATGCGCAGCACAACGGCGCGCAGGTGCGCTTCCTGCACAGCGACTGGTTCGCCGCCGTGGCCGGCGAAACGTTCGACCTGATCGTCTCCAACCCGCCCTATATCGCGTCGGGCGACCGCCATCTGGCGGAAGGCGACCTGCGCTTCGAACCCGCCGGCGCGCTGACCGATCATGCGGACGGTCTGTCGGCGCTGCGCACGATCGCCGCCGGCGCGCCCGCCCATCTCGCCCCCGGCGCCTGGCTGCTGATGGAACATGGCTACGACCAGTCCGCCGCCGTGCAGGCACTGCTTGCCGAACGAAGTTACCGCGACGTGCAAAGCTGGCAAGACCTGGCCGGCATCGCCCGCGTCACCGGCGGCCGCACCGCCGGTCCAGCTCGCAGTTCAGCTTAGTTAAGCACCGCCCCGAGCGCGGCGGAGCGCTTTGTTAAAATCCACCGATACCGTGCACCACGCGGCCGCTTTGCAAGCCCGGCCGTACGCGGTTTTGCAATTTCGGTTACCCTCGCACCACTCTTTTGGTCCGATGTACAAGAAAGGAAAGCCAATTGTCCAACTTACTGACGCGCCGCCTGGCCCTGTTGGCCGACGAAAAACACCGCGCAGTGCTGCAGGGCGGCTTGCGGGGCATCGAGCGGGAAACACTGCGGGTCCAGCCGGATGGCCACCTGGCGCACACGCCGCACCCGGCCGGCTGGGGCTCGGCGCTGACGCATCCAGAGATCACGACCGATTACGCCGAATCGCTGGCCGAATTCATCACGCCCGCCGAGAGCGACATCGCGGCCACGCTGCAGAAGCTGGACGGCATCCACCGCTACGCCTACAGCAAGCTGGGCGACGAGCTGCTGTGGAGCCAGTCGATGCCGTGCGAACTGCCGCCGGAAGCGGACATCGCCATCGCCTGGTATGGCAACTCCAACCTGGGCATGCTCAAGCACGTCTATCGCCGCGGCCTGGCGCTGCGCTATGGCAAGGCCATGCAATGCATCGCCGGCATCCATTACAACTACTCGCTGGACGAACGCCTGTGGCGCGTGCTGGCGGAGAACGAAACGGCGGCCGGCCGCACGCTGACGGCCAAGTCCTACCAGTCGGAAGCCTACCTGGCGACGATCCGCAACTTCCGCCGCCACAGCTGGCTGCTGATGTACCTGTTCGGCGCGTCGCCGGCGCTGAACGCCGGTTTCCTGCGCGGCAAGCCGCACAGGCTGGAAACACTGTCCGCTGACACGCTGTACCTGCCGCACGCCACCAGCCTGCGCATGAGCGACCTGGGTTACCAGAACGATGCGCAGTCGGGCCTGCGCCCGCACGAGAACAGCCTGGACAGCTACGTGGCCACGCTGACGCGCGCCGTCAACCAGCCCTACGAGCCGTACCAGAAGATCGGCACGAAGGATGCGAACGGCGAATGGCAGCAGCTGTCGACCAACGTGATCCAGATCGAAAACGAGTACTACTCGACGATCCGGCCGAAGCGCGTGATCCGCACCGGCGAGCGGCCGATCCAGGCGCTGTGCAACCGCGGCGTGCAGTACATCGAGGTGCGCTGCCTGGATGTCGATCCGTTCGAACCGGTGGGCGTCAGCCTGGCGACGGGCCGCTTCCTCGACGCCTTCCTGCTGTTCTGCGCGCTGGAGGAAAGCCCGGCGATCGGCGGCGAGGAAGGCGAGATCCTGGCCCGCAACTTCGCCCGCACGGTGAAGGAAGGCCGCAAGCCGGGCCTGACGCTGACCCGCGACGGCCAGGAGATCGGCCTGCAGGCCTGGGGCGAAGAGCTGGTGGAACGCATCCGCCCGGTGGCGGCGCTGCTCGACGAGCTGCGCGGCGACACCCAGCATGCCGACGCGCTGGCGCGGCAACTGCCGAAACTGGCCGATCCGGACAACACGCCGTCCGCGGCCGTGCTGCGCGCGCTGGAACAGCATGGCAACTCGTTTGCCGCGTTCGGCCTGGCACAAAGCGAACAGCACGCGGCTTACTTCCGCGCGCATCCGCCCACCGCCGACGAAGAAACCTACTTCGGCCGGCTGGCTGCGCAGTCGGTGGCCGAGCAGGAAGAGATCGAACGCGCCCCCCGCGGCAGCTTCGACGATTACGTGAAGGCCTACCGCGCCAGCAATCTGTGCGCCAACCAGGCATAACGACGCGGCCGGCCCGTGCTTGCCTTCTATAACGAACAGCACGGCCAGCTGCGCGCGCGGCACGAACTCGTGCTGGGCCAGCAGGCGCCATCGCGCGACGTACCCGAGCGGCTGGACGGCATCGTCGCCGAACTGGGGCGCCGCGGCCTGGGCCGCATCGTCACGCCGCATGGCGTGCCGTTGATGTCGCTGGAGCGGGTGCACACGCCGCGCTACCTGCACTTTCTGCGCACGGCGTGGAGCGAATGGCTGGCGCTGGCGCCGGGCAATGCGGCGCGCGATGCATTTGCGTCGCAGTGGCCGGGCCGCATGGCGCGGGCCGACATCGAGCCGGACGATTTCGCCGCCCGCCTGGGCTTTTATTCCATCGACACGACAACGCCGCTGACGGCCGGCACGTGGGTGGCCGCGAAAAGCGGCGCCGACTGCGCCGTCAATGCCGCGCATGCGCTGCGCATGGGCGAGCGTGCCACGTTTGCGCTGACGCGCCCGCCCGGCCATCATGCCGGCGCCGATTTCTACGGCGGCGCGTGCTACCTGAACAATGCGGCGCTAGCCGCCCGCCACCTGCTCGACGACGGCCTGCAACGCGTGGCCGTGCTCGACGTCGACTACCACCACGGCAGCGGCACGCAAGCCATCTTCTACGACCGCGCCGACGTGCTGTGCATCTCCGTTCACGCCGAACCGCGCAACGCTTATCCGTTCTACTGCGGCCATGCCGACGAAACGGGCGGCGGCATTGGCGTCGGCTACAACGTCAACCTGCCGCTGGCCAAAGGCACGTCGCCGCAGGGCTGGTTCGCCGCCATCGAGACGGCCTGCGTGCGGCTGTCGATGTACCGGCCGGATGCCCTGGTCGTTGCGCTGGGTGCCAACACGTTCCAGGGCGAGGCGCACGGCGGCTTCGGGCTGCAGGGCGGCGACTACCTGCGCCTGGGCGAGCGGCTCGCGTGGCTGAACCTGCCGACGTGCTTCGTGCTGGAAGGCGGCAGTCCGCTGCGGGAGCTGGGCACCAATGTCGTCAATGTGCTCGAAGGGTTCGAGACCTCCCTGTAGGTCGAAACTTTCTTTTTAAAATATCGCTTGCTATTGAGTCGTGCGCTATGTATAGTGGTGTTCATGGACGCGACGTCAGTGTCCCGGCAGCAAACAAGTAGTACGCTATCTAATCGCAAGTCAATCAACCAAGGAGTCTCATCATGTCGATCGAAAAAGTCCTGTACCGCGCCAATGCCAAATCCACCGGTGGCCGCGAAGGCCAATCCATCTCCAGCGATGGCGTGCTGGACGTGAAACTGACCACCCCGAAAGAACTGGGCGGCAACGGCGCCGTCGGCACCAATCCGGAACAGCTGTTCGCTGCCGGCTACTCGGCGTGCTTCCTGGGCGCGATGAAATTCGTCGGCGGCCGCGACAAGATCGCCGTGCCGGCTGACACGTCCATCGATGCCACCGTCGGCATCGGCCCGATCCCGACCGGCTTCGGCATCGAAGTGGAACTGAAGATCTCGCTGCCGGGCCTGGACCGCGCCACCGCCGAGAAACTGGTGCAGGCCGCGCACATCGTCTGCCCTTACTCGAACGCCACCCGCGGCAACATCGACGTCACGCTGACGATCGTTTAAGCCTCTATCGGCAAGTCCGGCCGCTGCCTTACAATGCCTGTTTGTTTTCCGTTTATCTTGCAGGCAGAGCGACATGATCGAATGGCAGTGGCTGGAGTTTGAAAGCATCCCCCGCAGGGACCTGTATGACGTGCTGCGCCAGCGGCAGGAAGTGTTCGTGCTGGAGCAGACCTGCCTGTACCCCGACCTGGACGGCTACGACGAAGCGTCCCACCACCTGATGGCATGGCAGACGATCGCCGGCGAACGCCAGCTGGTCGCGTATCTGCGCTGCCTCGCGCCGGGCGCGAAATACACCGAGATGTCGCTGGGCCGCATCCTGACGCCGGCCATCGCCCGCGGTACCGGCATCGGCCGCCAGCTGGTCGCGGAAGGCATCCGCCGCGCCGAACTGCAGCACCCCGGCCACCGCATCCGCATCGGCGCCCAGGCCCGCCTGGAAAAATTCTACGAAAGCTTCGGCTTCGTCACCACCGGCGCGCCGTACGACGAAGACGGCATCCTGCACATCGACATGCTCCGCTGAAAAAATAGGGACAGACCCTGTTTTATAGGAAAGTTTCCTGTAAAACTGGCGGTCCGCCGATGCGGTCTGTCCCTATTTAAAAACTGATGATGAACCGCGCGCCGGAGGCGACGGAGCGGGCGTAGCGGACCGTGCCGCCGTTGCCGTGAATGAGCTGGCGGACCATCGCCAGGCCGATGCCGCGGCCCTGTTTCTTCGTCGAGAAGAACGGCGTGAAGATGTGGGCCGCCAGATCGTCCGGCACGCCCGCGCCGTTGTCGGCGACGTCGATGCGCAGCCGCCCGCCCCGCCCCAGCCGCGCCTGCACGTCGACGCGCGGGCGGGCCTGCTGGGACGTGGCTTCCGCCGCATTCTTCAGCAGGTTGATCAGCGCCTGTTCCAGCTGGCCCGGATCGACCAGCACCGCCAGCGACGCCGGTTCGACGGAGAAAGCGGCAATGCCGCCGTGCGTGCTCCACTGCGGACCGACCAGCGCTTCCAGCCGCGCGAACAGCGCGCCCAGCACGACGTTCTCCGGCTGCGGCTGCGGCAACGTCGACAGACTGCGGTAGCTGGCCACGAAGTCCACCAGGCTGGCGGCGCGGCGCGCGATCGCATCGAGAGCCGTCGATAAATCGCCGCTGACGTCGGCCGGCAGCGTATCCGCCAGTTCCGCCAGCAGGTCGTGCGACGTGCGCGACAGCGAGGCCACCGGCGTCAGCGAATTCATGATCTCGTGCGTCAGCACGTGCACCAGCTGGCGCCATGCATTCAGCGCTTCCGCTTCCAGCTGGCTTTCGACGGGCAGCAGCGCGGCGAGACGCTGGCCGCTCCCCTGCACCGTCAGCGCGGAGACGGCCACCATCGCCCGCTCCAGCCCCCGCTCCGTATCGAAGCCGACCAGCTTGCGCTCGTCCGCCGGCTGCGCCGCCAGCAGCGCATACAACGCCGAAGGATCGCTGGCGCGGCCCGGTGCGACGAGGCGCCGCGCATTGGCATTGAGCGGCGTGACGTCGCCCGGCCCGGCCAGGTGCCCGATCGAGAACAGCGCGATCGGCGCATGCTCGAGCCGCGCCTCCAGCGCCAGCACTGCTTCCTGCTCGGGCCACATGCGCGACGCCGGTACCGGCACTTCCGCCGGCACGGTACGCGGCCCGAGCCCCGCCAGGCAGCGCCACAGCAGCAGGCCCGCGGCAGCACTCGCGAGCGCGCACAGCACCAGCAGCCGCGGCGAATCGGGCACCGATGCCACGCACGCCCCCAGCCCCGCCAGCGCCGCTGCACAGCAGGCCACGCCCGCCTTTGAGGCCCGCTCAGATGCCATGCTTTTCCAGCTTGCGGTACAGCGCCGCGCGCGACACGCCCAGCATCCGCGCCGCGTGGCTGATATTGCCCTCGGCCTGCGCCAGTGCCGCCGCGATCGCATCCCGTTCCAGCGACGACAGCGTGGCATCCTCGCGCGCCGCCACCACCGCAGTTGGCGCCACGCCCGCCGCCCCAGCAAACAAACCGAAATCGTCGAACCGGTACTCCGCCTGCGCGCCGAGGATCACGGCCCGTTCGCACGCATGCCGCAGCGCGCGCACATTGCCCTGCCAGGCATGCGCCATCAATGGACCGAGAGCATCGGCCGCCACCTGGCGCGGCGGGCGCGCATACTGCGCCTCGTACAGCGCGAGATAGTGGCGCAGCAGCTGCGGGATGTCCTCGCGCCGTTCGCGCAAAGGCGGCACGCGGATGACGATGGTATTGAGCCGGAACAGCAGGTCGGCGCGGAACACGGCCGGATCGAACAGCCGCGTCTCGTCGAGATTGGTGGCGCTGACGATGCGCACGTCCACGCTCTCCGGCCGGTCCGCGCCGATCGGCGTGACTTCGCGGCGCTCCAGCACCGTCAGCAGCTTGGCCTGCGCGGCCAGCGGCATGTTGCCGATCTCGTCGAGGAACAGCGAGCCGCCCCGTGCGGCCTGGAACCGCCCCGCGCGGTCCGCCTTCGCATCCGTGAACGAGCCCTTGCGGTGGCCGAACAACTCGCTCTCGAACGTGGATTCGGGCAGCGCGCCCATGTCCACCGCAAGGAAAGTCCCGGCCGCGCGACGCGAGGCGGCATGAATGGCGCGCGCCACCAGCTCCTTGCCGACGCCGTTCTCGCCCAGCACCATCACGTTCGCTTCGGTGGGCGCCACGCCGGCGATCATCGCGCGCACGGCCTGCATCGCCGCCGAAGCGCCCATCAGCGCGGACGCCGCATCGGCCGAAGGCGGCCGGCGCCGCGCCAGCGCCCCATCGACGGCCGCCACCAGCCGCGCGTTATCCCACGGCTTGGTGATGAAGTCCGCCGCGCCCCGCTTCAACGCCTCCACGGCCAGCGGCACGTCGGCATACGCGGTCAATGCGATGACGGCCGGCGGATTGGCCTGGCGCCGCAGCACGTCCAGCACGGCCAGGCCTTCGGCGCCATCGGCGCGGCCCGGCGTGAAGTTGAAGTCGAGGAGCACCACGTCCGGCACCGCGCGGGCCAGCAGCGCCGGCAGCTGCGCTGGGTCGTGCAGCACCGCCACATCGCCATGGCGGCGGCGCAGCAGCATGCGCGCCGCATACGCGACATCGGCATCGTCGTCGAGGATCAGGATGCGGGCGGTGGAGTCGGACATGGCGCGATCGGCAGTGGTGACGGGGCATTCTAGCAGCGCTTTTTGCGGCGCGGACCGGTGTTTTCGCGGCTGTTCGAAAGCGGACACCGGGACTTGTCCGCTTCCGGACGAAGCCGCGGCGCCAATGCCGGCAAAGCGCCCTGCGACGGTACTGGCACGTGCCTTGCTCATGAAGACATCATCACAGCACGAGAACGACCATGAACCCAGCCCACCACCTGAAACCCGCCAGCGGCGCCGCGATGGACGTCATCGTGCCAAAGCGGCGCGGCCGCCTGATCGCGCTGGCCTGCGGCGCGATCGTCGCACTGGCCGCCGCCGGCTGGGCCGCCTGGCACTGGCTGCCGCGCGGCCTGCAGGTGGCCGGCGCGGACCTGCGCATCGCCACCGTCGAACAAGGCATCTTCCGCGACGACATCGCCGTGCGCGCCAGCGCCGAACCGCTGCATGCTGTGATGCTGGACTCGGTGGAGTCGGGCCGCGTCGAGGAAGTGTATGCCCGCGACGGCGACCTGGTGGACAAGGGGCAGCTGCTGTTCCGCATTTCGAACCCGCAGCGCAACCTGGAACTGCTGGCGCGCCAGTCCGACTACGCGCAGCAGATCTCGAATCTCTCCACGCTGCGGGTGGCGGAGCAGAGCAACCGCAGCGAACGGCGCCGCCGCCTCGACGATTTCGCGTTCGCACTGGAACAGGCGCAGAAGGCGCAGGACCGCAGCGAGCGCCTCGCCACGCAGGGCTTCATTTCCGCCGTGGCGCTGGAAGAGACCCGCGACAAGCGCGACAAGGCGCACCGCGCGCTGACGCTGGAACAGGAAAGCAATGCGGCCGAGGACAAGGTGCGCGGCAATGCGCTGGGCCGGCTGGAGACGGCGCTCGATGGCCTCAGCACGGGGCTGGAGCTGGTGCGCCAGACGGTCGATGCGCTGGCCGTGCGGGCGCCGATCGCCGGCCGGCTGACCGACTTCCGGCTGCAGGTGGGCGAGTCGATCGTCACGGGCAAGCGCGTGGGCCGCATCGACGATCCGCGCCGCTTCAAGCTGTCCGCCCTCATCGACGAGTTCTACCTGAACCGCGTGACGGTCGGCCGGCAGGGCGTGGTGCTGCAGGACGACCGTCGCTACGCCGTGAAAGTCGGCACTGTCTACCCGCAGATCAAGGAAGGCCGCTTCACCGCCGAACTGCTGTTCACGCAGCAGCAGCCGGCCGTGCTGAGTCCCGGCCAGAGCCTCGATGCGCAGATCACGCTGGGCGAACCGGGGCCGGCGCTGCTGCTGCCGAACGGCGCGTTCGTCGCCGACAGCGGCGGCGCGTGGGTGTTCGTGCTGACGGATGCCACGCATGCGGAGCGCCGCCAGGTGCGCACGGGGCGTCGCAACAACGCGCAGATCGAAGTGCTGGCCGGCCTGGCCGCCGGCGAGAAGGTCATCGTGTCGTCGTACGCGCCGTTCGGCAAGGCGGCCCGGCTGCAACTGTCCTTCTGAACCTTTTCAAAGTAATCTCTTCCTACCCAACCAAGGAATTCCCATGCTCAAACTGTCAGGCGTCAGCAAGATCCACGTGGCCGGCGAGGTGCAGACCACGGCCCTCGACCGCATCGACCTCGAGATCGACGCGGGCGAATACGTGGCGATCACGGGGCCGTCCGGCTGCGGCAAGTCGACGCTGCTGTCGCTGCTTGGCCTGCTGGACATCCCGACCAGCGGCGACTACTGGTTCGAGGGCCGCAACGTGGCCGGCTACAGCGAAGCAAAGCTGAACGAATTGCGGCGCGGGCGCATCGGCTTCATCTTCCAGAGCTTCAACCTGATCGAGGAACTGTCCGTGTTCGAGAACGTGGAGCTGGCACTGGAATACACCGGCATGCCGTCACGCGAACGCAAGGCCAAGGTGGCGGCGATGCTGGACAAGCTGGGCGTGGCGCACCGCGCGAAGCACCGGCCGTCGCAGCTGTCCGGCGGCCAGCAGCAGCGCGTGGCGATCGCCCGCGCGCTCGTGGCCGGCCCCGCCATCCTGCTGGCCGACGAACCGACCGGCAACCTGGATACCGCGCATGGCGACGACGTGATGCGCCTGCTGCGCGCCATCAATGCGGAAGGCACGACGGTGGTGATGGTCACGCACTCGCCGTCGCATGCGGCGCAGGCGTCGCGCACGCTGAACCTGCTCGATGGCCGCGTCATCGTCGACGCCCTGCGTGCCGCATGAAGCCGGGCGATTTCCGCATCGGCTGGCGCCTGCTGGCGGCCGAACCGGCTTATTCGGCCGTCACGATCCTCGGCCTGGCCGCGGGCCTGGCCACGTGTTTCCTGCTGCTCGCGTTCGTGCGCTTCTCGTTCGGCTACAACAGCCACGTGCCGGCCGCGCGCGACGTGTATGCGATGAAGCAGCACCTGAACATCGTCAGCAAGCCGGGCTGGTTCGAGATGACGTCGCTGCCGATGCTGAAGGTGGCCGAGCGCAGCGGCATGACGCAGGCCACCGCGTTGGCCATGCCCGGCACGGCGGCGGCGCGCACGGCTGCCGGCATGCAGTCGATCCCGATCCTGGGCGTCTCGGCCGGCTTTCCCGCCGTGTTCGGCTTGCGCGCCGCCGAGGGCGACCTGGCCCAGGCGCTGAGCCGGCCGGATGCCGTGGCGCTCACCTACGATACGGCGCTGCGCACGCTGGGCACCCGGCTGGCATTGGGCAGGACGCTGCAGCTGGATGGCAAGACGTTCACCGTGGCCGCCCTGCTCGACGAACCGCCGGCAACGGGCACGCTGGCCTATGGCGCGCTGTTCGGCCTGGGCAGCAACCTGATTCCGCAGGGCTTCCGCCACTACCTGGAAACCACCTGGGGCAGCGCCACCGGCTACCTGTATGCCCGCCTGGCCCCCGGCGCCGATCCGGCACCGCTGCAGGCCTACCTGCAGCATGGCTTCGACACGTCGCCGCTGGTGCGCGGCATGCCCGACGTGATGCGCGGACTGAAAGGCCGCAAGGCCACCGACGTGGCGCTGGTGGCGCTGCCCGACCTGTACTTCGACCGGGACCTGCTGGGCCGGCCCGGCAGCACCGCGCATGGCGACCGGCAGGTAGTGCTGGGCCTCGCTGCCGTCGGCTTCCTGGTGCTGGTGCTGGCCTGCGCCAACTACGTCAACCTGGCCGGCGTGCGCGCGGTGCGGCGCCAGCCGGAGATCGCGCTGCGCAAGGTGCTCGGCGCCGGTGCGGGCCGGATTGTCGCCCAGTTCATGGCCGAGGCGCTGGTGATGGCGCTGCTGGCCACGCTGCTTGGCCTGCTGTTCGCGTGGCTGCTGCTGCCGACGTTTGCCGCGATGCTGGACCGCCCGCTGGAGACGATGATGACGCCGGCCGCCGTGCTGGCCGCGCTGCTGCTCGGCGCCGGCACGGGCCTGGTGGCCGGCCTGTATCCCGCCTGGATCGCGCTGGGCATGCGTCCGGCCGAAGCGCTGGGCACGCGGCACGAGCAGGAAACGGCGGCCGGCCTGTGGCTGCGCCGCGCGCTGACGGTGCTGCAGCTGACGGTGGCGATGAGTCTCACCGCCGGCACGCTGGCAATCGCCTGGCAGACGCGCTTCGCCAGCGCTGCCGATCCCGGCTTCGACCCGGCACCGCTGCTGGTCGTCGAGCTGTCGAATGCGCTGCGCAACAGCAGCCAGGGACGGCAGCTGCGCGAAGCGCTGCGCCACCTGCCCGGCGTGGCAGGCGTCGCCTATTCGGAGAACGCGGTGGGCAGCGTGTTTGCCGGCTCCAACAGCGGCTACCGCCGGCCGGGCGGCGCGGACGTGGTGCTGGTGGGCCGCAATGTGTCGACCGACTTCTTCGACGTGTACGGCATCCGCGCCGTGGCCGGGCGTGCGTTCGATCCGAAGCTGGAGCAGGACGGCAACGTCAACGCGGTGATGCTCAATGCGGCCGGCGCGCGGGCGCTGGGGTTTGCCACGCCGGCGGCGGCCGTCGGCCAGATCGTCACCTACACGGACGGCGGCAAGGAATTCGCGCCGCGCGTGATCGGCATCGCGCCGGACCTGCGCCACGAATCGCTGCGCGAAAAGCCGCAGCCGATGATCTACAAGAATTCGCTGCTGGCCTCCACGCTGACGATACGTGCGCGCGGCGACATGAACCGGTTGCAGGAACTGGCGCTGGAACAGTACCGGCGCTTCTTCCCGAACGATCTTCCGGTGGTGCGGCCGGCCGCCAGCTATCTGGCGGAGAGCTACCGGCAGGACCTGCGCCTGGCCCAGATGCTGGGCGCCGCCAGCCTGGTGGCGATCCTGCTGTCCGCCTTCGGCATCTACGTGCTGTCGGCCTACAACGTGCAGCGCCGCGCCCGCGAGATCGTGCTGCGCAAGCTGTTCGGCGCCGGCCGCGCCGCCATCGCGCGGCTGCTGGGCCGCGAATTCGCCGTGCTGCTGGCGGCCGGCGCCATCATCGGCCTGCCGCCCGCCGCGCTGGGCATCCGTGCCTACCTGGCCGGCTTCGTCGAACGGGCCCCGATCGGCGGCTGGACGCTGCTCGCGGCCGTGTCCATCGCGGCATGCGTGGCGCTGCTGGCCACCGCCCGCCATACCATTGCCGCGCTGCGCGCCACGCCGGCCGCCGTGCTGCGCGGCTGAAGGAGGCACGATGACCCTGCGCGATTTCCGTATCGGCTGGCGCCTGCTGCTGCGCGAGCCGGGCTTTTCCCTCGTCACTGTCGCCGGCCTGGCGCTGGCGTTTGCCGCGTGCTTCCTGCTGCTCGGCTATGTGCGCTACTGCTTCACCTACAACGGCCACGTGCCCGATGCCGGGCGGGTGGTGCAGCTCAAGCAGCGCATCAACTGGTTTCCCCGCCCGGACTGGAACGAGCGGGCGATGCTGCCGCTGGCGCAGGTGGCGCGCGACAGCGGCGCCGTCGAAGCGGCCGCCACCGCCGCCAACCTGCCGCAGTCGATGCGCGTCGGCGACCGCCTGCTTGCCGTGCGGCTGTGGGCCGTCGATGCCGATTTTGGCGCCATGTTCGGCATCGTGCCGCTGGCCGGCGACCTGCACGCTGCGCTGACGCGGCCGGACGGCCTGGCCGTGACCGTCGAAACAGGCCGGCGGCTGTTCGGCAACGGCGCCGATCCGCTGGGCCGGACGCTCCTCGTCAATGGCGAAACGCTGCGCGTGCTGGCCGTGCTGCCGGACGTGCCGGCCAACAGCACCGTCACGTGGCAGGCGCTGACCGGGCCCTTGAGCCGCGCCCGTCCCGCGGCCGAACGCACGCCGACGCCCGGCTGGAAGCGCGGCCTGGTGTTCCTGAAGGTCAGGCCCGCTGCCGACCTGGCCGGCCTGCAGCACCTGCTGCAGCGGGCCGTCGACGGGTCGCCGATGGAGCAGGCCATGCGCGCGCGGCCGATCGGCAAGACCATGCAGGGCCCCGGCACGGAAGTGAAGCTGATGGCGCTGCCGGAGGCCTACTTCGATGCCGACCTGGCCGCCGGCCGTTCGGGCGACGATTACGGCAAGCTGTCCGGCGTGCTGGGCCTGGCCGCCGTGGCGCTGCTGATCCTGGCGCTGGCCGTGACGAACTACGTGAACCTGGCCACCGTGCGGGCGCTGCAGCGCCGCCGCGAATCCGGCTTGCGCAAGCTGCTCGGCGCCAGCGCACCCCGCGTCGCGACGCAATACCTGGCCGAGTCGGTGGTGGTGGCGGTGCTGGCCGCCGTGCTGGGCATGGTGCTGGCATGGCTGCTGCTGCCCACGTTCGCGGACCTCGTCAACCGCCGGCTCGACGGCCTGTTCGGCGCGGGCGCGGTCGCCATCGGCCTGCTGGCCGCGGTGCTGACGGGTGTCGGTGCCGGCATGTGGCCGGCATACGTGTCGATGCGGGTCCGCCCGGCCGCCGCGCTGGCCGGCCGCGACAACAGCGAAACGGCCGGCGCCCTGTGGCTGCGCCGGCTGCTGACGGTGCTGCAGTTCGCCACCGCCATCGGCCTGGGCGGCATGACGATCGCCGTGGCGTGGCAGACGTGGTTCGCCAGCCATGCCGATCCCGGCTTCGATCCGGCCCGGCTGGCCGTCGTCGACCTGCCCGACGGCACGCCGCCGCCCGTCATCCAGGCATTTGCGGATGCGGTGCGCCGCCTGCCGGGCGTGCAGGGCGTGGCGCTGGCCGGCGAAGCGGTCGGCCGCGACGGCCGGAAGGTGGTGCAGGGCTTCCGTACCCGTGACGGCCGCGACCTGCGCATGGAAACCAAGTACGTGTCGCCGGACTTTTTCGCCGTGTACGGCATCCGCCCCCTGTTCGGCCGGCTGTTCCAGGCCGGTACCGAGCAGGCCGACAGCCAGGCGCTGGTGCTGAACGCCGCGGCCGTGCAGGCGCTGGGCTATGCGGCGCCGCAGGCCGCCGTGGGCCGGGCCCCGTTCACGGAAGACGGCAACGTGATCGGCATCGCACCGGACATCCGGCACCAGAGCCTGCGCGAACGCACCGAGCCGGTCGTGTACCGGCTGCGGCCGGACTACGGCGTGCTGACGCTGCGCACCGGGGCCGACCGGCAGACCGTGGAAGGCGCGCTGGCGCCGCTGTGGCGGCGCTATTTTCCCGACCAGGTCATGAACGTGAACGGTGCCGCCACCTTCTTTGCCGGGAACTACGAGGAAGACCTGCGCCTGGCCCGCATGCTGGGCGCCGCCACGGTGCTGGCCGGCGCGCTGGCCGCCTTCGGCATCTATGTGCTGGCCGCCTACAGCGTGCAGCGCAACCGGCGCCAGATCGTGCTGCGCAAGCTGTACGGCGCCGGCAAGGCCGCCATCGCCCGGCTGCTGGGGCGCGAATACGCGGCGCTGCTGGCGGCCGGCGCGGCCATCGGCCTGCCGCTGGCTTGGCTGGCCACGGAGCGCTACCTGGCCGGCTTCGTCGAACGGGCGCCGCTGGGCCAGTGGCCGCTGCTGCTGGCGACGCTGCTGGCGGCCGCGGTGGCGTTGCTGGCCACCGCCCGCCATGCGCTGGCCGCCTTGCGGCTGGCACCGGCCGACGCGCTGCGCGATTGACCGGGGACTGCCCCCGCTGTTGGGGACTGTCCCCTCGGTTGACATCGACTTTGCCTGTCTGCCCGCTGCTCCCCGCAACGGAGCAAAAAAAATGGCGGCCCGCAGGCCGCCATCTTTTCATGCACCGAAAAACGCTCAGCGCTTGATCGCCACCACCTCGATTTCGAACACCAGCGGGCTGTAGGCGGGAATCGCCACGCCGCTGGCGCCGGCCGACTTGGCGGTCGCGCCGTAAGCCAGCGAATACGGGATCGTCAGGCGGCGCTTGCCACCGACGCGCATGCCGGGAATGCCCTGGTCCCAGCCGGAGATCACGGTGCCGCGACCCAGCGTGAACGTGAACGGGCTGCCGGCCGTGGAGGTTTCGAACTGGGCACCCTTGCCATCCGTTTTCGTGCTGTCGTACAGCCAGCCCGTGTAGTTCACCGTCAGCTGGTCGCCAGCGATCGCTTCGATGCCGGTGCCGACCACCAGGTCGGTCTTGGTCAGGCCGCTCAGGTCGGTGGGGATGCTGGTCGTGTCGTCGTCGTCGCTGCCGCCGCCGCAAGCGGTCAGGGCCAGTGCACAGGCGAGGGTCGCGATAATTTGGAACATCGATTTCATGTGGTCACTCTTACAAATGTAAATGATCGGTGATGATCGGTTGATTTAGGAACCTTGGCGCGGACCCCGCGCGGACAGAGCGGAAGTTTAACAGACTGTCACCACCGCCCGGAAGCCAACACATTTCTTTACAAATCCGTTGCAATCGCGCCCGTCAGATTTCCACCTGCGTACCCAGCTCGATCACCCGGTTCGGCGGGATCTGGTAGTAATCCGCCGCCGCCCGCGCATTGCGCGACATGGCCACGAACAGGTGCTCGCGCCACGGCGACATGCCGCCGTTGGGCGCCGAGATGACGGTCTGGCGGGCGATGAAGAACGACGTCTCCATCATCTCGAAGACCAGGCCGTGGCCGGAGCACAGCGCCATCACGGCGGGAATGTCCGGTTCGTCCTTGAAGCCGTACTGCACGTTGACCTGGTAGCACTCGTGCCCCAGGCCGGCGATGCGCACCTGGTCCTCCAGCGCCACGTAAGGCTCTTCGAGGATATGCACGGTGAGGAACACCACCCGCTCGTGCAGCACCTTGTTGTGCAGCAGGTTGTGCAGCATCGCGTGCGGCACGCCGTCGCTTTCGCCGCGCAGGAACACGGCGGTGCCGGGCACCCGCACGGGCGGCGCCACGAACAGCGAGTCGAGGAAGTTATCCAGCGGGATGGCGTGCTTTTCCAGGTTCTTGAACAGCAGGTGGCGGCCGGTGCGCCACGTCATCATGATGGTAAACAGCGCGGTGCCCAGCGCCAGCGGCATCCAGCCGCCGTGGAACAGCTTCAGCGTGCTGGCCGAGAACAGCATCACGTCCATCACGATGAAGAAGCCGGTGGCGGCGAAGCACACGGCCAGCGGCAGGTGCCAGCGGTAGCGGATCACGAAGAAGGTCAGCACGGTGGTGGCCAGCATCGTGGCGGTGACGGCGATGCCGTAGGCGCCGGCCAGGCTGTCCGACGAGCCGAAGCCGACGACGGCGATCAGCACCACGCACAGCTGCAGCCAGTTGACGGCCGGGATGTAGATCTGGCCGATCTGGTGTTCCGACGTGTGCAGCACGCGCATCCGCGGCAGCAGCCCCAGCGCGATGGCCTGCTTGGTCATCGAGAACGTGCCGGAAATCGTCGCCTGCGACGCGATCACGGCCGCCATCGTCGACAGCACCACCAGCGGATACACGCTCCAGCTGCCCAGCTGCTGGAAGAACGGGTTGGAAATCGCCTCCGGATGCGCCAGCAGCAGGCCGCCCTGGCCGAAGTAGTTCAGCGCCAGCGCGGGGAAGCAGACCATGAACCACGCCATGCGGATCGGCTGCTTGCCGAAGTGGCCCATGTCCGCATACAGCGCCTCGGCGCCGGTGAACGCCAGCACCACGGCGCCCAGCGCGACAAAGGCGATGAAGCCGTTATCGAGCATGAACGTAAACGCATGCACGGGGTTCAGCGCATGCAGGATGCGCGGCTCGGCGGCGATGTTGATGATGCCCATGATGGCCAGCGCGGTGAACCACACCATCATCACGGGACCGAAGAAGCGGCCGATGCCGGCCGTGCCATGGCGCTGCACGGCATACAGCGACACCAGCACGACGATCGTGGCCGGCACCACGTACTGCTCCAGCGCGGGCGCCGCGACTTCCAGCCCCTCGATCGCACCCAGCACGGAAATGGCCGGCGTGACGACGCTGTCGCCATAGAACATCGTGGCGCCCAGCACGCCGATGACGAGCAGCGGGAAGGTGAAGCCGGAGCGCTTGGTGACGGAGTTCAGCGCCAGCGCCATCAGCGCCATGATGCCGCCCTCGCCGCGGTTGTCGGCACGCAGCACGAGGGTCACGTATTTCAGCGAGACGATCAATGCCAGGCCCCAGAAGATCAGCGAGATGATGCCGAGCAGGTTGGCTTCGTTCAGCACCAGCCCGTGGTCCGGGTCGAAGATCGTCTTCAGCGTGTACAGGGGGCTGGTACCGATATCGCCATAGACGATGCCCACCGCGGCCAGCGTCAACGCGGCGATGCTGCTCTTTTTATCTGACAAATTCGCACCTGATTGGAGTTTTTGCGCATTGCACAATAGGTCAACTGCCCATGAAAAGCAAGCTCGGTCCGCCTGACGGATTTCGCGCCGATATGGTAATGTCGTCCCCTTGCCCTTCACAAAATAACAACGAAATCCGTATAACGATATGCCGCCGTCCATCGCCGTTTCCCCACTCTACTGCCGGCGCTCCGCGCAAGGCGCGCCTTACGCATCGCCACGCCGGAAGGCGGTGCCAGCATGAACGGCGGCGTCGTCAATGCCACCCTCGCCTTCCTGCTGTGGGGCCTGTTCCCGCTGTATTTCCACGCCATCGGCGAAGTGCCGCCGGTCGAGATCCTGGCCCACCGGATGGTGTGGTCGCTGCTGTTCCTGGCCATCGTGCTGACCGTACGGCAGCAGTGGAAATGGCTGCCGCAGGTGCTGCGCGCGCCGAAGATTGTCGGCACGTTCGCCGCCAGCGCGCTGCTGCTGACGGCCAACTGGGGCATCTATATCTGGGCCGTCAACCACGGCCACGTGCTCGACGCCAGCCTGGGCTACTTCATCACGCCGCTGCTCAATGTGCTGCTGGGCCTGCTGGTGCTGAAGGAAAGGCTGCGCCGCGGCCAGTGGATCGCGATCGGCGTGGCGGCGGCCGGCGTCGTCTGGCTGACGTGGCAGGCCGGCCAGCTGCCGTGGATCGCGCTGGCCCTGGCGGTCACGTTCGGCGGCTACGGTCTGCTGCGCAAGACGGCCGCGCTGGCGGCGCTGGAAGGCCTGTCGTTCGAGACGCTGCTGCTGTTCCCGCTGGCCGCCGGCTACCTGATCTGGCTGACGGCGCACGGCGCCAACACCTTCGTCAACACGCCGAACGACAGCACCCGCTGGCTGCTGGTCGCGGCCGGCCCGATCACCGCGATCCCCCTGCTGCTGTTCGCGGCCGGCGCGCGCCGCATTCCGCTGTCCGTGCTGGGCATGCTGCAGTACATCGCGCCGACGATCCAGATGATCCTCGGCCTGATCGTGTTCCACGAAACGTTCTCGCCGGCGCGGCTGGCCGGCTTTATCGTCATCTGGAGTGCGCTGGGGTTGTATGTGGCGGAGGGGTTTCTCGCTGCCCGGCGAACGGCGTGAAAACCGGTGACAGGCTCTTATTCCGGCGGCACCCGACTAAGAGCCTGTCACCGGTTTTCAGCGGGACTGCCACGGCTCGTCGTCGGGCGGGCAGTTCACCTCCCGGGTGGCGCGCGGCAGCATGCGCGGCGCGAACGATGCGCCGGTGAAGCAGGAGACGCCGTTGCGGTTCGTCTGGCGCGTGACGACGACGCCATCCGGCGACACATAACTGTCGACCGAGAAGCCATGCGTGCGGTTGCGGTGCTTCTTGTCCGGCTCGATGGCCCGCTCGGCACGGATGACGACGGTGGGCGTGGCGCCGTCGGGCTGGTCGATGGTGCGCAGCTCGCGGTCGATCCTGCCGGCGCTGCCGAGCACGCGCGCCGCCAGCGAGGATGGCGGCACCGGATCATCGCCGGCCGCCGCCGCGCTCATGCAGCAGGCCAGCAGGGCGATGGACGGGATGGCGTGGCGCATGCAGGAACTCCTGGAATGGGGTGACGTGACTATAAGCGATAGGCGGCCCGGCAAATCACGCGGATTGTCACTGCAGCCAGCCCGCAGTCTTCTCATAACTGGCTGACAAGCGCCGTTTGGCGTATCCTTGTTGACCTTCTGCATTGACCAACACTGGATTCGAGACTTTCTCAATGGCAAACTACGTCTATACCATGAACCGCGTGGGCAAAATCGTCCCGCCCAAGCGCCAGATCCTCAAGGACATCTCCCTGTCGTTCTTCCCGGGCGCGAAGATCGGCGTGCTGGGCCTGAACGGCTCCGGCAAATCGACGCTGCTGAAAATCATGGCCGGCATCGACACCGACATCCAGGGCGAAGCGCGCCCGATGCCGGGCCTGAACATCGGCTACCTGCCGCAGGAACCGCAGCTGGATCCGGAAAAAACCGTCCGCCAGGAAGTGGAATCGGGCCTGGGCGAAGCAGCCGAAGCGCAAGCCAAGCTGGACGCCGTGTACGCCGCCTATGCCGAGGAAGACGCCGACTTCGACGCGCTGGCCGCCGAGCAACAGCGCCTGGAAGCGATCATCGCATCGTCCGACGGCGGCAACCTGAACACGCAGCTGGAAATGGCCGCCGATGCGCTGCGCCTGCCGCCATGGGATGCCAAGATCGGCGTGCTGTCCGGCGGCGAGAAACGCCGCGTGGCGCTGTGCAAGCTGCTGCTGTCGAAGCCCGACATGCTGCTGCTCGACGAACCGACCAACCACCTGGATGCGGAATCCGTCGAATGGCTGGAGCAGTTCCTGCTGCGCTTCCCGGGCACCGTGGTCGGCATCACCCACGACCGCTACTTCCTCGACAATGCCGCCGAATGGATCCTGGAACTGGACCGCGGCCACGGCATTCCATGGAAAGGCAACTACAGCTCCTGGCTGGACCAGAAGCAGGCCCGCCTGAAACAGGAGGAATCCACCGAGTCGGCGCGCCAGAAAGCGCTGAAGACGGAGCTGGAATGGTCGCGCCAGAATCCCAAGGCCCGCCAGGCCAAGTCGAAGGCCCGCCTGGCCCGCTTCAACGAACTGTCCGAATACGAATACCAGAAGCGCAACGAGACGCAGGAGATCTTCATTCCTGTCGCCGAACGGCTGGGCAACGACGTCATCGAATTCAAGAACGTGTCAAAGGCGTTCGGCGACCGTCTGTTGATCGATAACCTGAGTTTCGTGGTGCCAGCCGGCGCCATCGTCGGCATCATCGGCCCGAACGGCGCCGGTAAATCCACGCTG
>DKJA01000014.1:0-10584 GCA_002454505.1 Oxalobacteraceae bacterium UBA6704
GGCCCGATCGCCAACTTCCTGCTGGCCATCGTCGTGTTCGCCGGCCTGTACATGTACGGCCTCGAAGAACCGGCCAGCCGCATCGCCCAGCCGGCGAAGGAAACGGCGGCCGCGCTGGCCGGCCTGGATCGCGACGACGTGGTGGTGGCCGTCAAGGGCAATCCCGTCGCCGGCTGGAACGACCTGCGCTGGGAGCTGATCCAGGCGGCCGTCGAAGCCAAGGATGGCCAGCCGGCCAGCGTGGAAGTGGACCGCCCGGGCCGCGGCCGCTTCAGCTTCGAGCTGCCGGCCGCCGCGCTGCGCGCCGCCACGCTCGATGGCGACGTGCCCGGCGAGCTGGGTTTCGCGTTGCGGCTGCCGCCGCCCGTGCTGGGGCAGGTCGATCCGAACGGTCCCGGTGCGCGCGCCGGCCTGCGCGCGGGCGACCGCGTCGTCGCGCTGGACGGCGTGCCGGTGGACGATGTGGGCGTCTTCACGTCGGTGATCCGCAAGTCGGCCGGCCGCACGGTGCTGCTCGACGTGGTGCGCGGCGGCGAGGCGCTGCAGCTGTCCGTCGTGCCGGAGGGCGGGGCGGAAGGTAAAAGCGGGCAAGACGGTGTAACAGTCGGTAAGATCAAGGTCGGCCTCGTCGGGCAGCCCGATATGATCGTCGTGGCGGACGGCCCGGTCCACGCGGTCGCCAAGGCCACCCGCAAGGTCTGGGAAACCAGCGTGCTGACGGTGAAGATGATCGGCCGGATGATCATCGGCGAAGTCTCGTGGAAGAATGTCACGGGCCCGATCACCATCGCCGACTACGCGGGCCAGAGTTCGCGCATCGGCCTGGCGAGCTACCTGTCGTTCGTCGCCATCGTCAGCATCAGCCTCGGCGTAATGAATTTGCTACCGATACCGGTTCTGGATGGTGGGCTTTTGCTGTATTATTCCGTGGAAGTTTTGACTGGGCGCCCGGTGCCGGAGCGTTTTGGGGAGATTGCACAGCGTCTGGGCGTTGGATTGTTGGTGACCTTGATGGCGCTCGCTGTGTTCAACGACGTCGCGCGGTTGATGTGATCCGCCCGGCCGCGTGTGCAGTCTCGTGTTAGGGAAGCTGGTTCGGAATGGTAGTGGCTGTCGCAAGACTGGCCCTGGCATCGCGAACCAGCTTCTGAGCCATTATATTTGCCAATGAAATTCAACACTGACCGCCTCGCCTTGCCATCCTTTCGTCGTTCGCTGATCGGCGCCGCCGTCCTCGCTTTCTGCTCCGGCAGCGCTTTCGCCATCCAACCGTTCGTCGTCAAGGACATCCGGGTGGAAGGCATCCAGCGTACCGAAGCGGGCACGGTGTTCAGCTACCTGCCCGTGCGCGTCGGCGAAACCTTCAGCGACGACAAGAGCGTCACCACCATCAAGGCCCTGTACGCCACCGGCATCTTCAAGGACGTGCGCCTGGAAGCGGACGGCAACGTGCTCGTCGTGATCGTCGAGGAACGTCCCGCGATCGCCAAGGTGGATTTCACCGGCACCCACGAATTCGAGAAGGACATGCTGGTCAAGGCGCTGAAGGACATCGGTGTCGGCGAAGCGAAGACCTTCGACAAGGCCACCACCGACCGCGCCGAGCAGGAGCTCAAGCGCCAGTACCTGTCGCGCGGCCTGTATGGCGTCAAGATCACCACCACCGTCACGCCGATGGAGCGCAACCGCGTGTCCATCACGTTCGGCGTCGACGAAGGTGAGATCGCCCGCATCAAGCAGATCAACATCGTCGGCAACAAGACCTTCAAGGACAAGGAGCTGCGCGACCAGCTGTCGCTGAACACGTCCGGCTGGCTGAGCTGGTACACCAAGGCCGACCAGTACTCGAAGACCAAGCTGACCGGCGACATCGAGGCGCTGAAGTCGTTCTACCTGGACCGCGGCTACATCGAGATGAACGTCGATTCGACGCAGGTGTCGATCACGCCGGACAAGAAGGACATCTACCTCACCATCAACATCACCGAAGGCGAGAAGTACGCCGTGCGTGGCATCAAGTTCGAAGGCGAGATGTTCGGCCGCGAAGAAGAGCTGCGCCAGCTGGTGCTGCTGAAGGACGGCCAGACGTATTCCGGCGCGCGCCTGACCGCGACCAATAAACTGATCACCGACCGCCTGGGCACCTTCGGCTACGCGTTCGCCAACGTGAACGCCAATCCGGAAGTGGACCGCGAAAAGCGCGAAGTGGCCTTCACGTTCATGATCGATCCGGGCAAGCGCGCCTATGTGCGCCACATGAACATCCAGGGCAATACCACCACGCGCGACGAAGTGATCCGCCGCGAGTTCCGCCAGTTCGAATCGAGCTGGTACGACGCCAACAAGATCAAGCTGTCGCGCGACCGCGTCGACCGCCTGGGCTACTTCAAGGACGTGACGATCGACACGCCGGAAGCGCAGGGCACGTCGGACCAGGTGGACGTCAACATGACGGTCGTCGAAAAACCGACCGGTAACTTCCAGATCGGCGGCGCGTTCTCGCAGGCGGAGAAATTCAGCCTGTCCGCGTCGATCCAGCAGGCCAACTTCGCCGGTTCGGGCAACACGGTGGGTATCGACCTGAACACGTCGAAATACAGCCGCACGATCGCGTTCTCGCAGACCAACCCGTACTACACGGACGACGGCGTGTCGCAGAGCTACGAGCTGTACCTGCGCACGTTCGAACCGCCGGCGGTCAACATCGGCGCCTACTCGATCAAGCAGAAGGGCGGCCGTGTCAGCTGGGGCGTGCCGTTCTCCGAAGTCGACACCGTGTTCTTCGGTATCGGCCTGGAGCACGCCACCGTCACCACCGACGAAACGTCGCCGAGCTTCTACAAGAAATACGTGCGCAACCTGGGCGGTCCGGCCAGCGGCGAAGGCACCGTGTCGTCGAACTCGCTGCCGCTGACGATGGCCTGGGGCCGCGACAGCCGCGACAGCTCGGTGACGCCGACCATCGGCCGCTACCAGCGCGCCAACCTCGAGGTCGACCTGGTGGGCGATTCGAAGTACTTCCGCATGGTGTACGAGCACCAGTGGTATCGTCCGCTGACGTCGTACATGACGCTGGCGCTGAAGGGCGAGTTCGATTACGGCCACGGCATCGACCACAACGAATACCCCGTGTTCAAGAACTTCTACGCGGGCGGCATCGGCTCGGTGCGCGGCTATTACAGCTCGTCGCTGGGTTACGTCGATCCGGAGAACCTGGATGCGCTGGGCGGCGCGTCGCGCCTGATCGGCAACGCCGAGCTGCAGTTCCCGTTCCCCGGCCAGGGCAAGGACCGCAGCCTGCGCTGGTTCGCGTTCCTCGACGGCGGCCAGGTGTACCAGGAAGGCCAGCGCATGCGCCTGCAGGAGCTGCGTTATGCGACCGGCCTGGGCATCAGCTGGATTTCGCCGGTGGGTCCGCTCAAGTTGAGTTATGCTAAGCCCCTGAACGCCCAGCCGGGCGATCGCCTGGAACGCTTCCAGTTCCAGATGGGTACCGGCTTCTGACGCGCCTGCGCTGCTGCCGAACGAGAGTAATAGGAGAAACATGTTGAAGACTGCATCCGCTACGCTGGGCAAGGTCGTTGCCGTCATGGCGTTGGGCTGGCTCACGCTGGCGCCGGCGCATGCGCAGTCCTCCCGCATCGCCTGGCTCAGCCCGGAGCGTATCTATAACGAGTCGAAGCTGGCCAAGCTGGCCGGCGACAAGCTGGCCGAAGAGTTCTCGAAACGCGAAAAGGCCGTGCAGGAGCTGGCCGGCCGCCTGAAGGCGGCATCCGACAAGCTGGCCAAGGAAGCGCCGACGCTGCCGGAACCCGAGCAGTTCAAGCGCCAGCGCGAGGTGGCCGACCTGGACAAGGAATTCCAGCGCCGCCAGCGCGAGTTCCGCGAAGACCTGAACCAGCGCACCAACGAGGAGCGCGCCGCGATCGCCGAGAAGGCGACCAAGATCATCAAGCAGCTCGCGCAGACCGAGGGCTTCGATATCGTCGTGCAGGACGCCGTGTGGGCCAGCCCGCGCATCGACATCACCGACAAAGTCCTGGCGGCACTCGACAAGGACAAGTAAGCCATATGGCTCAATGCGATGCCGGACCGGCCGTTATTCGGCCGGTCCGGCATTCGCCACTTTCAGGGATAGGATTTTTTCATGGGCATTCGACTAGGAGAACTGGTCGAGCGCTTCGGCGGAGAGTTGATCGGCGACCCGGCCACCGAAGTGGTCGGCATCGCACCGTTGACGGACGCCGGCGTTTCACACATCAGCTTTCTCAGCAATAGCAAATTCCGCGCGCAGGCCGGCCAGAGCCGGGCGGCCGCGCTGATCCTGTCGCCGCACGACGCCGACCTGGTGGGCCAGACCTACGCGGGCGCGCGCATCGTCACGAAGAACCCGTACGCCTACTTTGCCCGCGCCGCGCAGTATTTCGAAGCGCTGACAGCCTTCGTGCCGCCGGCCGGCGTGCATCCGACGGCATTCGTGGACGACACGGCGCAGGTCGATCCGACCGCCCACATCGGCCCGAAAGCCGTGGTGGAAGCGGGCGCCGTGATCGGCGCGCATGCCGTCATCGGCGCCGGCTGCTACGTGGGCCGCGAGGCCGTGGTGGGCGAACGCACGCAGTTCTTCGCCAACGTGACGTTCCACGCCCGCTGCGTGATCGGCGCGCGCGGCATCCTGCACTCGGGCGCCGTGATCGGCACCGACGGCTTCGGCTTTGCCAACGAGGGCGGCGTCTACATCAAGATCCCGCAAACGGGCCGCGTGGTGATCGGCGACGACGTCGACATCGGCGCCAACACGACCGTGGACCGCGGTGCGCTGGCCGACACCGTCATCGAAGACGGCGTCAAGCTCGACAACCAGATCCAGATCGGCCACAACTGCCATATCGGCGCGCACACGGCGATGGCCGGCTGCGTCGGCGTGGCGGGCAGCGCGAAGATCGGCAAGTACTGCACGTTCGGCGGCGCCGCCATGGTGCTGGGCCACCTGACCATCGGCGACCACGTGCACATTTCCTCGGGCAGCATGGTATCGCGCTCGATCACGGAACCGGGCCAGTACACGGGTTTCTACCCGCTGGCGAAAAACAGCGACTGGGAAAAATCGGCCGCCATCGTCCGCAACCTGCCGACGATGCGCGAGAAGGTCCGCGCGCTGGAAAAAACCATCAAGACCAATACCAATCAAGAAGACGAATCATGACCACTGCTGAAAACAAGACCCTCTGCATCAACCAGATCAAGGAACTGCTGCCGCACCGCTATCCGATGCTGCTGGTGGACCGCGTGCTGACGTGGGAAGCGAACAAGACGATCACCGCGATCAAGAACGTCACCGTCAACGAAGAATTCTTCAACGGCCACTTCCCGCACAAGCCGGTGATGCCGGGCGTGCTGATGATCGAAGCGATGGCGCAAACGGCGGCCATTCTGTCGTTCCTGACGATGGGCGTGAAGCCGGACGAGAACTCCGTCGTCTACTTCGTGGGCATCGACAACGCGCGCTTCAAGCGCCCGGTCGGCCCCGGCGACCAGCTGAAGATGGACGTCGAGATCCTGCGCGTGTCGCGCGGCATCTGGAAGTACAAGGCGGTGGGCAGCGTCGATGGCCAGACGGCCGTCGAAGCGGAACTGATGTGCACCATCCGTAACACCGCGGACGCGTAAGCGGCGGGGAGACAGCATGGCGATCATCCATCCAACCGCGATCGTCGATCCGAAGGCGCAGCTGGGCGAGGGCGTCGAGATCGGCGCCTATTCCATCGTCGGCGCCGACGTGACGATCGGCGAGCGCACGTGGGTCGGCCCGCACGTGGTCATCGAAGGCCACACGACGATCGGCGCGGACAACAAGTTCTTCCAGTTCTCGTCGATCGGCGCGCCGCCGCAGGACAAGAAGTGGAACGGCGAACCGACGCGCCTGGAAGTGGGCGACCGCAACACGATCCGCGAATTCTGCACGTTCAACGTGGGCACCGTGCAGGACAAGGGCGTCACGAAACTGGGCAACGACAACTGGATCTCCGCCTACGTGCATCTGGCGCACGACTGCGTGGTGGGCAACAACACGGTCTTCTCGAACAACGCGCAGATGGCGGGGCACGTGGAGATCGGCGACTGGGTCATCATGAGCGGCTACGCCAACGTGCACCAGTTCTGCAAGATCGGCGCCCACGCCTTCGTCGGCATGAGCACGAGCCTGACGCAGGACGTGCCACCGTTCGTGCTGTTGAACGGTAACCCGGCGCAGGCCCACGGCATCAATATCGAAGGCCTGAAACGCCGCGGCTTCACGCGTGAGCAGATCAACGCGCTGCGCCATGCCTACAAAACGCTGTACCGCTCCGGGCTGACGCTGGACGAAGCCAAGGCGGCGCTGCTGGAGCAGGAGCAGGAGCTTGCCAGGGTCGACGCTGCCGGTGCCGCGCACCTGCAGTCGTTCCGTACCTTCCTCGATACCGCGAGCCGTGGCATCGTCCGCTGATATCTCGGTGGCGCTCGTCGCCGGGGAACCCTCCGGCGACGTGCTGGCCGCGCGGCTGTTATCCGGCCTGCGGCCAAGGCTGCCGCACGCCCGCTTCCACGGCATCGGCGGCCCGGCGATGATCGCCCAGGGCTTCGAATCGCATGTGCCACTCGAAACGATGACAGTGCGCGGCCTGTTTGAAATCATTCCCCGCTACCGCGAACTGAAGGCGATCCAGCGCAACCTGAAGGAGCGCCTGATCGCCGAGAAGCCGGCCGTGTTCATCGGCGCCGACTACCCGGGTTTCAACCTCGGGCTGGAGGGCGAACTGAAAGCGGCCGGCATCCCGACGATGCATTACATCGGCCCGCAGATCTGGGCGTGGCGGGGCGGACGGATCAAGAAGATCATCAGCAATGTGTCGCACATGCTGGTGATCTTCCCGTTCGAGGAAGAGATTTATCGCAAGGCCGGCGTGCCCGTCACCTATGTCGGGCATCCGCTGGCGGAACTGATCCCGCTGGTGCCGGACGAAGCGGCCGCGCGCCGGCGACTGGGCATTCCCGAAGACGCGAACGTCGTCACCGTGATGCCGGGCAGCCGCATGGGCGAATTGAAGTACAACACGGTGGCCTTCGTCAGCGCCTTGAAGCTGCTGAAGCAGCGCGACCGGTCGCTGCGTTTCGTCGCGCCGATGGCGGGCGAGAAGCAGCGGCAGTACTTCCTGCAGCTGGTGGCCGAGGCGGGCCTGCAGGACGTGGAGATCCAGCTGCTGGAAGGGCAGAGCCATACGGCGATCTGCGCGGCCGACGCGGTGATGGTCGCCTCCGGCACGGCGTCGCTGGAAGTGGCGCTGTACAAGAAGCCGATGGTGATTGCCTATAAAATGATGCGGGCATCGTGGGAAATCATGCGCCACATGGGTTACCAGCCGTGGATCGGCCTGCCCAATATCCTGGCGCGCGAATTCCTCGTGCCGGAACTGCTGCAGCACGCGGCCAGCCCGCAGGGCCTGGCGGACGCGCTGTGGCAGCAGCTCACCGATGCGCCGCACCGGCTGATGCTGGCCCAACGTTTCACGGACATGCACCACAGCCTGCTGCGCAACAGCGCGCAGGCGGGAGCGGAGGCCGTGATGAAAGTGATTGAAGCACGATGAATCGTATTGTTGGCGCAGCACGGGGCTGGGGACTGTCCCCGAAGGGGCGGTCCGACGATTCGGCTGTCCCTGGGGCTGTTGTTGACGTTTTCACGATGCAGTCGGAAAGGCAACCCCGGGGACAGGCCCTTGCAGGGACAGTCCCCAGCCACACGAAGGCCAACTACCAATGAGCACCATGCAAAACGGCCTGTTCGACGACCTGCCATACTCCCTGGAAGAAATCATCTGCGGCGTGGACGAAGCGGGCCGCGGTCCGCTGGCCGGCCCCGTGTACGCGGCCGCCGTGATCCTGCACCGCGAGCGCCCGATTGCCGGCCTGCGCGACTCGAAGAAGCTGACGGAAGCAAGGCGCGACGAGCTGGCGCCGCTGATCAAGCGCGACTGCATCGCGTGGGCCATCGCCAAGGCGTCCGAGGCGGAGATCGACAAGCTGAACATCCTGCAGGCATCGCTGCTGGCGATGAAGCGGGCCGTGCACATGCTGGAGACGATTCCCACGCTGGCGCTGATCGACGGGAACAAGTGCCCCGTGATGAAGATCCAGACCATCGCCATCATCGACGGCGACGACAAGATCGAATCGATCTCCGCCGCCTCGATCCTGGCCAAGACGGCGCGCGACGAAGCGTTGCGCAAGCTGCATAAAAAATATCCGCAGTACGGTTTCGACCAGCACAAGGGCTACGGCACGGCGCAGCATCTGGCCGCGCTGAAAGCCCATGGCGTCTCGCCGGTGCACCGCCGCTCGTTTGCGCCGGTGCGCGTACTGCTGGAGCAATCGCTGTGAAAGTCGGACCATGAAGCACATCACGTCGCGCGACAACGCGCAATACAAAGATTTAAAGCAAATGGCGACGAGTGCGTCGGCCCGCCGCAAGGCCGGCCGCACGCTGCTGGATGGCGTGCACCTGTGCGAAACGTGGCTGCAGCTGCGCGGCATGCCGGAGCAGTGCATCGTCAGCGAGACGGGTGCGAAGCATCCGGAAGTCGCGGCCATCGTCGCGAAGCTGGAAGCGGCGCATGCGCACTGCCTGCAACTGCCGGACGCGCTGTACGAAGCGCTGTCGCAGGTGGAGCACGGCGTGGGCGTGATGTTCCTGGTGCAGACACCGGTGAAGGCGGTGCCGGCGGCGCTGTCCGTCAACGCCGTCCTGCTGGACAATGTGCAGGACCCGGGCAACGTCGGCTCGATCCTGCGCAGCGCCGCCGCGGCGGGCATCACGGAAGTGTATTGCAGCGCCGGCACGGCGTTCTGCTGGTCGCCGAAGGTGCTGCGCGCGGCGATGGGCGCGCACTTCGTGCTCGACATATACGAGGGCGCGGAACTGGCGCCGCTGCTGGCGGATGCGAAGATCGCTACGCTGGCCACGAGCGGCTATGCGAAACAGAAGCTGTACGATGTTGATCTTGACCGGCCCGTCGCCTGGGTGTTCGGGCACGAGGGGCAGGGCGTGTCGGACCAGCTGCTGTCGCTGGCGCGGCACCAGGTCGTCATCCCGCACCTGGGGCAGGTGGAGTCGCTGAACGTCGCCGCGTGCGCGGCGGTCTGCTTCTTCGAGCAGGTCAGGCAGCGTCAATCCTAAACATTAGCGGAGGCAGCATGGAGATCGCCGGGTTGCAGTTGCTGGTCGTCGCGGGCGAACCGGTGCAGCGCGAGCTGCTGGCCGGCCTGCTGCGCAGCGCCGGAGCACAGCATGTGCAGGTGGCGCCGGATGGCCATGCCGCGCTGCGCATCATTGCCGGCGCCGCGCCGTTCATCGACATCGTCGTCATGGACCTGGCGCTGCCCGGCATGGACGGGCTGGAACTGATCCGCCGCCTGGCCGAGGACGAATGCCGCTCCGGCGTGATCGTCGTCGGCGCCGAGAGCAGCGACATCCTGTTCTCCGTCGAGACGATGGCGCTGGCGTACGGCGTCGATCTGCTGGGCGCGCTGCCGAAGCCGATCGCGGCGCAGCGGCTGCATGCACTGGTTGCCAATTACCGGCGCCCGCCGGTGCCCACGGCCGAGGCGCAGGCGCCGTCGTTCACGTTCGCCGAAGTGGGCAAGGGCCTGCAGGCGCGCGAGTTCGAGCCGTTCTTCCAGCCGAAGATCGAGCTGGAAACGGGGCAGGTCAAGGGACTCGAGATGTTCGCGCGCTGGCGGCATCCGCAGCACGGCGTGCTCGGGCCCGCCGCATTCGTGCCGGTGCTGGAGGCGAACGGCCGCATCGATTTCCTCGACTGGAGCATGATCGAGAAGTCCGTGCTGGCGTGCCGCACGCTGCACGACCAGGGCATTCCGATCTCGGTGTCGATCAACGTCGATCCGTCGACGCTGGTGCATGCGCAGTTCGTCGCGCAGATGCAGGCGTGCCTGGAACGGCACCGCATCCTGCCCGGCTACATCACGTTTGAAATCACCGAATCGTTCGTGCTGCAGTCCGACCCGCACTTCCTGGAACGGCTGCTGCGGCTGCGGATGATGGGCTTCGGCTTGGCCATCGACGACTACGGCACCGGGCGCTCGAACCTGCAGCTGCTGGCGTCGATCCCGTTCTCCGAGCTGAAGATCGACCGCAGCTTTGTCGACGGCGCCTCGCGCAAGCGGGCGATCGGCACGGTGCTGAAATCCTACCTGGGCCTGGCCCGCTCGCTGGACCGCAACTCCTGCGCCGTGGGTGTCGAGACGAAGCAGGACTGGGATTTCCTGCAAGGGCTGGGCTGCACCTACGCGCAGGGCTTCTACATCGCCAGCCCGATGCCGGTCGAGGATGTGCCGGCATGGCTGGCCGACTGGCGGCAGTTTTTCTAAAAAGTTGCCAAGAAAATGGGGACGGACCCCATTTTCCGAGAAACATTGCCCGAGAAATGGGGTCCGTCCCCATTTTTCCGCAGGGGCGGTCCGACGATTCGGCTGTCCCCGGGGTTGTCTTTGACTTCAGTGGCATGCCGGCAAACTGCAACCCCGGGG
>DKJA01000014.1:10775-14507 GCA_002454505.1 Oxalobacteraceae bacterium UBA6704
GTCCCTTGCAGGGACAGTCCCCAGCCGCGGTCGTTGTCATCCTGCCTGCGGCACTAGCTCCGCAGGATTGGCCACGGTCATCACCTGCAGCGGATGGGCGAAGCGGATGCCGGCTTCGCGCAGGCGGCGCAGCAGGGCCACGTTGACCGATTGCTGGCGGTCCATGTAGATGTTGTAGTCGGCCGTCGTCACGTAGAACACCACCTCGTAGTCCAGCGATGACGGCGTGTACTGCTTGAAGTGGGCGCGGTCGAACGTCACGTCCGGCAGTTCGTTGACGATGTCGCGGACGATCTCAGGAATCAGCAGCGCCTGTTCGTCGGTGGTCTCGTAGCTGACGCCGAAGCCGAACACGATGCGGCGCGTCTGCATGTGCTTGTAGTTGCGGATGCGGCTTTTCAGCAGGTCCGAGTTGGAGAACACGATCTGCTCGCCGCCCAGGCTGCGCACGCGCGTCGTCTTCAGGCCCACGTATTCCACCGTGCCCAGCGCATCGCCGACGATGATGAAGTCGCCGACGACGAACGGCTTGTCCAGCACGATCGACAGCGACGAGAACAGGTCGCCGAGGATGTTCTGCATCGCCAGCGCCACCGCAATACCGCCGATGCCCAGGCTGGCCACCAGCGTGGTGATGTTGACGCCGAAGTTATCGAGGATCATCAGCATGATGATCAGCCACAGCGCGGCGCGCACGACGAAGGCGAGGGCCGCGGTGGACGTCGTGCTGCCCGCATCTTCCGCGCTGCGCCGTTGCCGGTAATGCTCCATCCAGTTGCGGATGCCCACGTCGCCCCAGCGCGCCACCTGCAGCAGCAGCACGACGATCGCGCCGTGCGACAGCAGCAGCGTCGGTTTCGGCGCCAGCGTCAGCCCCTGCGAACCCGCATACAGGCCCATGACGACGATGAACGTCTTGCTGGTGGCGGCCAGCACGCACACCGCCACGTCATCGAGGAAGGTCTCCGTGCGCACCGACATGATGCGCAGCCGGCGCAGTACCACCGAGTTTACCGTGTACAGGATCGTGGACACCGCCACGGCAATGGCGATCGCGATGACCCAGGCCGTGACGTCATTGCCCGCCAGCGTGTAATTCATGACACCCGCCATCAAGCCGCCTCTCGCTCGTCGTCCGGATTGCCGGCCGTGACGGCGGCCAGGAAGTCGTCGCCCCAGCGCGTCACGTCGTGTTCGGTGGCGATCATCGCCATCCGCGCCGTGCGGTAGGCGCGTTCCTCGACGCCCATCGTCAGCGCCTGGTGCAGCGTTTCCGTCATCGAGTTCGCGTCGTACGGATTGGCCAGCAGCGCGCCATGCAGTTCCACCGCGGCGCCGGCGAATTCGGACAGCACCAGCACGCCGGCTTTATTGGCCGCCTTGCGCGCGGCCACGTATTCCTTGGCCACCAGGTTCAGGCCATCGCGCAGCGGCGTGATCCACGCCACGTCGCAGGCGGCGTAATGGGCCACCACTTCGTCGAACGGAATCGAGCGGTAGAAGTAACGCACCGGCACCCAGTTCAGCGTCGAGAAACGGCCGTTGATGCGGCCGACGGCGCGGTCCACTTCCACGCGCAGGCTTTCGTAGATCTCCATGCCCGGCGCGGCCGGCGTGATCACGTTCAGCAACGTGACCTTGCCGATGTGTTCAGGATGCGATTCCAGCAGGCGCTCGAATGCCTGCAGCTTTTCCAGCGAGCCCTTGACGTAGTCGAGGCGTTCGAGGGACAGGATGCCCGTCACACCGGCCAGGTAGTCTTCGATGGCGGCGGTTTTTTCCACCACTTCAGGTTGCGTCACGAGACGGTCGATCAGCGCCACGTCGGTGCCCACCGGGTGCGCGCCCAGCGCCACGCGGCGGCCGCCCACTTCGATCTCGGTGGTCATCGTATCGACGCCCAGCGCGCAGCCGTAGGTCAGGAAGCGCGGTGCGCACGGCACGGTGGCGCCGATTTCCACCGGCGCGAACGAGCGCACGGCATCGACGAAGTTCTCCACGTAGCGCGGAATGTGGAAGCCCACGTAATCGCATTGCAGCAGGCTGCCGATGATGTCGCGGCGCCATGGCAGGATGTTGAACACATCGCTGGACGGGAAGGCGGTGTGATGGAAGAACGCGATCTGCAGGTCCGGCCGCAGCGGGCGCAGAAAGGCGGGCACCATCCACAGATTGTAGTCATGGACCCAGACGACGGCGCCTTCGGCCGCCTCGCGCGCCGTCTGTTCGGCGAACAGGCGGTTCACTTCGAGGAAGCGCTCCCAGTGCGCCTGGTTGAATTCGGCCTTGTCCGGGAACGAGAAGATGATCGGCCAGAACGCCTCTTTCGAGAATTTTTTGTAGAACAGGTCGACGTCTTCGGCCGTCAGCGCCACGCGCGCGGCGCGCAGGTGCGGGTAGGCCTCGCTGTCGACGGCCACGTGCGTTTCGAAGTTCTCCGGCTCGCGGCTTTCCTGCTGCGACCAGGCCACCCACGAACCCTTGCGGTCGCCCGCAAAGAAGCGCAGCAAGGTCGGGATGATGCCGTTCGGGCTTTTCGGCTGGCGGCGGTAGACCACGCCGTCTTCCTCCACTTCGTCGAACGGCTGGCGGTGATAGACCATCACCAGGTCGGCGTCGCCGCGCGTGCCCTGTTCCACGGGGCGGCCTGACGGCAGCGCGCCATGGTGGGCCAGGCCTTCGAGAATGCCGTTGCACCCTTCGCCGGTGGCGATGTACACCTGCGCGCGGCGGCGCAGTTGCTGCACCAGCGCCGGTTCGGCCTTGCCGACGACGATGCCGCGCAGGCCTGTTTCGTACATCGACAGGTCGTTCAGCGTATCGCCGGCAACGACGATCGTGGCCGGATCGATGTCCAGCACTTCGGCCAGGCGCAACAGCGCCGGACCCTTGCCGACGCCGCGCGGCAGCACGTCCAGATAGCAGCCGGCGGAGATCAAGAGGTCGCAATCGAGTTCCTCGACGGCCGCGCGCAGTGCCGGCGTGATGTCGGCCTCGCTGGCCAGGAAGGAGCAGCGGCGTTCCTGCGGCACGCTCTGGCGCTGCAGGCGCGGGAAGCCGGCCAGTGCCTTCAGCACGGCCTGCGAACCGGGCCAGCGGTCGGCGATCTCCTGCTGGATGTTTTCCACCGGGTGCAGGTCGTGGCCATGCACGATGGTGGCGCCGACGTCGGCGATGATGTAGTCGGGCATGGGGATCGTCGGGTCGCTGAGCAGCGGCAGGATCGATTCCAGGCCGCGGCCGGTGACGAAGACGATGCGCGGGCGCGGACCTTCGGTGTCGGCGACGGCGGCAAACAGTTCGCGCACGCGGCGGCGCGCGTCGGGCGTGCCGGCCAGCAGCGTGCCATCGAGGTCGGTGGCGAGGACGAAATTATCCGAACGCAGGGGACTGCTGTTGCGGGCGTTGAAGCGGGTTGTTTCCAGAATTGCCATGGCGATGCATCCTTTAATAGCGATGTGCTCGACGCGGGCAGTGCGCCAAACCGGTTAGCGTGTGATGGACACAGGTCGCAGCGGCCGCAGCGGGCCGCTCACACGGGACGGAAGCTAAGGCGGCACACGCCGGCCGAAGCGAGAGAAGGGAACACGGCGGGCAGCTGCGCGGCGGAGAACCGCCACGGCGCAAACATGCCTGCATTCCCGGGAAGCAGACATGTATTGTACATCAATAAAGGATAATGGATTTGCGGGAATGTAATCGTGCGCGCCTCCCCGCGGCTGGGGACTGTCC
>DKJA01000091.1:0-144 GCA_002454505.1 Oxalobacteraceae bacterium UBA6704
CGGCTTCGGCGCGATCGGCGAGGCGATGGGCGGCATCCGCTACACGACGGGCGAAGCGGACGGTGTGCCGGCCCGCGTCGGCGTCAGCCTCGGCGATTCGCTGGCATCGCTGCATGCGGTGATGGGCGCACTGATGGCCGTGCT
>DKJA01000091.1:334-5539 GCA_002454505.1 Oxalobacteraceae bacterium UBA6704
GGCGCACTGATGGCCGTGCTGCGCGTGAAGACGGGGCAGGGCGATGGCCAGGTGGTCGACGTGTCGCTCGTCGAGAGCGTGTTCAACCTGATGGAAAGCCTGATCCCCGAATACGACCTGCTGGGCCACGTGCGCGAGCGCAGCGGAGGCGCGCTGCCCGGCATCGCCCCGTCGAACACGTATCCCACGCGCGATGGCGCGTATGTCGTCATCGCCGGCAACAGCAATCCGATCTACAAGCGGCTGATGGCGGTGATCGGCCGCCCCGACCTTGCCGACGATCCGCAGTTCGCCCACAACGACGGCCGCGCCGCGCAGGCCGCGCTGATCGATGGCGCGATCGGCGGCTGGACATCCGCCCATCCCATCGACGCCGTGCTGGCCGCACTGGAAGCGGCCGATGTGCCGGCCGGCCGCATCTACTCGGTGGCCGACATCGTCGCCGATCCCCACTACCAGGCGCGCGGCATGATCCTGCAGCAGCAGTTGCCGGACGGCGTGGCGATCAAAATGCCGGGTATCGTGCCGAAGCTGTCCGAAACGCCGGGCGAAGTAAGGTGGCAGGGGCCGCAACTGGGCGAGCACACCGATGCCGTGCTGGCGGAACTGGGACTGACGGCGGCGGAAATTGTGCAGCTGCGCGCGGAGCGCGCGGTGCAGTGACGCGGTGCCCCCGGCGCGCCGCTGCTGTCAGCCGAACAGGTTCAGGATCCCGTCCAGCCCCACGAAATTGAGCGCGACAGTCGCCTGCTCGCGCACCACGGGCTTGGCGCGGAACGCCACCGACATGCCGGCGATGCCCATCATCTTCAGGTCGTTGGCGCCGTCGCCCATGACGATCGCTTCGCCCGGCGTGATGCCCAGCGCGGCGCACACGTGTTCCACGGTGGCGCGCTTGCCTTCCGCATCGACGATATCGCCCACCACCTTGCCGGTCAGCTTGCCGTCGACGATTTCCAGCTGGTTGGCATGCGTGTAGTCCAGGCCCAGGCGGGCTTTCAGGCGGTCCGTGAAATACGTGAAACCGCCGGAGACAAGCAGCGTTTTCAGACCGGCGGCCTGCACGGCCTGCAGCATCCGCTCGGCACCCGGCGACAGTTGCAGGCGTTCTTCGTACACGCGCGCCAGCGCTGACGCGTCGAGGCCCTTCAGCAGCGCCACGCGGCGGCGCAGGCTTTCGGCGAAATCGAGCTCGCCGCGCATCGCCGCTTCGGTGATCGCGGCCACCTGCGGTTTCAGGCCCTGCATGTCGGCGATCTCGTCGATGCACTCGATCGTGATCAGCGTGGAATCCATGTCCATCGCCACCAGCTTGAAGTCGGACAGCCTGTGCTCGCCCATCATGTACGTTGCATCCAGCTGGGCCGCGTGGGCGGCCACCTCGATCGTCTGGCGCAGCGCCGGCGAGAAGGTGATGCCGTCGCAGCGCAGCGCGGTGCTCGACAGGCGGGTGACGCGCTGCGGTGCCGTCAGCGCGGCGATGCGCTCCAGGCGGGGCATGCAGTCGTCCAGCCCCTGCAGGACGAGGTTCATCGTGATGTCGTTGGTCTTGTTCATCAGGCAGTCAGTTGTTTGATCGCGGTCTTGATCTGCGCCACCCGGGCGGCCAGGTCGGGCATGCTGGCGGTGATCTTCAGTTTGTCCTGTCCGTTCAGCTTGATGTGCCGGTTCTTCTGGATCAGGGTGATGATGCGCATCGGGTCGATCGGCGGCTGCGCCATGAACTGCAGGTTCGCCGCCTCGCCATGGGCGTCGATCTTGACGATGCCGACCGTCCTGGCGGCGATGCGCAGCCGGTGCGTCTCGATCAGCGCCTTGGCCGCCTCCGGCAGCTTGCCGAAGCGGTCGATCAGTTCCTCGTGCAGGCCGTCGACCGCTTCCTGCGATTCGCAGTTGGCCAGCCGTTTGTAGATCGACAGCCGCTCGTGCACATCGCCGCAGAAGTCGGCCGGCAGCAGCGCCGGCACGTGCAGGTTGATCTCGGTGGTCGATGCCAGCGGCGCGGCCAGGTCCGGCTCCTTGCCCGCCTTCAGCGCGCGCACCGCCTCGTTCAGCATGTCGGTGTACAGCTGGAAGCCGATCTCGAGGATCTCGCCGGACTGGTTTTCGCCCAGCACTTCGCCGGCACCGCGGATCTCCAGGTCGTGCATGGCGAGATAAAAACCGCTGCCCAGTTCTTCCATTTGCTGGATCGCATCGAGGCGGCGCTGCGCCTGCTTCGACAGCGTCTGCACGTCGTTCACCAGCAGGTAGGCGTACGCCTGGTGGTGCGAACGGCCGACGCGGCCGCGCAGCTGGTGCAGCTGCGCCAGGCCGAATTTGTCGGCACGGTGCATGATGATCGTATTGGCCGTCGGGACGTCGATGCCCGTCTCGATGATCGTCGTGCACAGCAGGATGTTGTAGCGCTGCGCCACGAAGTCGCGCATGACTTTTTCCAGGTCGCGCTCGTGCATCTGGCCGTGGGCCACGGCGATGCGCGCCTCCGGCAGCAGTTCCGTCAGCTGCGCCATGCGGTTCTGGATTGTGTCCACCTCATTATGCAGGAAGTACACCTGGCCGCCCCGTTTCAGCTCGCGCAGCACGGCTTCGCGGATGATCGACTCGTTCTCGCCGCGCACGAAGGTCTTGATGGCGAGGCGTTTCTGCGGCGCGGTGGCGATCACGGAAAAGTCGCGCAGGCCTTCCAGCGCCATGCCCAGCGTGCGGGGAATCGGCGTGGCGGTCAGCGTCAGCACGTCCACTTCGGCGCGCAGCGACTTCAGCGCCTCCTTCTGGCGCACGCCGAAGCGGTGTTCCTCGTCGATGATGACGAGGCCGAGGCGCGTGAAATTCACGTCCGGCGACAGCAGTTTATGCGTGCCGATGACGATGTCCAGCGTGCCGTCGGCCATGCCCTTCATCGCCGTCGCGATCTCCTTGCCGGTGCGGAAGCGCGACATCTCGGCGATCTTCACAGGCCATTCGGCGAAGCGGTCGGCAAACGTCTGCGCGTGCTGCTCGGCCAGCAGCGTGGTCGGTGCCAGAATGGCCACCTGCTTGCCGCCCATGACGGCGATGAAGGCGGCGCGCAGCGCCACTTCCGTCTTGCCGAAGCCGACGTCGCCGCACACGAGGCGGTCCATCGGCTTACCCGATGTCATGTCCTTCATCACGTTCAGGATCGCTGCCGCCTGGTCCGGCGTTTCGTCGAAGCCGAAGCTTTCGGCAAAACGTTCGTAGTCGTTCGACGAGTACTCGAAGGCGTGGCCCTGGCGCGCGGCGCGGCGGGCGTACAGGTTGAGCAGCTCGGCGGCCGTGTCGCGCACCTGGTCGGCCGCCTTCTTCTTGGCTTTCTCCCACTGGCCGGAGCCCAGCGTGTGCAGCGGCGCGTCTTCCGACGCGGCGCCGGAGTAGCGCGAGATCACGTGCAACTGCGAGACAGGCACGTACAGCTTGGTGTCCTTCGCGTATTCCAGGTGCAGGAACTCGGTTTCGCCTTCGCCCAGGTCCATGCTGGTCAGGCCCATGTAGCGGCCGATGCCGTGGTTGATGTGCACCACCGGGTCGCCGATCTTCAGCTCCGACAGGTCGCGCACCATCGATTCGACCTGCGTGACCGCTTCCTGCTTCTTCTTGCCGACGCGGCGGCCGGAGCCGGCGTACAGCTCCGTCTCCGTGATGAAGGCCAGCGACTCGTCCAGCGCCAGTTCGAAGCCGGCCTGCAGCGGCGCCACGCCCAGCACGAATTTCTGCGCCGACGCGAGGAAGCCTTCGTAGCCTTCAACAAGGGCGGGCTGCAAATTAAAATCGCTGAAATACTGCTGCAGCGTTTCGCGGCGGCCGTTCGATTCGGCGCAGATCATCACGCGCCGGCCCGGCTGCAGCAAATACGCGCGCAGGTAGGACAGCGGATCGTCCAGGTGGCGGTTGACGGCCACGTTGGGAATCGGCGCGGACAGTTCGGACGGCGCGCCGTCCTGTTCCTTGTTGATGGCCAGGCGCGGATGCGGCTTGGCCAGCGTGAAGAACGCTTCGTCGCGCAGGAACAGCGATTCCGGCGGCAGGATCGGCCGCTCGCGGTCGGACTTGAGGAATTTGTAGCGGCTTTCCGTATCAGCCCAGAAGCGGCGGATCGACGATTCGATGTCGCCGACCAGCGCCAGTGCGGCGCCCTCGGGCAGGTAGTCGAACAGCGTGGCCGTCTCTTCGAAGAACAGCGGCAGGTAGTACTCGATGCCGGCCGAAGCGATGCCGCTGCTGATGTCTTTATAGACCACGGCGCGCGAAGGATCGCCTTCGAACGTCTCGCGCCAGCGGCTGCGGAACGTCGTGCGTGCCGCCTCGTCCATCGGGAATTCGCGGCCCGGCAGCAGCCGCACTTCATTGACCGGATACAGCGAGCGCTGGGTGTCGGCGTCGAACGTGCGGATCGTTTCGATGGTGTCGCCGAACAGGTCGAGCCGGTACGGTAGCGCGGAGCCCATCGGGAACAGGTCGATCAGGCCGCCCCGTACCGAGTATTCGCCGGGCGACATCACCTGCGTCACATGCGAGTAGCCGGCCAGCGTCAGCTGCGATTTCAGCGCTGCCTCGTCGAGGTCCTCGCCCTTCTTGAAGAAGAAGGTGTAGGCGGCCAGGAACGACGGCGGCGCCATGCGCACCAGCGCCGTCGTTGCCGGCACCAGCATCACGTCGCACTGGCCGCTGCGGATCTCGTGCAGCGTGGCCAGGCGCTCCGACACCAGGTCCTGGTGCGGCGAGAACGCGTCGTAAGGCAGCGTTTCCCAGTCCGGCAGCAGGTGGCAGCGCAGGCCGGCGGCGAACCACGGGATCTCGTCCAGCAGCCGCTGGCCATCGCTGGCCTGGGCCACGACGACGGCCAGCATGCGGCCTTGCGATTTCAGTTGCAGGGCTGCCTGGGCAAGTGCATAGGCGTCGGCGGAGCCGTACAGGGCCGGCAGGGCGTAGCGGTTGCCGGGCTTGGGAAGTGCTTTGGATAAGTCGAAGGGCATGCAGACGTGGGCGGGGACGAGTGCTGTTTGGACGAGGGTTCCGCGGCCAGGGCGGCGGCGAAACAACATTATAAAGCAAGCATCGGCAGGGCGTCGTTCGCTGCGGCGGAAGGAAGCCGCGGCTGGGGACTGTCCCCGCAGGGGCCTGTCCCCGGGGTTGCTCTACGCTTCCCATATGTTCCGACAAACCTCAACCCCGGGGACAGCCGTA
>DKJA01000148.1 GCA_002454505.1 Oxalobacteraceae bacterium UBA6704
GACTTTTGCTGAGCGCCGATAAACTTCAACCGCAACCCCGGGGACAGTCCCTTGCAGGGACAGTCCCCGGCCGGCTTTTACGCAGGCAGCACCACCACCGCTCGCAAGCCACCGGCATTGCGATTCTCCAGCGTCAGCTTGCCACCGTGCGCCTCGACACATGAGCGCGCAATCGCCAGGCCCAGCCCCACGCCGCCCAGCGCCGGCTGGCGCGACTGGTCGAGCCGGAAGAACGGCTTGAAGACGGTCTCCAGCTGCGCCGGCGCGATACCGGGCCCTTCGTCTTCCACCAGCACGCGTACCGCATCGCCATCGGGTTCGACGACGATGCGCGCGCAGTGCCCGTAGCGCACCGCGTTGTCCACCAGGTTGGTGAACGCCCGCTTGATCGCCAGCGGCCGGCAGCGGTAGGGCAGGGGAGCCAATGCACCGCCAGCGACGAGCATCACGTCGCGCCCTTGCGCCGCCTGGTCGGCCGCGATGTCGGCCAGCAGCCGGCCCAGGTCCACGTCCGTGGTCGGCTCGTCGTACGCGTCGTCCTTTGAAAAGCGCAGCGTCTCCTCGATCATCCCCGCCATATCCTTCAGCGTGCGCTGCATCGCCGTGCGCAATTCAGGTTCGTCCACCAGTTCGGCGCGCAGCCGCAGCGACGTCACCATCGAGCGCAGGTCGTGGCTGATCGAGGCCAGCATCTGCTTGTGGTCTTCGATATAGCTGGTCAGCCGCGCCTGCATCAGGTTGAACGACGCCGTCACCTCGCGGGCCTCGCGCGGGCCGGTCAACGGCAGCGGCGCGCTGTAGTCGCCGCGGCTGACGCGTTCCGCACCGGCCGACAAGGCCCGGATTGGCCGCAGGATGCGCCGCACGAAGACGATGCCGATGACGAGCACGGGCAGCGTGCTGACGGGGATCGAGAACTGCAGCGGGCGCCACCACCGGCTGCGGTTGACGACAACGGGTCGCTGCACGCTGTTCAGCCAGCGGCCGTCGGCAAGGCGCATCGCGATCGCCAGTTCGGGATCTTCGCCGTCGCGGTCGCGCCGTTGCAGCCGCACGTCGTCGCCGGTGAGGCCGACCCGTGCGCACAGCGCCGCGTGCAGCTCCATCAACTCGCCGTGCGGCGGCAGCGCGGCGATCGCGCTGTTCGGCCCCGTGCGGAAGCGCGCCGTCGCGGAGTCGAGCACCTTCAGCGTGGCGTCGTCGGGATGAATCTGTGCGAGGCGGTAGATGGCGGGAATCCGGTCCAGCATCTGCCGGCGCGACAGCGCGTGGATCGGTTCGCCGCCGCCGGATGTCAGCAGCAGCGCAATCAGGTGGGCCGCCAGCAGGCCGCAGAACAGCAATCCGATCAGCTGGCCCGCCATCGTGCGGGGCCAGAGGCGGGGCAGCTTCACGAAGGCGCCAGCGTGCGTTGCGCGGCCAGCGACGTGACGGCGGCCGCGAACAGGTAGCCGTTGCCCCATACGGTCTTCAGCAGGCCGGGGTGACGCGGGTCCGGTTCCAGCTTCTTGCGCAGCCGGCTCACCTGGCTGTCGATGCTGCGGTCGAACGTCAGCGCGTCGCCGCTGCCGATCAGGTCCAGCAGCCGGTCGCGGCTCAGCACCGTGCCGGGATGCTCGACCAGCACGCGCAGTAGCCGGTATTCGGCAGTGGACAGCGCCACCACGCGGCCGCACCGGTCCGCCAGCTCGTGCCGCTCGATGTCGAGCACCCAGTCGTCGAACGCATAGCGGCCGACGGCATCGGCGGCGGGCGGCGCCGCCTCGCTGGTCCGGCGCCAGCGCCGCAGCACGGAGTGGATGCGCGCCACCAGCTCGGGCGGATCGAACGGCTTGACGATGTAGTCGTCGGCACCGCTTTCCAGTCCCGCCACCTTGTCGGCCGACGTGTGCATCGCCGTCAGCAGGATCACCGGCGTGGCGATGGTGCCGACGATGCGCCGGCACAGCGACAGGCCGTCCTCGCCCGGCATCATCACGTCCAGCACGATCAGGTCGAAGCGGTGGCGGGCCAGCAGCGCGCCGGCTTCCCCGGCATCGGCGGCCGTCGTCACCGCCATGCCCTGGCGGGTCAGGTACGCAGCCAGCGACTGGCGGATGTCGGGATGGTCGTCGACGACGAGGATGTGCGCTGCAGGTTGCGATGCTGGCGCCATCATTTGAGGATGATTCTCATTTGCATTTGATAGGCATTGTACCGTGACCCTCCCGCAGGCTCAAGCGATGGCCAGCCACGCCAGGCCGGCCACCAGCGCGGCGACCGGCACGGACCACATGACGGAGCGGGGCGCATAAGTGAATTGCAGGCCCAGACCCAGCGCGGCAAACGTCAGCACGCCCAGCCAGCCGAGGATGCCCACCGAGATGCCCCAGGCGAAGACGGCCGGCGCCAGCGCCACCGCCAGCAGGCTCCAGCCGCCCAGCCGGTAAGCGAGGCTGGCGTTCGGCGGCATCTCGCGGCCGGTCACCTGGCCCTGGTGGCGGGACATCGACATCGATACGGCAGCCATGGCCACGTACGACAGCGCCAGCACGATCAGCACGGTCATGGCAGCACCTCCACCGGCGCGGCGGCGGGCGCCCTGGCTTTGTGTTCGGCGCGGTCCTTCTGCACCATGCGCTTCGCGATGACGAAGAAGATCGCGGCGATCGCCAGCATGGCCAGGTCGAAGCCGGCAATCGCCGTCTGGCCCAGCCGGATGGCGGTGAACAGGCCGTGGCCGCCCGTCATCGGATTGAGCAGCGGCAGCAGTGCGAACAGGATCGCCACCGCGATGCTCTGTTCCTTCCACGCCGCGCGTGCCGGCCGCAGGGCCGCGTGCACAAGCGTCAGCAGCCATGCGATGAAGAAGCCGTTGATTTCCCAGTCGCCGCGGCCCGCCAGGTCGGCCGGCAGCAGGCGGTTGAGCCAGAAGTAAGCGGCCGTGGCAAACGCGATGCCGGCGATGGCGGCCGTGTTGGTCGCCTCCACCAGACGGTGGCCGAACGGCGTGCGGCCCAGCTTGCGCCGTTCCGGCAGCCGCTTGACGACCCACAGCACGAGCCCCGTGCCGACCATCGCGGTACCGGCCACGCCGGACAGGAACAGCAGCCAGCGCACCGCCGGTCCGGCAAAGCGGCCCATATGGGCGCTGGCGAACACGTTGTTGACGGCGCTCGCTGCTGACGGTTCTGCCGCCGGCGGCGTTTCCTTCAGCTTGCCGCTGGCGGCATCGAACAGCAGGCTGTCGGTGCGGCCGCGGGTGGCCAGGCTGTCGCTGCCCAGCGCGCGCAGTTCGACCGTCGCGCCCCGCTGGTTAGGCTTGTTGACGGTGATGCGGGCCACCTGGCGATCCGGCCACTGCGCCTGCGCGGTTGCCAGCATCGGCACGATCGCTGCGGTGAGGTCCACCTGTTCAGCCTTGCCGCGACCTTCTTCACGCCCGCCGCGGGCTTCTCGCTGGCCCTGGGCCGGCGCCATGCCGCGTCGCTCCATATTGTAGGCTTGCGTGTTGCCGTCGTAAGCCACGTTGGCGCCCCACGGCATCAGCGTCGCCACAAGCAGCAGCAGGCCGGAGAACGTGATCATCACGTGGAACGGCAGTGCCAGCACGGCCGTCGCATTGTGCGCGTCGAGCCACGAACGCTGGCCCTTCTTCGGCCGGAAGGTGAAGAACTCGGTAAAAATCTTCTTGTGCGTGATGACGCCGCTGACGATCGCCGCGAACATGAACATCGTGGCGATGCCGACGATCCACCGGCCCACCGCGCGCGGCAGCGCATGCAGCTCGAAATGAAAGCGGTACAGGAAGTTCCCGCCGCGGGTTTCGCGCACGTCGATCTTGTCGCCGGTGGCCGCATCGAGTTCGGCGCGCTTCAGTCCGGCGCGGCCTTGCTGCTGCTGGCCTTTCTCGCGCCAGGTGGCGGACACGGAAGTCTGCCGCTCGTTCGGCAGGTCCAGGTTCCACACCGTTGCTTCCGGCGCGAGCTTCTGCATGGCGGCCAGCGCCACCTGCGCCGTGGCCGCGGGCGTGGCGGCCGGTACGGAAGCATGCAGCTCGGGCTTCATCCACAGGTTCACTTCGTCGAGGAAGTAACTGAGCGTGCCCGTGAAGAACACGGCATACAGCAGCCAGCCCAGCACGATGCCGGTCCACGTGTGCAGCCACGACATCGACTGCCGGATGCCTTCCGGCTTGCCGTCGGGCCTCATGCCGCGGCTCCGGCCAGCCAGGCGCCCAGCGCCAGCAGCGCGGTCGGGATCAGGATGCCGGCCCATGCGCGGCGCATGCTTGTGACGGCGAACACCCAGATCACCGCGCAGACCTGCACGACGAACGACAGGATGCCGGCGGTGGTGACGGCATCCATGCGCGCCATGCCGAAGCGCTGCAGCCACAGGCTCATGCAGATCGCCCAGGCGGCGGCCAGCGCATAGCCGCCGAACAGCGCGGCGATGCTGCGCGATGCCACGGCCCAGCGGTAACGGGCGAGGGAAAGAGTCTTGTCCATCGGACGTGTCCTTCAAATCAAAAACGGAAAAAGCGCAGCCGCGGGCCATGGCCCGGCTGCGCCCCTTGATAACGTCAGAACGTTGACGTCAGGCTGACGAACAGCGAACGGCCCGCTTCGTTGTACGTCGCGGCGCCGGCCGACGAGCCGGTGCTTTCGCGGAACTTGCGCTCGTCGAACAGGTTGTTGATGCCGGCCCGCACGCGCAGCTTCGGCGTGAACGCATAGCCCACGTTGACACCCCACACGCTGTACGGGCTGATCGCGTTCAGCGCGTCGCCCGTCGCGGCGGCACCCTGCGTGGTCAGGCGGCGCGGCTCCTGCTTGCCGTACCACGAACCCGTGCCGACGAACGACAGCCTGTCGTTGAACTGCCAGTCCAGCGTCGTGTTCAGCGTGTATTCGGGGATCACGGACAGTGGCTCGCCCGTTGTCTTGTTCTCGTTCTCGATCATGTAGGTGACGTTGTTGGTCCACTTCACGTTACGGCCGAACGGCAGCGTCACGTTGCCCTCGACACCCTGCACGATGGCCTTCGGCGAGTTCTCCCACTGGAACAGGCGGCCGTTGGCCGACGTGTTGCCGAGCAGCGTGTCCATGCCACCGGTGATCTTGTTCTTGTAGTCGTTGTGGAAGTACGTCAGGCTGGCCGCGTAACCCTGGTCGCTGTAGCCGACACCGATCTCCTTGTTGACCGAGGTTTCCGGATCGAGGTTCTCGTTGCCGCGCACGTAGCAGCCGCCGCCCAGGTTCGGGTTGTTGACGGGGCAGCCGTTGCCGCGCGTGTAGTACAGGTAGTTCGGATTCGACTGGTACAGGTTCGGCGCCTTGAACGCGCGGGCGATGCCGCCCTTGATCGTGATGGTCGGCGTCAGCGCATACGATGCGTTCAGGCTCGGGCTCCAGTTGGTGCCGAACTGGCTGTGCTTGTCGAAGCGCAGGCCGGGCGTCAGGACCGTCTGCGCCGTCACGCCGATGTTATCCTCGATGAACAGCGCGTAGGTTTCCGCGCTGGCCTTGCCGTCGCGGCTCGTCGCCGGCAGGCCGGGGATCGCGGTGGCTGTCTGCGTCATCGAATACGGGTCGTCCAGCTTTTCCTGGCGCGCTTCGAAGCCCATCGTCATCATCTGCGACACGCCGCCCAGCTTCATCGGCACGCTGACTTCGCCGGTCAGGCCATAGTTCTTCAGGTCGGAAGTGGAGCGCTCGGTGGCCGAGTTGATGCTGCCTTCCGGGCCGCCGGCCAGGCCTTCGTTCATGCGCGTGTTGTCGGTGTTCTCGTAGGTCAGCGCCAGCTTCGACGTGCCGAGGTCCCACTTGCCGCGGTGCGTCAGCGACGCGGAGCGGCGGATCATCACATTGGTTTCCGCGTTGGCGTTGGCCAGTTCGCCCAGCAGCGGCGAGCCGGCCGAGTTCACCGCGCGGTCGCCCGCGTAGATATTGCCCTGGCGGCTGAAGCCCGATTCCAGTTCCAGCACCTGGCCGTCGGCGACGTCCCAGCGCAGCAGGCCGCCGATGTCGCGGTTGCGCACGCCTTCGCGGCCGGCCGGCGGGATCGCGCCGTCGGCCGTGTTTTCCGGCGTGGCGTTCAATGCCAGTTCGTCCGCTTCCGTCTTGTTTACATTGCCGAACACGCGGAACGAGAATTTGCCGGCCAGCGGGCCGGCGAGGTTGAAGCCGAGTCGTTTCGACGCGCCTTCCTCACCGTGTTCCGGCGCCAGCGCGTAGGCCGTGACGGAGCCGGACAGCTTGTCCGTCGGCGCCTTGGTGATGATGTTGATCACGCCCCCCGCCGCGCCGGAACCGTAGCGCGCCGCGGCCGGGCCGCGCAGCACTTCGATGCGTTCCACCAGTTCGGCCGGCACCCAGTTCGTGTCGCCGCGCGTATTGCGTTCGCCGCTGCGGCCCATGCGCACCGAGTTGCGCGACATGACGGGCTTGCCGTCGACGAGGATCAGCGTGTTTTCCGGCCCCATGCCGCGCAGGTCGATCTGGCGGTTGTTGCCGTACTGGCCCGTGGAGCTGTTGCCCGACAGGCTCACGCCCGGCATCGTGCGGATGATCTCGGACAGGTCGTTGGCCGGCGGGCGCGCTTCGATATCCGCGGCGGTGATCGTGGACACGCCGGGCGCCTGCTTCAGCTCTTCCTCGGCGGTGGCGGTCACCTGCACTTCGGCCATCTGCTGCTCGGTGGCGACGGACTGCTGGGCGGCGGCGGGCGCGGCGAAGGCAAACAGCGCGACGCAGATCGCGGCGGCCATGGGGGTGGGTTGCAGGAGAGCGGTGGTGCGGTTCGTCATTGTTGTTGGTCCCGTAGTTGTGGCTTTTTCCCTGACGTCACGTCAGATGCAAATGAGAATGATACTCATTTGCCTGTCGAAAAGTTTGTCAAAGTGTGGCGACGGCCAGGCCCGTTTCTTGTGGCTGTGTCCTCCGAGGTTGTGGAAAGCCCCGGCGGTGCAGAGCGGCAAAGCGGGCTTTCAACAATCCCGGATGACAGAGCCTTTCTTGTTGACTTCACAAAACCACCTGATTACACTTGCCTTTGATAGCGCTATCAGAAGCGATAAAAAAACCAACAGGAGACAACCATGCAATCATTCCCGGTTCCACCTTCCCGCGCCCCCGCACATCCGGTCGAGTAGTCCGATGGGCGGGCCGGTTGCTCACTTTCCCCGGCCCGTTTTTGCTGTGCGGGCAGGCCGCGTGGCTTGCCCGTGCAGGCTTTTTGAAGGAGCAGCGTGAACGTCCTCACCTGGCGCGAGAAAATCAGTTACGGCATCGCCGACATGGGGTTCAATTTTTACTGGACCAATATCGCCACGTTCCTGCTGATCTTCTATACGGACACCTTCGGCATCTCGGCCGCGGCGGCGGCATCGATGATGTTTGCCGTCAAACTGATCAACGCGTTCACCGATCCCCTGATCGGCGCCGTGGCCGACCGCACCACCACGCGCTTCGGCAAGTTCCGCCCCTATCTCGTGTGGATGGCGATCCCGCTGGGCCTTGCCGCCGTGCTCACGTACACGACGCCCGACCTCGACCACGACGGCAAGCTGGCCTGGGCCTACGGCACCTACCTGCTGATGATGGTGTGCTACACGGGCGTCAACATCCCCTATAACGCGCTGTCCGGCGTGCTGACGCCGGACCCGCAGCAGCGCTCGACCGTCAACGGCCTGCGCTTCATCTTTGCCTTTGCCGGCAGTACGCTCGTCACCGCCGCCACGCCATCGATGGTGCTGCTGCTCGGTGGCGGCAACGAGAAGCTGGGCTGGCAGCTGACGATGGCCGCCTGGGCGGTGGCTGCATCGGTCATGTTCGCCGTGACCTTCTTCAACACGCGCGAGCGCATCGCCCCGCCGCCGCAGCAGAAGACCAATGTGCTGCAGGACGTGCGCGACCTGACGCGCAACGGCCCCTGGCTGGTGCTGTTCTTCCTGGCGCTGATCATCATGGTGACGATCACGCTGCGCACCACCACGGCCGCCTACTACTTCAAGTACTACGTGGGCCGGCCGGAACTGATGGCCGCCTTCGTGCCTGCTTACATGATGGCCGCCGCATTCGGCGCCGCCGCCACGCCACTGCTGACGCGCTTCGTCGACAAGAAGAAGCTGATGATCATCTTGATGAGCGCCACCGCCGTGCTGTCGGCCGCGTTCTTCGCGATCCCGCCGGACCAGGTGGGACTGATGTTCGCGCTGCAGGTCGGCCTGGGCCTCGTGCTGGGGCCGAAGTCGCCGCTGGCGTTCTCGATGTATGCCGACACGGCCGACTACAACGAATGGCGCACGGGCCGGCGCGCCACGGCGATGACGTTTGCCGCCGCCACGTTTTCGCAGAAGCTGGGCACGGCGCTGGCGGTGGCCGTCATCGGCGCGCTGTTCACGGCGCTGGGCTACGTGCCGAACGCCACGCAGAACGCGGGATCGACGGCCGCCATCGTGTGGCTGATGTCGCTGATCCCCGCCGCCTTCGCGCTGCTGGCGGTGGCCGTGATGTGCTGCTACCGGCTCGACGCACCCGCGCTGGCCACGATCCAGACCGAACTCGCCGCCCGCAAGGCGGCACCATCCCCTGCCTGACGGAGTGACCATGCCATCCCCGATCCTGCGGCCGGCCGACGGCGGCCAGCGCTACCAACTGCTGTCTCCCACGGCCATGCCGCGTGCCGCCGGCTTCCTGTGGAACCGCAAGATGATGATCCAGATGACGTGCCGCGGCTACGCCGTGGCGCAGTTCATGCAGCCCGAGCCCGCGAAGTATGCGCACGCGCCGAACCTGGAAGCAAAGTCGTTCATGCAGCCGGAGCAGGGCTATTACGCCCACCACCCGGGCCGCTTCTTCTACATCAAGGACGAGGAGACGGGCGAGCTGTTCTCCGCGCCGTACGAACCGGTGCGCGCGGCGGCCGATTCGTTCGTGTTCTCGGCCGGGAAAAGTTCTCTGGCATGGACCATCGAGCACCTAGCACTGCGCATCGAACTGGAACTGGGCCTGCCGGTGGACGACGTGGCGGAGCTGTGGTCGCTGAAGGTGACCAACCTTGCGGCGCGCGCGCGCAGGCTGTCCGTCTACCCTTACTTCACGATCGGCTACATGAGCTGGATGAACCAGTCGGCCGAGTACCGCGCCGATTTGCAGGGCATCGTGGCATCGTCCGTGGCGCCTTACCAGAAGGTGGCCGATTACTTCAAGCAGAAGGACTTCAAGGACAAGACCTTCCTGCTGTGCGAGCGCGCGCCCGATGCGTGGGAAGCGGCGCAGGAAGCGTTCGAAGGCGAGGGCGGGCTGCATGCGCCGTCTGCCGTGCAGCAGGAACAGCTGGCCGGCGGCGACGCCCGTTACGAAACGCCGGTGGCCGCGGTGCAGTATCGCGTGACGCTGGCCGCCGGCGCGAGCGAACACTATCGCTTCCTGTTCGGGCCCGCGTTCGACGATGCGGAAATCGCGGCGCTGCGCGACAAGTATTTGCATGAGCAGGGCTTCGCGGCCGCGCGCGCTGACTACGCCGATTACATCGCGGCGGGCGCCGGCTGCGTGACGATCGAGACGCCCGATGCGGAACTGGACAACTTCGTCAACCACTGGCTGCCGCGCCAGGTCTACTACCACGGCGGCTCGAACCGGCTGACGACGGACCCGCAGACGCGCAACTACCTGCAGGACAATATGGGCATGGCCTTCGTCCACCCGCCCACGGCGCGCGGCGCCTTCCTGCACGCGCTGTCGCAGCAGGAAAGCACGGGCGCGATGCCGGACGGGATCCTGCTGATCGCCGGCGCCGAACTGAAATACATCAACCAGGTGCCGCATACGGACCACTGCGTGTGGCTGCCTGTGTGCCTGAAGGCTTACCTGGACGAGACTGCCGACTGGGCGCTGCTCGACGAACCGGTCGCCGACCACGCGGGCACGGTGCTGACGGTGGCGCAGCGCATCGGCCGCGCGATGGACTGGCTGCTGCAGGAGCGCGATGCGCGCGGGCTGTCGTACATCGCGCAGGGCGACTGGTGCGATCCGATGAACATGGTGGGCTACAAGGGCCGGGGTGTGTCGGGCTGGCTGACGGTGGCCGCCGCGTACGCGCTGAACCTGTGGGCGGACATGTGTGCGCAGCACGGCGACGCGGCCGGCGCCGGATACTTCCGCGCGGGTGCGCAGGCGATGAACGCCGCGGCCAACGAACACCTGTGGGACGGCCGCTGGTTCGCCCGCGGCATCACGGACGACGACGTGGTCTTCGGCGTGGCCGATGACAGGGAAGGGCGCATCTGGCTCAATCCGCAGGCGTGGTCGATGCTGTCCGGCGCGGCCGATGAAGCGCAACGCGCGTCGATGATCGCCGAAGTGGAACAGCAGCTGCACACGCCGTATGGCGTGCAGATGTTCGCGCCGCCGTACTCGAAGATGCGCGACGACGTGGGCCGTGTCACGCAGAAGCACCCCGGCTCGGCGGAAAACGGTGCCGTGTACAACCACGCCGCCGCGTTCTACATCTACAGCTTGTACACGGTGGCCGATAGCGAACGTGCGTATGACCTGATGCGCAAGATGATTCCGGGCCCGGACGAAGCGGACTACCTGCAGCGCGGCCAGCTGCCCGTGTTCATCCCCAACTACTACCGCGGCGCGTGGCGCGAATACCCGCGCAGGGCCGGCCGCTCGAGCCACCTGTTCAACACGGGCACGGTGTCGTGGATCTACCGCTGCGTGATCGAAGGTTTATGCGGCCTGGTCGGCGATGCCGACGGGCTGCGCGTCGTCCCGCAACTGCCGCAGGCATGGCCCGGCCTGCGCGCCACCCGCCAGTTCCGCGGCGCGACATTCGACGTCACCATCCGCCGCGGCCCCGTCGCCGCAACCGAGGTGCGCTGCGACGGCACGCTGCTGCCTGAACCGCACGTCACCGGCATCGTGGCCGGGCGCACCTACCTGCTCGAAGTGACCATCCCCGCCTGAGCTGCTACGGCCGAGGCCGTGTCCACCTTGGTGTCAGACACCGACGTAGACACGAACTCGAGCGTAACTGCTGTTGAGCCCGTGTCCATGTCGGTGTCTGACACCAGGGTGGACACGAGCTGAGCCTTAGCGGCGGCCGGAGAGGATTTGCGCGACGAGCTCCGGCACCGGCTCGCGGATGTCGAGGGTGATGCCCGCTTCGTCCGGCTGCAGCGGCTCCAGCGCGGCGAGCTGGCTGTCCAGCAGCGACAGCGGCATGTAGTGGCCCACGCGGGACGACATGCGCGCGGCGATCACGTCGCGGTCGCCGGCCAGGTGGGCGAAGCGCAGCCCGGGCGCGCCTTCGCGCAGCAGGTCGCGGTAGCGGCGTTTCAGCGACGAGCACGACAGCACGATGCCCTCGCCCCGCGCCACGGCATCGCGGATCTCGCCCTGCAGCCGCGCCAGCCAGTGGACGCGGTCGCCGTCCGTCAGCGGCGTACCGGCCGCCATCTTGGCCACGTTTTCCGGCGAGTGGTAGCTGTCGCCTTCGACGAAGCGCACGCCGAGCCGCTGCGCCAGCGCGGCGCCCACCGAGCTCTTGCCGCAACCGCTGACGCCCATCACCACCCAGCGCGCACCACCTTGTTCATCGATCATCGTTGTCTTGCTGATAGCGCTATCATAATCATTCCAGTGTAAAGCAGGTGTGCTGGCAGTTCAAGATCGAAAGAAGAAAAACGGTGACAGGCACCTGCTGCAGCAGCGACCTATAGCGTACCGACCATCGCGGACGGTCCGACACGCATTTGCGCCATACCACCGGAAAATATTTCCAGATAAATGGTCGGTTCGCCGCCCGGCCTGTCACCGGTTTTGTGGAGTGTCAGGCACTCTCCCGCGCCATCAGCGTGAAGCCCAGATCCAGCTGCGCCTGCTCAGGCCGTTCGCCGCGGATGGCGGCACGCAGCATCGTCGCGGCTTCGAAGCCGATGCGGTAGCGGGGCGTGCCGATCGTCGTCAGCGCCGGTTTCATCCACGCCGATGCGGCCAGGTCGTTGAAGCCGCAGATGGCCAGCTGTTCCGGCACGGCGATGCCGCGGCGCTGGCACTGGTAGATGGCGCCGTGCGCCAGGTCGTCGTTGCAGCAGAAGATCGCGTCGCAGTCGGGCACCTGCGCCAGCATGCGGCCCACCAGTTCCGCGCCCAGCGCGATGGTGGACGGATCGGGCACCATCAGCTCCAGCCGCGGGTCGCTCATGCCTGCTTCCGCCATCGCCTTGCGGTAGCCTTCGGCGCGGCGCAGCGTGCGCTCGTCCAGCTGCGCGCCGATGAAGCCGATGCGCTTGCGGCCCTTGCCGATCAGGTAGCGCGTCATCGCCTGGCCCGCGTCGACCTGCGAGAAGCCCACGCACAGCAGGTCCGGATCGGGCGACAGGTCCATCATCGACACCACCGGCACGCGCGACGTCTCGAGCATCTGCTGCACGCGCGCGCTGTGCGTCAGGCCGGACAGCAGGATGCCGTCCGGGTTCGACTGCAGGTACACGTTCAGCAGCTTCTCTTCTTCCGCATCGGAGTAGCGCGTGTTCCCGATCAGCAGCTGGTAGTTGGCCTGGTCCAGCGCATCCTGGATCCCCTGCAGCACCGCGGTGAACACGGCGTTCGACAGCGACGGCACCAGCACCACGATCACGTTCGACTGGCTCGACGCCAGCGCCCGCGCGGCGCGGTTCGGCACGTAGCCCAGGTCCTGCACGGCCTGTTCCACGCGCTGGCGCAGCAGGGACGACACGAGGCCGGGCTGGTTGATCGCGCGCGACGCCGTCATCGGCGCCACGCCCGCCCGGGCCGCGACGTCGGTCAACGTGACGCGGCCGCTGGCGCGGCTTCGGCTGGGAGGGGTTCTGCTCATCGTCGGATACGGCCTGGTTGTAGTGAGTCGATTTCGCCATACATCGCCGGGACTGTCAATGACGGCTCAGCAGGCGCGGCATGAAGCGTGCTCGTTTGACTCTATCTTACAGCCCATGCGAAGATGGCCACCTCCTGCAACGCGACCGTAACCGGGGACACCCAGTGGACACCATACACATCGGCAGCTGGAACGAGTTCGTCAGGCTGACGTCGGAATGCGACGGCTGGGCCTTCCGCGGCCTGCCCGATGCGAACTGGCAGCTGATGAGTTCTCTGTCCCGCTACCTGCACAGCTTCGTGCCCGACCAGGACTCGTGGCGCCAGCGCGAGGAAAGGGCGCTGCGCATCTTCCGCCGCAAAGCCCACATCTACCTCGACGATGCGAGTGTGCTGGAAGACGATATCCGCTGCCTCGCGCTGATGCAGCACCACGGCGCACCGACCCGCATGCTGGACTTCACCAAGTCCCCGTTCGTGGCGGCGTTCTTCGCGCTGAACAATACCAACTGCAGCGCGGCCGTGTTCGCGCTCGACACGCCGACCATGTGGCGGGCCGCACCGCGCAGCGATCCCACGCTGCGCCGCGAGGCGATCGACCCGCGCGAGCCGGGCAACTTCGAGCGCCACTTTGCCGCCAACAGCAAGGAGATCATCTGGGTGGGCGAGCCGGAGGCGATGGACCGCCGCCTCGTCGCGCAGTCCGGCACCTTTGTCGTGCCGGGCGTGCTCGACAAGCCGCTGGACGAGATCATCCGCCAGTACGAGAACGGCAACTCGCTGATCCGCAAGCTGGTGCTGCCGCCGGCGATCCGCGCCGAAGCAATGCTGTCGCTGTACCGGATGAACATCACGCACGCCACGCTGTTCCCCGACCTCGACGGCCTGGCCCGCTCGATCGGCTACGAGCTGGAGATCACGTGGCCGGGGCATCGCCACGCCTGAACCGTCATGCTAAGCTGACAGCTTTCACCACGCAACGCAAGCCAACCGATGAGCCGCACCGGCCGACTGTTCCAGCTGATGGATGCCCTGCGCGGCAACCGCCATCCCGTCACGGCCGCCGTGCTGGCCGAGCGGCTGGGCGTGTCCGAACGGACGATCTACCGCGACATTGCTGCGCTGGCCGAACTGGGCGCGCCCGTCGAAGGTTCGGCCGGCGTCGGCTACCTGCTCAAGTCAGGTTTCTTTTTACCGCCGCTGATGTTCGGTGCGGACGAGCTGGAAGCGCTCGTGCTGGGCGCCCGCTGGGTGCGCCGGCAGGGCGATGCGGCGCTGGCGCAGGCGGCCACCACCGCGCTGGCCAAGATCGCCACGGCCACGCCGAAAGACTTGCGCGATGAAATGGCCGAAACGAGCCTGTGGGTGCCGATCGGCCCGATGCAGCCCGAGTTCGAAACCTTCGTGCAGCCGGCCCGCGAAGCGATCCGCCGCCAGCACAAGCTGCGCATCCGCTACAGCGACGAGCACGGCCAGCCGTCCGAACGCACCGTGTGGCCGTTCGCGCTGGCCTATATCGATGGCCGCCGCCTGCTCGCGGCCTGGTGCGAACTGCGCGACGCGCAGCGCCACTTCCGCATCGACCGCATCCGCGCCGCCGATCCCATCGCGCAGCGCTATCCCACGCCCCGCCACGTGCTGATCCGTAACTGGCGCGCCGAGCACGGCATCCACGAAGACTCCTGACAGGATCTGTCACGGCCGGCCGGCACAATGACGGGATTGAAGTTTATGTGAATTGGCGCACAGAGCATCGCCGGCCCAGGCCTTACTATGGAGCTGTCTCTTTCAGGACATCCCTAGTTTTGGACTTGGCCCGCTCTCGCAGCGGGCATTTTTTTGCCTGTCGCCTGCGCGCCACCGATACGTGGAGCACGCATGCAAGACCTGTATCAAAGCCTGCTGGGTGTGAGGCACCCGCTGCCGCCTGCCAACGAGGAACCTGGCCAGGCGACCGATCACGTGTGGGATGCCGCCGATGGCGAAGGCCCGGACCGCCTGTTCAACCGTTACCGGCGGCTGCGGCTGCAGGCGCTGGCGCCGGCGGAAAACGCAGCGTGAACACGGTGGCCCCGGCCGAACTGTGCACCGTCGCCTCGCCGCCGTGCAGCTGCATCACGGCGCGCACGATGGCCAGGCCAAGGCCCGTGGACCCTTCCGCCGCACCGTCTGCCAAAGCGCCGCTGTCGCCCCGCGCCGGATCGGCCCGTACATAACGTTCGAACACGCGTTCCAGCAGTTGCGGCGCGATCGGCTCGCCCGAATTGGTGACGGCGATCGTGCCGTGCTGCGCGTGCAGGGCAATCGTGCCGCCGCGCGGCGTGTGCCGCACCGCGTTCGACACGAGGTTGCCGACGGCGCGCCGCAGCAGCACCGCGTCGGCCCAGATGACGCCTGCCGCATCGAGCCGCAGCGTCACGCCGTTGTCCTCGGCCAGCACCTCGAAATAATCGCGGATGCGCGCCAGCTCGGCCTGCGCATCGAGCGCCTCGCGGCGCATCGCCAGCTGGGCATTGTCGGCGCGCGCCAGGAACAGCGTATTCTCGATCATCCGGCCCAGCCGCTCGTATTCCTCCGTGTTCGATGCCAGCAGCGCCTGGTATTCGTCTGCCGTGCGCGCCCGTGCCAGTGCGACCTGGGTTTCCATCATCAGCGCGTTGACGGGCGTGCGCAGGTCGTGCGCCAGGTCCGCCGCGAAGCCGGACAGCCGCTGCACGCCTTCTTCCAGCCGGTCCAGCATGCCGTTGAACGCATGGATCAGCGGCCGCAGCTCGGCCGGCACGGCCGCGCCGTCCAGCCGCGTGTTGAGGCGGTGCGCACTGATCGTGTCCGCCTCGCGTGCCACGTCGCGCAGCGGGCGCAGCGCCTGGCGCACGGTGACGAAGGCCAGGCCGGCCACCACCAGGGTGCCCAGCAGCAGGGCGCCCAGCAGGTCGACGGCGTAGCGCTTCAGCAGCGCCAGGCGGTCGGAGCGTTCGCGGGCGATGGTGATCACCAGCGGTGGCTGGTCGCGGCCCGCGCTGCCCTGCACCGCCACGGCACGCGCCGTGCCGGCCGCGCCAGGCCAGTCCTGCACGTCGGACCGTGCGGGCACGCGCGCCAGCGGCACGGCCGGCAGTGGCGTGGACGGGAAGGTGCGCGATGCCGTCTGCGCCACCGTGCGGCCGTCGGCCGTGGTCAGGCGCAGCAGCATGCCATCCTCGCCCAGCACATTGTCGAGCACCATCTGCAGCTCTTCCGGCATGGCCAGCGGCATCGGCCGGCTCTGCAGCACCTGCCGCATCAGCACCGCCTTGTTCAGCATGGCCTGGTCGTCGCGCGCGGCCATCTGCCGCTGCAGCGTCTGGTACAGGTAGGCGCCGACGGCGACGAACACGCAGGCCGCGATGGCGGAGAACAGCAGCGCGAGGCGCAGCGTGACGGACAGCTTTTTCAACGTCATCCCCGCGCTTCGACGAGATAGCCGATGCCGCGCACCGTGTGCACCAGCTTGGCGGGCCACGGATCGTCCACCTTGGCGCGCAGCCGGCGGATCGCCACGTCCACCACATTGGTGTCGGAATCGAAGTTCATGTCCCACACCTGCGAGGCGATCAGGGAGCGCGACAGCACTTCGCCCTGGCGCCGCGCCAGCAGGTGCAGCAGCGCGAATTCCTTCGGCGTCAGGTCGATGCGGCGGCCGGCGCGGGCCACCTTGTGGCGCAGCACGTCGATCTCCAGGTCGGCGATGCGGATCACTTCGGCCTCGCGCACGGGGCCGCGCCGCAGCAGCGTGCGGATGCGCGCCACCAGCTCGGTGAAGGCGAACGGCTTGACAAGGTAGTCGTCGGCGCCCAGTTCCAGCCCGCGCACGCGGTCGGCCACGTCGTCGCGCGCCGTCAGGAACAGCACCGGCGTGTCCTTCCGTTCGCGCAGTTTTGCCAGCACGGACCAGCCGTCCAGCCCGGGCAGCATCACGTCCAGCACGACGAGGTCGTAGTCTTCTTCCAGCGCCAGGTGCAGGCCGTCCGGCCCCGTCTGCGCCAGGTCGGCGGCAAAGCCGGATTCCTGCAGGCCCTTGTGCAGGTAGCCGCCCGTTTTCGGTTCGTCTTCGACGATCAGTATGCGCATCGTGTGCTCCAGCCTTCCTTGTGTACCCCCGCATTGTGCGCTTTCGCGGCGCTGTTGCGGATGACAAAACTGTCATGTGCCCGTCATGCACGCGTCACCCGGCGGCTTCGATACTGGAGGCCTCAAACCACCAGGAGAACATCATGAACACCACCATTATCGCCCGCATTGCCGCAGCCTGCGCCACCGCTTCCGTCCTTGTCCTGCAGGCTCCCGCGGCCAATGCCATGCCCGTCTCGATGACCATGGGGATGCTGGCCGGCGCCGACGCGGCCAGCCGCACGATCGTCGTCAAGGAAGGTACCCGCAACGTCAACGTGGAAAACGGCGAGACCGTCCGTTTCGACGTGAACGGCAAATCGTTCGCCTACACCTTCAACACCTTTGGCAACGAGACGGCATTCGACCTGTCGGCCATCGCGCCTGCCGGCTTCGCCGTACCGGCGGTGCATGTGTACGTGGCACCCAACCCGCTGTACCGGGGCTGACGTGCGCGGCCTGACGATGGTGCCGGCGTTGCTGGTTGCGCTGGCCGGCAGCGCGGCGGCGCAGCCGATGACGCACATGCACGGTGACAGCGCGGCCAGGGCGCCGGTCTTCGTGGCCAGCAGCGGCAAGCCGTTCGCCGCGCTGATGGACGATGCGATGGCCGTGATGGACGACGGCATGCGCCGCGCACCGATGGACGGCCGCCCGGAGCACGACTTCGTGACGATGATGCTGCCGCATCACCAGGGCGCGGTGGACATGGCGCGCGCCGTGCTGCTGCACACGCAGGATCCCGAGCTGCGCAACCTGGCGCTGGGCATCATTGCCGAACAGCAGAACGAGATCAACGTGATGCGGGCCTGGCTGGCCCGCCACGGACAGGACGAGGAGAAGACGAAATGAAGAAGACCATGATCGCGCTGGCCGCGCTGCCGGCCGCACTGTTGCTGTCGCAGGCCGCGCTGGCGCTGCCGGATGCGACCGACCGCGTATATACGGCGGACCAGAACACCAACACGATCTCGGTGTTCGACCCCGCCGCCAACCGGCTGCTGGGCCAGATCCGCCTTGGCAATGCGCGGCCGGACGTGCTGTCGCCGCTGTACCGCGGCGAGATCAATGTGCACGGGCTGGGCTTCTCGCCCGACCACAAGACGTTGATCGCCATTTCGAACGGTTCGAACTCGGTGACCTTCATCGACACGGCCACCAACCGGGTGAAGGGCAAGACCTATGTGGGCCGCTCGCCGCACGAAGGCTTCTTCACGGCCGACGGCAAGGAAGTGTGGGTGGTCGTGCGCGGCGAAGACTATATTTCCGTCATCGATCCGCGGACGTTCAGGGAAACCCGCCGCATCCCGACGGCCGTCGGCCCCGGCATGGTGCAGTTCCTCCCGGACGGCAAGCTGGCCTTCGCCGTCTCGAGCTTCACGCCCGAGGTGGATGTGATCGACGTGCAGCGCCATGAAGTGATCCGCCGGATTCCCGTCGCCAGCCCGTTCTCGCCGTTCCTGCAGTTCACGCCGGATGCCCGCGAGATGTGGATGACGCACAAGGACGTCGGCAAGGTGACCCGCATCGATACCCGCACGCTGCAGGTGACGGGCGTGATCGATACGGGCTTCATCACCAACCACCTGGCGTTTGCCAGGGTCGGCGGGCGCGTACTGGCGTATGTCACGGTCGGCGGCGAGAACGTCGTCAAGGTGTACACGACGGACGATCAGGCACGGCTGGTGGCGACGATACCCACCGGCGCGCTGCCGCACGGGATCTGGACATCGGACGATTCGACCCGCCTGTACGTGGGCCTGGAGAACGGCGATGGCGTCGATGTCATCGATCCGGCTGCCGGCAAGGTCGTGGCGCACATGCCGGGCGGTCAGGCGCCGCAGGCGCTGGTCTACCTGTCCGGCGTGGCGAAGGCGGGCGACGCCGCCAACCTGGTCCCGCGCGTCAACGGCGAGTCGGCCACGGTGGCACTGAAGCCGCAACAGGGCAATGCGGCCGGCTACGTGGTGGTGCGGCCGCTGGGCGTGACGGACAGCATGGAAGTGGCGCTGTTCCGCCTCAGGCCGGACACGGTGTACAGCGTGTACCTGGCCGGCAGCAAGGCGCCGTCCGGCACGTTCCGCACCGATGCGAAGGGTGCCGCGAACGGCACCATGATCGGGCCGGTACGCAGCTTTGCCGCCGATGACAATACCGACAAGAAGGTAGAGAACAACGGCGCCGCGCGGCGGTTCATCGTCGTCGAAGGCGCAGATGAGGAGCCGGCCGAAGCGAAGGCGGTGCTGCGCAGCTGAGCCGGCAGCCTACTCCGCGTTGCCCGGCACGGCCCACCGCAGGCCGCGCGTGATGATCGCCGGCGGCGCCGTCAGCACGTCCTCGTCGCGCACGATGTAGTGGTCGATCTTCAGGTTCGGGTAGTTGCGCGACTTCAGCGTGCCCGCATACGCGCGCAGGTCGCGCAGCAGGTCGTATTCCTTGTTGTACTGCGGGCCCGGCTTGATGGTTTCGTACGAGCCGGCCGCAAACAGCACGTTGGCCTTGATATCCTTGTGTTCGAGCGCGAACAGCCGCTCGCGCTCGAACATCACGCGCTTGTTGAACCACAGCGAAGGGCTGCCCAGCACGTAGTTCTCGAACATGGGCTGTTCGTTCAGCAGCATCTCCAGGCCCAGCAGCGCGCCGTAGGAATGGCCGATGAAGGTCTTGCGGTTCATGTCGGCACGGTAGTGCCTGGCCACTATCGGGAACACCTGGTCGGCGATGAAGCGGCGATAAGCCTCGGCTTCGCCGTACTTCGGTTCGCGGCCGGGCATGTCCGACACCACGTCGGACGTGTCGGTGACGGTGGGCGTGTAGTCGCGGCGGCGGCTGTATTCGGCCGTGTCGCCGTTCGCGTACGACAGGCCGACGAGGATGAATTCGCCGATGGCGCGGCCGTTGCGGCTGGCGCGGGCGCCGATCGCGCGCGTCATCGGGAACGCGTACGGCGCATCGGTAACAAAAACGACGGGATAGCTGCGCCCCGATTTCGCGTACGAGCGGGGCAGGCTGACATAGATCTGGTAATCGCGCTGCAGGCTTTTCGCGCGCACCGTCCGCACCTCGGTACCTTCCAGCACATACGGTGCGCCTTCGAGAGCGACGGTGCCGCCCTGCGCCTGCGCGCCGCCATGCGTCAAGCCCAGCGCGGCCAGGCCAAGAACAAATGCGAGGACGGATTTTTTCATCGGATCGGCATGGCAAAAAGCCAATTATCGCCCATTTGCCGGCCTGTGTGACCGCTCAGTTACAAGCCGCTACATGCCCGCTACATGCCTGTTACAGCATCAGCACCGCGTACAGCGACTCCACCTCGGTGCGCGACTCGGCGAGAATTGCGTGCAGCGTACCGTCGCCGACGGCGAAATCGATCGTGCGCGCCGCCTGCGGCGTGGTGGCGCCGGGCCGCGTGTGCATCGGCGATGCGATGGGCGCCAGGTCGTCGGCCAGCAGCAGCGTGTCGCCCAGCGTTTCCGGCGGCAGCGCGCGCATGCCGGCCCACATGGCTTCCACGGCCCGCACCACGGGTTCCGGCACCATCAGTGCCGCCAGCACGGCGCGGCCGATCGGCTCTTCGCCATGCCCGACCCAGTCCTCCGGCTCGCCGTCGAGCAGGCCGGGGAATTCCCCGGCGCACGACAGCATGTAGAAGGCGCCCACTTCATGGACGATGCCGGCAAACAGCGCGGTATCCGGATCGACATGCGTGACGCGGCGCGCGATCACCTGCGCCAGCGCGGCCGTGTGCGCGGCATGCTCCCACAGCCGCGCGGTGCGGGCCTGCAGGTCCGCATCGGTCAGCTGGCTGCCCAGCTGGCGGACGATCAGCGCGGCCACCAGCGACTGCAGCGTGCGCACGCCGAGGCGCTGCACGGCCGAGCGGACGCTGGAGATTTCGGTGCCGGAGCGGTTATAGGCGACGGAGTTGGCAATGGCCACGGTGCGCGCGGCCAGCAGCGGGTCGGCCTGGATCAGGCGCGCCGCCGTATCGACATGGCAGTCGGGATCGACCAGTGTCTGCTGCAGCCGGATCGAGGCTTCCACATTGGCCGGGAAGGCGAGTTCGCCGCGGCTCGCCCGAGCTGCGATGGTCTTGAAGGCGTCCAGTCTGTCCATCGGTATTGGCTGTGTGACGATGCCGCACGCGCGCCAGGGTGGCGCGCTGTTTGCATCGAAGGTTACCGCCAAAAATTATACGCCCAATATTTCCTTGAGGAATCATTGATGGCGATATTTTATTGCTGAACAGACTGCCGGTGTTGCGTGAAAGCCGCTCAGCCCTGGCGGAAAATGGCGTCGCAACCTTCTTCGGTGCCTTCGGCATCGGCCAGTTCGTCGACCAGTTCCAGGTCTTCCAGTTCTTCCACGGCATTGGTGAAGCTGTTGTGCTTGGTGGCGCCGATCAGGCGGTAGATGTCGCCGTCTTCGTTGCGCACGCCGATCAGCAGCTTTTCCTTGCGGACTTCGTCTTCGGTGGTGGCTTCCACCAGCAGGTTGCCGGTGATCTGTTTGTCGAATTGGGCCGGCGTCACGCCGTCGAGCAGGGTAGTTTTCAGCATTGTGTCATTCGTCGCAGTTGATATTGTCGGATGCAGCTTCGGTGACGATCACGCCGTGCAGGCGCGCCAGCACGCGTTCCAGCTCGTCGTAATCGGCAACGGTAAAGTGGGCGAACACTTCGCCGCCGCGCGCGATCACGCGCGGGAAGACGTCGTTGAACAGCCGTTCGCCCTGGGGCGTCAGGCGGATGAACCAGCTGCGCTTGTCGCTGGCGCAGCGCTCGCGCGCCACCAGGCCTTTCTGTTCCAGGCGCTCGATGACGCCCGTCAGCGTGCCCTTGGTGATCAGCGTACGCCGGCCCAGCTCCTTGTACGGCATGCCGGGCGTGTTGCCCAGCGTGGCGACGATGTCGAACTGGGCGTGTGTCAGGCCGTGCTCGCGCACATGCTGGCCGGACAGGCGCTCGAAGCCCTGCATGCACTCCGCCAGCAGCCGGATACTTTTCAGATAGCGTTCCCCCATGGGGCGGATTATATCCGGGCAAGCCGGCGGGCGCCGTCCGCTGGCCGTCCCGCTGCGGCGGTGCTCGGGCCGCCGCCGTTTCCGCTATCATTACCGGCCATGCATCCGCACTCTCCGACCTCGCGCCAGACCTTGCTTCATTCACTGCCACTGGCGCCCACCGATGTCCTTCGCTAACCTCTCCCGGCTGGCCGGCGAGCGGCCGCTGCGCATGCTGCTCGTCAACGCGGGCGAGGCGGACAACCTCACGTGGGCCGGCCTGGTCCAGCCGCTGGTGCTGGCCCGGCGCACGCTGAAACACGCCTTCGTGCTGGACGTGCACACGCCGGCCACGCTGCTGGCCGGCGCGGACGAAGGCTGGCACGTGGCGCTGCTCGTGGCAGACCAGCCGCTGCCGGCGCCGGCCGACGCGACGCTGCGCGCGCTGATCGGCCGCTGCCGCACGGCCCAGTACTGGGGCGGCGTGGGCGCGGCCGTGCTGTGGCTGGCCGAGGCGGGCGTCGCCGGCGGCGTGCGTCTCGCCCTGCCATGGGCGCTGTATGCCGACACGGAAGACATCACCGAACGCGCCATCCTGACGCCCCACCTGTACGAGCTGGATGGCCGCCACCTGAGCTGCTGCGGCGGCGCCGCCAGCACCGACTTTGCACTGACGCTGATCGACTGCCTGTTCGGCGCCGGCATCCAGTCGGCCATCAAGGAAGCACTGTGCATCGACCGCGTGCGCGGCGCCGACGAGCGCCAGCGCGTGGCCCTGCAGGCCCGCTTCGGCGCACTGCAGCCGAAGCTGTCCGAAGCCGTGACATTGATGGAAGCCAATATCGAGGAACCACTGACCACCGACGACGTGGCGCAGCTGGTCGGCCTGTCGCGCCGCCAGCTGGAGCGGCTGTTCAAGCAATACCTGGGCAGCCTGCCGTCGCGCTACTACCTGGAGCTGCGCCTGCAGCGGGCCCGCCAGCTGCTGCTCGAGACCAATCATTCGATCGTGCAAGTCGGGCTCATGTGCGGCTTCTCGTCCGGCTCCCATTTCTCCACAGCATTCGGCGCCCTGTTCGGCAACACCCCCCGCGAAGAGCGGCAACGCAAGCTGGCCGCCGCCTGAGCGCACACAGAAAACCGGTGACAGGCACTCTTTTTCGAGAAAGACTTCGAAAAAAAGTGCCAGTCACCAAAATTGAAAATCCTTGTCGCAGATTCAAAAGAGTTTTAGCATCCCGCCTCTTACAATCCAGACTCACCTCTTACCTTGATGGGGAATGCCAATGAACGCCAAGCTCGATACCACCGCCACCACTCGCCCGGTCACCCGGCAGACTTACGATGAAGTGCTCGTGCCGACGTACGCACCGGCCGCGATGGTGCCCGTGCGAGCAGCCGGCCTGGAACTGTGGGACCAGGAAGGCAAGCGTTACCTGGATTTCACGTCCGGCATCGCCGTGGCGGCGCTGGGCCATTGCAATCCCGCCGTCGTTGCCGCGCTGACGAAGCAGGCCAACACGCTGTGGCACCTCGGTAACGGCTACACCAACGAACCGGTGCTGCGCCTCGGCCTGGCGATGACGGAAGCGACGTTCGCCGACCGCGCCTTCTTCTGCAACTCCGGCGCCGAAGCCAACGAGGCCGCGCTCAAGCTGGCCCGCAAGCACGCGCACACGAAGTTCGGCGCGCACAAGACGCGCATCGTGTCGTGCCTGAATTCCTTCCACGGCCGCACGCTGTTCACGGTGTCCGTCGGCGGCCAGTCGAAATACACGGAAGGCTTCGAGCCGCTGCCGCCGTCGCTGGACCACATCCCGTACAACGACATCGAAGCGGCGCGTGCCGCCATCGGCGACGACGTGTGCGCGGTGATCGTCGAGCCGGTGCAGGGCGAGGGCGGCGTCATGCCAGGTAATCCGGAATACCTGCAGGAGCTGCGCGCGCTGTGCGACAAGACCGGCGCGCTGCTGATCTTCGATGAAGTGCAATCGGGCATGGGCCGCACCGGTTCGCTGTTCGCCTACATGGGCTACGGCGTCACGCCGGACATCCTGACGTCGGCGAAAGCCCTCGGCAACGGCTTCCCGATCGCCGCGATGCTGACCACCCACGAACTGGCGCAGACGCTGTCCGTCGGCACCCACGGCACCACGTACGGCGGCAACCCGCTGGCCACCACCGTGGCGCTGACCGTGTTCGAGACGATCAACCAGCCCGCCTTCCTGGCGCGCGTGAAAGAAGCGAGCCTGTACCTGATCGACAAGCTGGAAGGCGTGATCCGCGACTACCCGCAGGTGTTCACCACCGTGCGCGGCGCCGGCCTGCTGCTGGGCCTCGTCGTGGCCGACGAATTCAAGGGCCGCTCGAAGGACATCCAGCGCGCCGCCGAAGCGGAAGGCCTGATGGTGCTGATCGCCGGTCCGGACGTGCTGCGCCTGGCGCCGGCACTGATCGTCACCGACGCGCAGATCGACGAGGCGATCGGCCTGCTGACCAAGGGCATCGACGCGCTGCTGGCCGCCAAATAAGCCGGCAGCACGCTCCCGGCGTCGTCCATCACCGCCCGCCTGCAGTCGCAGCGGGCGTTCTCATTATCCAGAGGAGTGCCCATGTACGTCGTCCGTCCGGTAGAAACCGCGGATATCGCCGCACTCGAAGCGCTGGCCGCCGTGGCGATGCCGGGCGTGCACACGCTGCCGCGCAGTGCCGACCGGATCGAGCTGGCCGTCGAACGGTCGCTGGCCTCGTTTGCCGCGCAGGTGGATATTCCCAGCGAAGAGTCCTATCTGTTCGTGCTGGAGTCGCTGGCTGACCGCCGCATCGTCGGCACCGCGTCGATCTTCGCATCGGCCGGCAGCAACGGCACCTATTTCTCGTTCCGTAACGACGTGATCCAGCAGGTGTCGCGCGACCTGAACATCAGCCACAGCGTGCATGCGCTGACGCTGTGTTCCGAACTCACCGCCTACTCGCACCTCTCGTCGTTCTACGTGGACGGCGCGGTGCAGGCGCGCCCGGAGGCGGCGCTGCTGTCGCGCTCCCGGCTGCTGTATGCCTTCCAGAACCCGCGCCGCTTCGGCGACCGCTTCTTCGTGCCGCTGGCCGGCGTCACCGACGACAACGGCGAATCGCCGTTCTGGAACGCGCTGGGCCGCAAGTTCTTCAAGATGGATTTCCTCGAAGCGGAGCGCATCATCGGCGGCGCGCGTAACCGCACGCTGATCGTCGAACTGATGCCGCATTACCCCGTGTACGTGCCCCTGTTGCCCGGCGATGCGCAGGCCGTGATGGGCCAGATCCATCCGTCCGGCGAACTGGCGTTCAACCTGCTCACCGCCGAAGGCTTCGAAGCCGACGAATACGTGGACATCTTCGACGGCGGCCCGATCCTGCAGGCGCACAAGCACGCGCTGCGCACGTTCACCGAATCGCAGGTGCTGCGCGTGCGCACCGCGCCATCGACAGCCAACCGGGGCGACCGCTTCAACTATGCGATCGCCAATGGCGCCGGTGCCGCATTCCGCGCGGTGACGATCACGTGCCCGGACCTGGATGGCGTCGAAGCCGTGGCGCTGACGCCCGAAGTCCAGGACATCCTGCGCGTCGCCGACGGCGACAGCGTGACCTGCGTACGCATCTGAGGAGACACCTATGCTCGTAGTACGCGCCATCAACGACAAAGACCTGGACGCCCTGTACGGCCTGGCCAGCCAGGTGGGCACCGGCATGACCACGCTGAAACCGGACATGAAGATGCTGGGCGACCGGCTGGCCACCGCCTGCGCATCGTTCGCCGAAACGATCCCGCCGGAAGAACGCGACTACATGTTCGTGATGGAGGACACCACGTCGGGCCGGCTGGCCGGCGTGTGCGCCATCAAGGGCGCCGTGGGCCTGACGGAGCCGTTCTATAACTACCGCATCGGCACGCTGGTGCACTCCAGCCGCGAGCTGAACGTGTTCACGCGGATGGAAACGCTGTACCTGTCGAACGACCTCACGGGGTCGTCGGAACTGTGCTCGCTGTTCCTGCACCCGGACTACCGGCAGGGCCACAACGGCAAGCTGCTGTCGAAGAGCCGCTTCCTGTTCATCGCCCAGTTCCCGCACCTGTTCACGCAGAAGATCATCGCCGAGATGCGCGGCTACCAGGCCGAGGACGGCACGTCGCCGTTCTACGAAGGCCTGGGCCGCCACTTCTTCAAGATGGACTTCCACCACGTGGACGACCTGACGGCGCTGGGCAAGAAATCGTTCATCGCCGAACTGATGCCGCGCCAGCCGCTGTACATCGACTACCTGCCGCAGGAAGCCCAGGACGTCGTCGGCGCCGTGCACAATTCCACCGCGCCGGCGCGCCGCCTGCTGGAGCAGGAAGGCATGCATTACGAAGGCTACGTGGACATCTTCGACGCGGGCCCCGTGCTGCAGGCGCGCGTTTCCGAACTGCGCGCGATCCGCGACAGCGAACTGGCGCAGGTCGGGCCGGACACGGACACGGCTCACGCGTGTGCACCGGCCAACGCGGAGCCCACGCTCGTGTCGAACACGACGCTGAAGGATTTCCGCATGGTGGTCACCACCGCCAGCACCAACAACGGCAGCATCGACCTGTCGGCCGAGGACCTGCGGCTGCTGAACTGCCGCGCCGGCGACACCGTGCGCACGCTGCCACTGAACGTCAAGAAAAACCACGCGTAAGGACGCATCATGTCTGAAACCATGCCCGAACAAGCCCTGAGCAATTTCATCGCCGGCCAATGGCAGGCCGGCAGCGGCGAGCAGCTGGTCACCGTCAACCCGGCCACCGGCCGGCAGACGTGGCAAAGCAATGCCGCCACGCCGGCCGACGTGGCCGCCGCATCGGCCGCCGCGCGCGCCGCCTTCGACGCGTGGGCCGAACGCCCGCTGGCCGAGCGCAGCGCCATCGTGACAAAGTTCCGCGACCTGCTGAAGGAAAACGCCGAGGAGCTGGCCGCGCTGATCGCCGAGGAAGTGGGTAAGCCCATGTGGGAAGCCCGCACCGAAGTGACGACGATGGCCAACAAGGTGGACATCTCGCTGCAGTCCTACGGCGCCCGCACGGGCGAGGCGCGCAACAAGGTGGCCGATGGCGAAGCCGTGCTGCGCCACCGGCCGCATGGCGTGTTCGGCGTGTTCGGTCCCTACAACTTCCCCGGCCACCTGCCGAACGGCCACATCGTGCCGGCGCTGATCGCCGGGAACACGGTGGTGTTCAAGCCGAGCGAATATGCGCCGCGCACCGCCATCAAGACGGTGCAGCTGTGGGAACAGGCCGGCGTGCCGCTTGGTGTGATCAACCTGGTCAACGGCGGCCGCGATACCGGCGTCGCGCTGGGTCAGGACGGCAATCTCGATGGCGTGCTGTTCACCGGCAGCAGCCAGACGGGCGCCGCGCTGCACCGCCAGTTCGGCGGCCAGCCGGGCAAGCTGCTGGCGCTGGAAATGGGCGGCAACAATCCGCTCGTCGTGTGGGACGTGCAGGACATCGACGCGGCCGTGTTCATGGCCATCCAGTCGGCCTTCATCTCGGCCGGCCAGCGCTGCACGTGCGCGCGCCGCCTGGTCGTGCAGACGGGCGAAAAGGGCGATGCGTTCGTCGCCCGCCTGGTGGACGTCGCGTCGAAAATCGTCGCCGGCGAGTCGCATGCGGAACCGCAGCCGTTCATGGGCCCCGTCGTTTCCGCCGCCGTGGCGGAAAAGCTGGTGCAGGCGCAGGCGGACATGGTCGCCAGGGGCGGCAAGCTGCTGCTGGAAATGAAGCAGCTGCAGGCCGGCACGGGCTTCGTCTCGGCCGGCATCGTCGACGTGACCAACGCGCAGGGCATTCCGGACGAAGAGTGGTTCGGCCCGCTGCTGCAGATTTACCGCACGGACGATTTCGACCAGGCGCTGCGCATCGCCAACGACACGCAGTTCGGCCTGGCCGCCGCGCTGCTGTCGAACGACGCGGCGCTGTGGGACAGGTTCCAGCTGCGCGCCCGCGCCGGCATCGTCAACTGGAACCGCCCGACGACGGGCGCGGCCAGCTCGGCGCCGTTCGGCGGCGTCGGCAAGTCCGGCAACCACCGCCCGAGCGCCTACTACGCGGCGGACTACTGCGCCTACCCGGTCGCGTCGATCGAGAACGGCGCGCTGGAAATGCCGGCCAAGCTGTCGCCCGGCCTGACGTTCTGAGGCCGTCATGACGACACGCGAATTCAATTTCGACGGGCTGGTCGGCCCGTCGCACAACTACGCCGGCCTCTCGTTCGGCAACGTCGCTTCGTTCAACAACGTCAAGAGCGCATCGAACCCGAAGCAGGCCGCCTTGCAAGGCCTGGCGAAGATGCGCGCGCTGGCCGCACGTGGCTTTGCGCAGGCCGTACTGCCGCCGCAGGCGCGCCCCAACTTCCGCCTGTTGCGCAGCCTCGGTTTCACGGGCAGCGATGCGGACGTGCTGGCCCGCGCATATAAAGAGGCGCCGGTGATCCTGGCCTGCGCCTATTCGGCATCGCCGATGTGGACGGCCAATGCGGCCACCGTCAGCCCGTCGCGCGACACGGCAGATGGCCGGGTGCACTTCACGCCGGCGAACCTGAACAACAAGCTGCACCGCTCGCACGAGCACGAGCAGTCGGCCCGCATGCTGCGCGCCATCTTCAACGATGCGGCGCGCTTTGCCGTGCACGATGCGCTGCCGCCGACGCCGGCGTTCGGCGACGAAGGTGCCGCCAACCACACGCGGCTGGCTGCAAACCACGGCGCCGATGCGGTGGAGATGTTCGTCTATGGTCGCGCCGAGTTCGACCCGGCCGCGCCGGCACCGAAGCGCTATCCCGCCCGCCAGACGCTGGAAGCCTCGGAAGCGGTGGCTCGGCTGCATGGCCTGGCCGAAGCGCGCACCGTGTACGTGCAGCAGAATCCGGACGTGATCGACCAGGGCGTGTTCCACAACGACGTGATCGCCGTCGGCAATGCCAACGTGCTGTTCTATCACGAGCAGGCGTTCGCCGACGAGCAGGGCGCGCTGCTGCAGCTGCGCCAGGCGCTCGACGGTGTCGATGCGGAGCTGGTGCCGATCCGCGTGGCGACCGGCCAGGTGGCCGTGGCGGATGCGGTGCAGAGCTACCTGTTCAACAGCCAGCTGTTGTCCAAGCCGGACGGAAAAATGGCGCTGGTGATACCCCGCGAGTGCGAGGAAAACCCGGCCGTCGCCCGCTACTTGCACGAACTGGCGGCCAGCGGCGGCCCGGTCGATGAGCTGATCCACTTCGACCTGCGGCAAAGCATGCGCAACGGCGGCGGGCCCGCCTGCCTGCGGTTGCGCGTGGCGCTGACCGATCAGGAGGCTGGTGCGATGCATCAGGGCGTGGTGATGACGGAGGAGCTGTACCACAAGCTCGTCGCCTGGGTGGAGCGCTACTACCGCGATTCGCTGGCACCGCAGGACCTGGCCGACCCTCTGCTCGCCATCGAGATCGGCGGCGCACTGGAGGAGCTGGAAAGAATACTGGGCCTGCCAGGTCTGTATGATCTGTAAATTGACGAATTGAACCCAAGATGGGGCTGAGCGATCCTCGGCCCCATTGTTCCATGGGCGCCAGCCACGAGACGGGGCGCCCCGTACAACACGAAAACATATATTGGAGAAGCAGATGACGAAGTTGCCACAAGACCTGCGTAAAGAGACGCTGGAACTGGCCAGTGCCGGCAAGACCGCCGAGAACGACCAGGCGCAAGCGCTGATCGCGCTGTGGTTGCGGTCCCTGGACGACGAAGACCTGGCCGGCACGTCGCCGCAAAGTCTCGCCCCGGTGCTCGTCGAAGGCTTCTCCCAGGCCGCGCGCCGCACCACGCCGGGCTGCCAGATCGCCACGCTGCGTTACGCCGACGGCAGCAAGGGCACGGCCACCGCGCTGCTGGTGCTGAACGACGACATGCCTTATCTGGTCGACTCCATCGTGATGGCGCTGCGCAAGGAGAAGGTGGCCGTCAACGGCGTGCTGAACGCCGTGCTGCCGGTGACGCGCGATGCCGCCGGCACCGTCACCAGCGTCGGCGACCATGGCGCCAAGCTGGAATCATATGTGCTGTGCCTGTTGACGGAAGAACTGGACGCCGCCGCGCTGCAGGCGCTGGTGACGCGCATCGAACTGGTGGCGCGCGACGCCGCCATCGTCCGCCGCGACCTGCAGACGATGAAGGACCGCTTCACCGCCGTCGCCACCTCCGTGGCCGGCCGCGGCGAAGAAGGCGCCGAAGCGGCCGCCTTCCTGGAATGGGCGCGCGACGAAGGCTTTGAAGTGCATGGCTACGCTTACTACAACGTGCAGCCCGGTTCGAAGGAACTGCAGCGCGACATCCCGAGCCGCATCGGCGTGCTGCAGGATACGGCGCACAGCGTGTACGGCACCTGCCTGGCCAATATCCCCGGCGACCTCGATACGCTGGGCCGCCGCGGCCACATCCTGTCGATCGTCAAGGCCGACGTGGGCGGCACGCTGCACCGCGACCAGCAACTGGACTTCATCGGCGTGCGCGCCGTCGACGCCAATGGCGACATCCTCGGCGAGCACGTGTTCATCGGCCTGTTCAGCCGCGCCGCCATGCACACGCCGCTGGCCCGGCTGCCGTTTGCGCGGGGCCGCATCGCCCAGGTGCTGAAGATCGCCAACCTGCGCCAGGAAGGCTTCCGCGCCGAGAAATTCATCGAGATCCTCGAATCGCTGCCGCGCACCGAAGCGCTGGAAGCGGACCCGCAATGGCTGTCCGAAGTGTGCAGCGCCGTCGTGTCGCTGTACAAGCAGCCGCGCACGAAAGTGTTCGCACGCCGCGACGTGTATGCGCGCCACCTGAACGTGCTGGTCTACCTGCCGCGCGAGCGCTACAGCGCCAGCGTGGCCAATGCGCTGGCCCGCGCGCTGCAGCACAGCTCCGGCGCCACGCACGTCAGCTCGCAGACGCTGGTGGCCGACGGTCCGCTGGCCCGCGTCTACCTGATCGCGCATGCCGCCCGTTACCCGCTGGACCTGGAAAGCGATGTGCAGCGCCCGCTGCTGGCCATCCTCGACGGCTGGCACAACAGCTTCTCCGAACTGGCCGATGCCGTGCCGGACGAGCCGCTGCGCAACGACATGCGCCGCCTGTGCGCCACGCTGCCGGTGGACTACGTGACGGCCACGTCGCCTGCCGTCGCCTTCCACGACCTGGACACGATCCTGCGCAACGGCGGAAGCGGCCGCGTGACGGTCCGCGTCGAACTGAAATCGGAGCAGAACCCGGCCACGACGATCCGCATCTACTCGTCCGGCAAGGTGCCGGCGCTGTCGTCGATCCTGCCGGCGCTGCACAACGCGGGCGTGCTGATCGACCGCGAACAGGCCCATTCCATCAAGACCAGCGACGGCCAGCGCCACTATGTGACGAGCCTGGCCGTCGATGCCGCCTCCGCCGACAAGCTGGCGCAGCCCGGCATCGCCGCCGTGGCCGAAGACCTGTTTGCCGCGCTGTTCAACGACGACGTGGAAGACGGCCGCCTGAACGGCCTCGTCGTCGAAGGCGGCCTGGATGCGCAGCAGATCCAGCTGGTGCGCGCCTACATGAGCTACTGGCGCCAGACCGGCACGCAGTTCTCGGTGCGCTACATCGCCGAAAGCCTGCGCCGCCAGCCCGCGCTGGTCAAGGAAATCGTCGACGCGTTCGAACAGCGCTTCGATCCACAGCGCAGCGATGCCGACCACGCCGCCGCGCTGGACAAGCTGGCCGCGCTGAAAGCCGGCCTGCCGCAGGTGAACCACGCCGACACGGAAGCGATCCTGGCCGCGCTGATCGAGCTGATGCAGGTGACCGTGCGCACGTCGTACTTCCAGCAGGGGCAAGCCGACAAGATCATCTTCAAGTTCGACACCAGCAACCTGGCGCTGCTGCCGGAACCGAAGCCATACCGCGAGATCTACGTGTTCTCGCGCCGCTTCGAAGGCGTGCACCTGCGCGGCGGCCCGGTGGCCCGCGGCGGCCTGCGCTGGTCGGACCGGATGGAGGATTACCGTACCGAGGTGCTGGGCCTGGTCAAGGCGCAGATGGTGAAGAACGCCGTCATCGTGCCGGCCGGCGCGAAGGGCGGTTTCGTCTGCAAGCAGATGCCGGCCGGCGCGCCGCGCGAAGTGATCGCGGCAGAAGGCGAGGCGGTCTACCGCCTGTTCATCGCCAGCCTGCTGGAGGTGACGGACAACCGCTTGCTGGGCAAGATCATTCCGCCGGCCGACACGGTCCGCTACGACAACGACGACCCGTACCTGGTGGTGGCTGCCGACAAGGGCACGGCAACCTTCTCCGACATCGCCAACAGCATCGCCGTGCAGCGCGGCTTCTGGCTGGGCGACGCGTTCGCGTCGGGCGGCTCGAACGGCTACGACCACAAGAAGCTGGGCATTACCGCCAAGGGCGCGTTCGAAGCGGTCAAGCGTCACTTCTACGAGATGGGTCACGACATGAACACGACGCCGTTCACGGTTGTCGGCGTGGGCGACATGTCGGGCGACGTGTTCGGCAACGGCGTGCTGCTGTCGAAGCAGATCAAGCTGCTGGCCGCGTTCGACCACCGCCACATCTTCCTCGACCCGAATCCGGACACCGCCAAATCGTTCGACGAACGCGCGCGCATGTTCGCGCTGCCCCGCTCGTCGTGGGAAGACTACGACAAGAGCCTGATCTCGGCAGGCGGCGGCGTGTATCCCCGCTCGGCCCGTTCGATCGAACTGTCGCCACAGATCCGCGAAGCGCTGGACATCAAGGAAGCGTCGCTGGCGCCTGAAGAACTGATGCACCGCATCCTGCTGGCGCCGGCCGACCTGTTCTACAACGGCGGCATCGGCACCTACATCAAGGCATCCACCGAAAGCCACGCGCAGGTGAAGGACCGCGCCAACGACAATATCCGCGTCAACGGCAACGAGCTGCGCGTGAAGGTCGTCAGCGAGGGCGGCAACCTGGGCGCCACGCAGGCGGGCCGCATCGAGTTCGCGCTGGCCGGCGGCCGCATCTTCACCGATGCGATCGACAACTCGGCCGGCGTGGACTGCTCCGACCACGAAGTGAACGCGAAGATCTGGCTGGACGTGGAAGTCAATGCCGGCAAGCTGACGGAAGAAGAACGCAACCGCGTGCTGAACGACATGACGGACGATATCGAACGCCTCGTCCTGCGCGACAACACGCAGCAGACGCGCCTGCTGGTGCGCGAGCTGCAGGCGCAGCACGATGCGGCCGCGCAGAAGGGTTACGCGGCGCTGATCGCCAGCCTGGAAGAAGAGGGCGCGCTGTCGCGCGAGCTGGAGCAGCTGCCGTCGGTGGCCGAACTGGCCCGCCGCAAGAGCGACAACCGCGGCCTGACGACGCCGGAACTGGCCGTCGTCATCGCCAACGTGAAGAACCGCTACAAGCGCATCCTCGGCGCGATGCCGCTGACGGACGAGAGCTGGGCGGAAGCCGTGCTGCGGCCGTACTTCCCGAACCTGCTGGTGGCCACCCGCCCGGCGCTGGCGCACCCGCTGGCCAATGCGATCCTGGCCACCGTGCTGGCCAACGAGGTGGTCAACCGCTGCGGCCCGCTGCTGATCCGCAGCCTGGCGGCGGACCACAATGTGGACGAGACGGACGTCATCCTGGCATGGGGCCAGGCATGGTCGGCGCTGAACCTGGATCCGGTGTTCGATGCGCTCGATGCCGATGCGCTGAACGTGCCGCGCGAAGTGTCGATCGCCGTCGATGCGCGCAGCCGGCTGGCGCTGAAGGCCGCCATCGAAGGCGTGCTGTCGGTATCGAAAGAGCAGCTGCGCGGCAGCGGCGGCGTGGCCGAACTGGCGCGCCTGTTTGCCGACCCGGCGGTGCAGCAGCGCCTGGCGCCGGCCGGCGTGGCCGCCGAAGCGGATGCGCATCCGGACGTGGCACCGGCATTCGCCCAGGCGTGGAAAGCGCTGGAAGCGATCGAAGGCGTGGCCGGCTTCCTGTTCGCGGCACTGTCCGTGCAGCGGCCGGCGGGCCTGGACCTGCCGGGCTTCCTGGCACTGGGCACGACGCTGCGCGGCAAGGCGCACATCGACACGCTGGAGCGCGGCCTGAAACTGCCGGCCACCAGCCGTTCGCAGGAACAGCTGCGCAGCTATGCGCAACAGGCACTGCGCCGTACGCAGCAGCGCCTGCTGGCCCGCGTGCTGGCGCAGGCCGGCAGCAAGGGAGAGCAGGCGGTGGACGTCGTCGTCGATGCGCTGAACCTGCCGGCCATCGCGGCACCGGCCGACCTGGAACAGGCGATGCTGGATGTGTGGGCGCTGTCCGAAGCCGTGCTGGGTAACAGCGCGGGTGGCGGCTACGCACAGGCGGCATGACGTGAGTTCGTCACAGCTTCCTGACGCCGTGCGGGCGCTGGCGGAGGCGGATTTTTCCGCCGTCGCTGCCAGCTTTTCCGCGGCCGGCTTTGCGGTGGCCGAACCGGCGGACGGCATCCTGACGGTGCGCCGGCCCGGTGCCGTGCGGCCGGCGGTGGTGCTGTCCGTCGGCGTGCATGGCGACGAGACGGGGCCGATCGAGCTGACGGCTTACCTGCTCGATGCGCTGGCGCGCGAGCCTGAGCAACTGGCGGTGGACCTGATGGTCTGCGTCGGCAATATCGGTGCGATCCGCGCCGGCAAGCGCTTCATCGACGCTGACCTGAACCGGATGTTCCGCGCCGAGCGGGGCACGTTGGCCGGCACCGCAGAAGCGGCGCGGGCCGACGAGATGATCGCCGCCACCGCCGATTTCTTTGCCGGCGCAGGGCCGGAGCGGTGGCACCTGGACCTGCACACGGCGATCCGCAAGTCCTACTACCCCACGTTCGCGATCGTGCCGGACCTGATCGCCGACGCCGCCAAGGCCCGCCTGACCGGCTGGCTGGGCGAAGCAGGCATCGGCGCGCTGGTGCAGAATCCCGCCTCAGCGGGCACGTACAGTTACTACAGCGCCGAACACCATGCCGCCGCCGGTACCACGGTGGAGCTGGGCCGCATCGGCACGCTGGGGCAGAACGACCTGTCCCAGTTCGCCGATGCGTCGCGCGCCATGGACCGCCTGCTGCGCGGCCAGCCGCCGCTACCGGCCGTCTGCACGCCGCACGTGTTCAAGGTGGCGCAGAACATCATCAAGCTGTCCGACGGGTTCACGATGGCGTTCGGCAAAGAGACGCAGAACTTCACGCCGCTGCGGCAGGGCGACGAGATCGCCCGCGATGGCGACACTATCTATACCGTGCAGCAGCCGGAGGAGCTGGTGCTGTTTCCGAATCCGGATGTGCGGATCGGGTTGCGGGCCGGGATGATGGTGGTGCGCGTTGGTTGAGGCACGCCCCCGCGAATACGCAAAATCAAGAGCAACCCGGGGACAGGCCCCGAAAAGCCGGGGACAGTCCCCAGCCGCATCTGCCAAAGGAGAACCATGTCGATCACATTATCCGAAGTCTCCGCGCCGCTGTTCGTGCGCGGCCTGAAAATCCTCGCCACGCTGCTGGCCAAGGGCGAAGAGCATGTGGCGCAGCATGGCGTCGTGCCGGAAGCGCTGCTGGCGGCGCGGCTGGCGGACGACATGCTGCCGCTGTCGGCGCAGATCCAGCGCGCCAGCGACACGTCGAAGTTCGCCATCCAGCGTCTCAGCGGCGGTGAAGCACCGAAATTCGCCGACGACGAAGCGAGCTTCCAGCAGCTGCAGGAGCGCATCGAAAAGACGATTGCGTACATCGAGAGCGTCGACGCGGCGCAGGTCGATGCCGGCAGCGAGCGCGAAGTGAACCTGAACTGGGGCGCGAAAAGTGCCGCGTTCACGGGCCAGAGCTATCTGCTGACGTTCGCGCTGCCGAACTTTTACTTCCACGTGGTGACCGCCTACGACATCCTGCGCAACCAGGGCGTCAAGGTGGGCAAGCTGGATTACCTGGGGCCGTTCGGCGCCGGCAGCCAATAAGAAAAGCCACCCGCGGGTGGCTTTTTCAAATGGCGCGCGGCGCGGTCAGGAAGCCGCGAGCTGGGCCAGCGCGGGACGGGCCGCGCGGCCGGCCTTGCCGACGGCCGCGGCCGCCGAGGATGCAGACGACGCCCGCGCGGCCGTGGCCGGGACAGGCGCCGTAACTGTTGGTTCGCCGGCGCGGTGAGCGTCCGGCATCCAGCCGACGATCGCCGCCGTGGCAACCAGCGAGAGCAGCAGCACGCCGCCGGCGCCGATGGCCAGCGGATGCACGCGCGCGGAGGTGGTCGGGATTTTCTGGTACAGCGTCATGGGAACCTCCGTTCTCGTTAAGTTGACGTGTTGCAAGATCAGACCATTGCAAGATTAGAGGATTAACCATTAGACATCTATCCATTTGGTGTATCAATGGTAAGCACTTGTAACCGCAAGGTACCGTGCCAGCGGCCTGCCCCGATCCCCGCTACACTCGTCGCCATACCGTTCTGAAAGGCAGGCCATGAGTCAGTTGTTTTCTTCCTACAAACTGGGCAACCACACGCTGAAAAACCGCATCGCGATCGCACCGATGTGCCAGTACTCGGCCGTCGATGGCCACGCCACCGAGTGGCACACGATCCACCTGGGCCACCTGGCGCTGTCCGGCGCGGCGCTGCTGACGCTGGAGGCGACGGCCGTATCGCCGGAAGGCCGCATTTCGCCGAGCGACCTGGGCCTGTGGTCCGACGCGCACCAGGAATCGTTGCGCCCGGTGATCGAGGCGATCCGCAAGCACTCGCCGATCCGGCTGGCCGTGCAACTGGGCCACGCGGGCCGCAAGGCATCGTCGGCCGTGCCGTGGGAAGGCGGCGCCAACATTCCGCCGGGCGACATCGGCTGGCAGACGGTCGCCCCATCGGCCGTGCCGCATGCGGACGGCGAAACGGTGCCGCTGGCGCTGGATGCCGCCGCGCTGCAAAGGGTGAAGGACGATTTCGTCGCCGCGGCCCGCCGCGTGCATGCGCTGGGCATCGAAGGCATCGAGCTGCATGGCGCCCACGGCTACCTGCTGCATCAGTTCCTGTCGCCGATCGCCAACCAGCGCACCGACGACTACGGCGGCTCGCTGGAGAACCGCATGCGCTTCCCGCTGGAAGTGTTCGATGCGGTGCGTGCCGCCGTGCCGGCGGAAGTCTTCGTGGGCATGCGCATCTCGGCCAGCGACTGGGTGGACGGCGGCTGGGACGTGGAGCAGAGCGTCGTCTTCGCCAACGAACTGAAACAGCGTGGCGCCGACTTCATTCACGTGTCGAGCGGCGGCGTGTCGCCGCGGCAGAAGATCCCCGTCGGCCCCGGCTACCAGATCCAGTTCGCCGAGCGTATCCGCAAGGAGACCGGCCTGCCGACGATCGGCGTGGGCCTGATCACCGAGGCGGAGCACGCCGAGTCGATCATCCTGCAGGGCCAGGCGGACATGGTGGCGCTGGCCCGCGGCATCCTGTACGACCCGCGCTGGCCATGGCATGCGGCGGCCAAACTGGGCGCGCAGGTGGATGCGCCGCCGCAGTACTGGCGCTCGCAGCCGCACGACCTGAAACAGCTGTTCGGCGACACGCGCCTGGGCCAGCGCTGACATGAACGACCGCGCGCAGCTGCCGCGATACGACCTGCTGATCTTCGATTTCGACGGCACGCTGGCCGACAGCTTTCCGTTCTTCCTCGAAGCGTTCGACACGCTGGCGGACGCGCACCGCTTCCGCCGGCTCGATCGCAGCAAGATCGACCTGCTGCGCGGGCTGGAGCTGCCGCAGATCATGCGCCACGTGGGCATGCCGCGCTGGAAGCTGCTGCCGGTGGCGCTGCAGTTCCGCGCGATGATGGGGCAGAGCATCGCCCGCATCCGGCTGTTCGACGGCGTGCGCGACGTGCTGCGCGATGCCGCCGGGCGCGGCGTGCAGCTGGCCATCGTCAGTTCGAATTCGGAGGAGAATGTGCGCGCCGTGCTGGGCGACGATGCGGCGCTGTTCACGCAGTTCGAATGCGGCGCCGCGCTGTTCGGCAAGCGCCGCCGGCTGCGCCGCGTGGTGCAGGGCAGCGGCGTGCCGGGCGAACGGGTGCTGTGCGTGGGCGACGAGGTGCGCGACATCGATGCGGCCCATGCAGAAGGGCTGGACTTCGGCGCCGTCGGCTGGGGCTATGCGAAGCCGGAGGCGCTGCAGGCCCGCGCGCCGAAGCTGATGTTCGACAGCGTGGCGCAGATGGCCGCGCAGCTGGCCGGCTGAATATTTTTGCGGCGGCGCTGCCCGACAGTTGTATTTCGTGCACAAAAATGGTTTGGCGATACGGCGAACTCTGGCCCTATAATCGCGTGGTTTACCGAGCCGGGCGTCACGAGCGCCGCGGCAGCCACCACCTGATAAGGAATGCCCGTGAGCCAAACGCTGGTCCAGAAGCTGATTCGTACCAAGCCTGTCCAAGTCACTCCCGATCACACCCACGTCCCCGGCGGACTGGCCCGCTCGATGGGCCTGTTCCCGCTGACGATGATCGGCGTCGGCGCCACGATCGGCACCGGCATCTTCTTCACGATGGTCGAGGCGGTGCCGAAGGCCGGCCCGGCGGTGATCCTGTCGTTCCTGCTTGCCGCGCTGACGGCCGGCCTGACGGCCCTGTGCTACGCCGAGCTGTCGTTCCGCATTCCCGCTTCCGGTTCCTCCTATTCGTTCGCCTACGCCACCGTCGGCGAATTCTTCGCCTTCATCATGGCCGCCTGCCTGCTGCTCGAATACGGGCTGGCCGCGAGTGCCACGGCGATCGGCTGGTCCGACTACCTGAATAATTTTTTGGGTAACGCCTTCGGCTGGCACATCCCCACGGTGCTGCGCACGCCGATGATCGTGTCCACGCACGAGGGCATCATGTTCAACGTGGGCCACATCAACCTGCCGCCGATCATCCTGGTGGTGCTGTGCGGCTTCCTGCTGGTGCGGGGTGCGAAGGAATCGGCTCGCACCAACGCGATCATGGTGCTGATCAAGCTGGCCATCCTGCTGTTCTTCGTGGCGGTGGCGTTCACCGGCTTCGACATCAACAACTTCCACCCGTTCTTCAAGGGCGAGGGCGAGAAGGGCCTGCTGGGCATGGCCGGCGTGACGGCGGCGGCGGGCACGGTGTTCTTCTCGTTCATCGGCCTCGATACGGTGGCCACGGCGGGCGAGGAAGTGCACAACCCAAAGCGGAACGTCCCGCTGGGCATCCTGTCCGCGCTGGGCATCGTGACGGTGTTCTATATGCTGGTGGCGGTGGCCGCGATGGGCGCGCAGCCGGCGCACCAGTTCGAAGGCCAGGAAGCGGGCCTCGCCGTGATCCTGCAGAACGTGACGGGCCATGCGTGGCCGGCGCTGGTGCTGTCCGCCGGCGCCGTGATTTCCGTGTTCTCGGTGACGCTGGTGACGATCTACGGCCAGACGCGCATCCTGTACGCGATCTCGCGCGACGGCCTGATCTCGAAGAGCTTCCACAAGGTGAGCGCCCGCACGTCGACGCCGATCTTCAACACGGTTGTCGTCTGCATTGTGGTGGCGCTGGTGGCCGGCTTCGTCGACGCCACCTTCCTGTGGGATATGGTCAGCATGGGCACGCTGACGGCGTTCATGGTGGTCAGCGTGGCGGTGCCCGTCATGCGCCGCAAGGACCGCCAGCAGGGCATGTCCACGAAGGGCGGCTTCCGCGTGCCGTTCGGCCCGTACGTGGTGCCGTGCCTGTCGATCGCCGCCTGCGCCTACCTGATGATCGGCCTGTCCGACACGACCCGCCTGATCTTCGCGATCTGGATGACGGCGTCGATCCTGACCTACTTCGCCTACGGCATGCGCAATTCGCGGCTGAACAAAGCCTGAAAAGTTGCCGGGAAAATGGGGACGGACCCCATTTTTCAGGCAATGTTTCTTAGAAAACAGGGCGGTACGGCAATCCGGCTGTCTCTGTTTTTGCTTTAAATGAAAAAAGCCGGCAATGCCGGCTTCTTTGTTGCGCGATGCGTTGTCGGTCAGTCGCGGCCGGCGAGGTTGCGCAGTTCGGCGGCCTGGTCCGGCGAGGTGGCGTCGAATTCCTTTGCCAGGCTTTGCAGCGCGGCGCGGTCACGCAGCGTCGATGGCTGGGAGGCGCTGCCGTGCGAGGCGGCGGAAGCGGCCGGTGCCATGAAGAACAGTGCGCGGAGGAAGGCGGCGGCGGTGCGGCCGACGCTGTCCATGTAGCCGCCGGTTGCCTGGGTGGTGATGATTGCAGTGGACATGGCAGACTCCTTGGAAAATGTTCGTTTGTTGCGGTGCAGTATAGGGGCGCCTCAGTCATAAAAAAACTTTCCGTTCGTGATGTGTTCCATACAGCGACCGTATACTTATCGGTGCGATAACGGCCGGTGTTCATAAGCGCACACGATAACTGTCCGATGGTGGACGGTATGACTGCATGGGGACTGTCCCTGGCTTCACAGGGACTGTCCCCGGGGTTGCCTGACCATGCTGGCACAGGCATTGCAATGAACCAGGCAGACAAAAACCGGAGACCTCATGCCCCACATCCGCATCGCCCTGCGCCAGTTCGCCCGCCAGCCGCTGCACGCGGCCGCCATGCTGCTCGGCCTGTCCATCGGCATGGCGGCCGCCTTCCTGCTGCTGGCGTTCGTCCATTACTCGTTCAGCTACGACAGCGCGGTGCCCGACAACGGCCGCGTGTTCGTCCTCAAGCACAAGCTGAACCTGCTGGCGCAACCGCAGTGGGTCGAGCGGATGCCGCTGCCCGCGTACGACGTGCTGGCCGGCAGCGGCCTGCCGCTGATGCTGTGCATGGCCACGCCGCACAAGATCACGCTGAAGCTGGACGGCATGTTGCGCGACGTGGAATTCACCGAAGTGAGCGACACCTTCCCCGTCATGTTCGGCGTCGCCGCCACGGCCGGCGACCTGCACGCGGCACTGGCGCGGCCGGACGGCCTGGCGCTGACACCGCAAGGCGCGCTGGCGCTGTTCGGCACCGCGCCGGCATTGGGCCGCACGGTGGACGTTGATGGCAAGGTGCTGCGCGTGCTGGCGCTGCTGCCCGAGCCGCCGCCGAATACGACGCTGCCGTACCGCGCCCTCGTCGGCAACGGCACGGTGCTGTGGGCCCCCGGCGCGCGCGAGCGCATGCGGCACGAGTGGCTGGCGCTGGCGGGCAAGCTGTTCGTCAGGCCGGCGGCGGGCGTGCCGGCGGAGTCGGTGCGGGCGGCGATGCAGCAGGGCGCGGACCGCATCCTGCCGCAGCTGGTCGGCGAAGAGACCACGCGCCGCCTCGGCACGATCGCGGAGATCGGCATCACGCCGCTGGCCGATGCCTACTTCGACACGTCCGTGGCCGCGTTCCAGGGTGGCCCGCGCGCATCGAAAGCCGGCGTGCTGGCGGTGGCCGCGCTGGCCGTGCTGATCCTCGGCCTGGCCGCGACGAACTACGTCAACCTCGCCACGCTGCGGGTGCTGGACCGCGCGCGCGAGATCGCCGTCCGCAAGACGCTGGGCGCCGGCACGGGCAGGCTGGCGTTGCAGTTCGTGGCGGAATCCATCGCCGCGGCGCTGGCGGCGACGGCCGCCGGTCTGCTGCTGGCGTGGCTGCTGCTGCCCGTGTTCTCGACGTTGATGGACCGTCCGCTGGACCAGTTCCTGTCCGGCTCCGCATTGCTGGCCGCGCTGGCGCTCGGTGTCGGCGTCGGCATCGCCTGCGGCATCTGGCCGGCGCGGCTGGCCTTGCGCGTGCTGCCCGGCCAGGCGCTCGCTGGACGTAACGGCAGCGAGACAGCCGGCACCGCATGGCTGCGCCGCAGTCTCACCGTGTTCCAGTTCGCCGCCGCGATCGGGCTGTGCGCGCTGGCGCTGGCGATCGGCTGGCAGGCGCGCTTTGCCGCCACGGCCAATCCCGGCTTCGCGGTGGACGACTTCGCGCTGTTGCAGCTGCCGCCGGCACCGAACGCCACGCGGCTGGCGTTGCGCGCCGCGCTGGCCCGCCAGCCGCAGGTGACTGGCGTGGCCGCCATCGACCGCGCCTTCGGTGCGCCCGGCATCCCGATGAGTACCGCGTTCCGGCGCGCGGGCGGTGGCGAACAGCGTTTCGACCTGTCGATGGTCAGTCCGGATTTCTTTGCCGTGTCGGGAGTCGCACCGCTGACCGGCCGCGCGTTCGACGGTAACCGGCCGGCCGTGCCGCAGGCCGGCGACGCGATGCTGAACGAGCCGGCCGCGCTGGCGCTAGGCTTCCCGTCGGCCACGGCAGCCGTCGGCCAGACGGTGACGGAGGGCGGCGGCAGGGCGCTGCGCATCGTCGGCATCGCACCGCCGCTGCGGCACCAGGGCCTGCGCCATCCGCTGCTGCCGATGGCCTACATGGTGGAGCAGGGCGAGGCGGACGTGCTGCTGGTGCGCAGCCGCGCGGATGCGGCCACGCTGCATGCCGCGCTGGCGCCGCTGTGGCAGCAGTACTTCCCCGGCTATCCGCTGGACGTGGGCAGCGCCCGCGCCACCTTCGAAGCGGGCAGCGCGGACGACTGGCGCGCCGCCAGCCTGCTGACCGCCGGCGGCATTGTCGCGACGGGTATCGCCGCCTTCGGCATCTACGTCCTGGCTGCCGGCACGGTGCAGCGCCGCGGCCGCGAGATCGCACTGCGCAAGCTGCACGGCGCCCGCCGCCGCGCCATCGCCACGCTGGTCGGCGCCGAGTTCGCGGTGCTGCTGCTGGCCGCCGCGGCCCTGTCGCTGCCGCCTGCCGCCATCGCGATTGCGCACTACCTGGCACCGTTCGCCGTCATCGCGCCGGCCACGTGGTGGGCACTCCCCGCCGCACTGGCCCTCGGCACGCTGGTCGCACTGGCCGCCACGATCCGCCACGCCATCGCCGCGCTGCGCATCCGCCCCGCCGCCGCACTCCGGCAAGGCTGACCCCTCGAAAAGTTGCCGGAAAAATGGGGACGGACCCCATTTTCCGAGCAACATTTCCTGTAAAACAGGCGGTCCGCCGTTGCGGTCTGACCCTGTTTTACAGGAAATGTTTTACAGGAAACAAAAAGTCGGTTACAGCTGCGAATGAGAAGTGTTATCATTTATCCCCTCTCATTCCGTACCCTCCATCATGCAAGACACTTTCCACCTGTTTTCCCTGTCCCGTTGCGCAGCCGCTGTGAGCGCGGCGCTGGCTGTTTTTGCGCTGCCCGCGCAGGCGCAGGAGGCGGCGGCCGGCGAGCCGCTGGAAACGGTCACCGTGACGGGCAACTGGCTCGGCTCCGGGCTGCAGAACAGCGTGAAGAACTTCGCCGGTGCGCGCACGATGGTGCAGAAGGAGGACATCGAAGCCAGCGGCGCCGCCAGTATCGGCGACGTGCTGCGCCGTATCCCCGGCGTGCAAAGCACGGACAACTCCGGCAGCGCCGGCAGCGCGATCTCGCTGAACATCGGCGTGCGCGGCCTGACCGGGCGCTATTCGCCCCGCTCGACGGTGCTGCTGGACGGCGTACCGCTGGCGGTGGCGCCGTATGGCCAGCCGCAGCTGTCGTTCGCGCCGGTGAGCCTGAACAATATCGAATCGATCGACGTGGTGCGCGGCGGCGGCGCCGTCCGCTACGGCCCGCAGAACGTGGGCGGCATCATCAACTTCGGCACGCGCTCGATCCCCGATGCACCGGGCATCGCCGGCGATGCGAGCATCCGCTACAACCACTTCGGCGAAGGCGGTCATAACACGCAGTACAGCGCCTTCGTCGGCTCGCAGCTGGACAACGGCTTCGGCATCGCGCTGCTGTACTCCGGCATGGACGGCACCGAATGGCGCGCCGGCAGCGACGAGAAGGTCAACGACTTCGCGCTGAAGTTCCGCTACCTGATCGACAGCCATTCGCAGGTGTACGGCAAGCTGTCTTACTACGATGTGACGTCGAAAACGCCGGGCGGCCTGACGGTGGCGCAGTACAACGCCGACCCGTTCCAGAACACCCGCCCCACCGACTACTGGGACGGCGAACGCAAGGGCATCGACCTGGGCTACCTGAACACGATTTCGGCAACGCAGGAAGCGGAAGTTAAGGTGTACTACAACGAGAGCTCGCGCGGCAGTGCGCTGATCAACGCGGCGCGTACGCAGATCGCCTACCAGCCCCGCAACTACCAGGTGCTGGGCATCGAGCCGCGCTACACGCAGCGCCTGAAATGGGGCGCGATGACGCACGACGTGACAGCCGGCTACCGCTTCCTGCGCGAGCGTGGCGACGACAACTCGTACAACGTCACCATCGCCAGCGGCGCACGCAGCGCCACCGCAACCTTCGACAACGCCACCGATGCGCACGCGCTGTACGTGGACGACCGCATCGCCTACGGTGTCTGGCGCGTGACGCCGGGCGTGCGCTTCGAGAAGATCGAATCGCAGCGCGACGACCTGGCCGCGCGCCGCACGTTCGAGACGGACAACAACAAGGCGCTTCCTTCGCTGAACGTGGCCTACCTGTACACGCCGGCGCTGACGCTGTTCACCAACTACGGCACGTCGTTCGGCCCCGTGCAGAACCTGCAGCTCAATTCGCAGACGGGCACCAATCCGCTCAAGCCCGAACTGGCGCGCACGGTGGAACTGGGCGCGCGCTACAAGGCGCACGGCCTGTCGGCGGAAGGCACGCTGTACCGCCTGCGCTTCGACAACCAGATCACCCAGGTGCCTGGCATCACGCCGGCCACCTTCCGCAATATCGGCGCAACGCGCCACGAGGGCATCGAGACGGCGCTGGATTACCGCTTCAGCGATGGCGTGCTCGATGGCCTGAACCTGTACGCGAACTGGAACTACACGAAGGCGATCCAGGAATCCGGCGCGACGGCCGGCCTGGACGTGCCGTTCTACTCGCGCCGCACCGGCACGATCGGCGCGCGCTATGAAGTGGGCGCGTTCTCGGCCGGCCTGTCCGGCAGTGCGCAGAGCGCCCAGTTCTCCGATGCGGAGAACACCATTGCTGAAGCGGCCAATGGCGGCGTGGGCCGCATTCCCGGCTTCGGCGTCTACAACGCGCAGGTTGGCTGGAAGCTCCCCGGCAAGCCGGGCGTGCAGTTGCTGGCCGGCGTGAACAACCTGGCGGACAAGCGCTATTACACGCGCAATGTCGATGGCAATGCGGGCCGCATGGTGGCTGCTTCGCGCACGACTTATGTGCAGGCGCGGGTTTGGTTCTAGGGGGGTGTCTTCCGGCTTCGTGAGTAGAAGCCGATGTTCAAGTGGTGGTAGCGGCACAGCTTCACGAATGCATCAGTTGCAAGGGAGTGCGCAGGGTGATTGATGTCGCGCGCGATGTATACTTTGTCGTCGATATCGTCACGATACACCGGCGTGTCGATCATCCTGCCACTATCGCCGAGGGAGACGAACGTCGATCGGCTCCCATCGATGAATTCGTATCGAGTGAGCAGCTTGCAAAGGAAGAAAGGATATTCAGCGCCTTCGCATTCGATGATCAGTGGCTGAAATTCCATCACTCCGGGGATGCATCGCTCGAACACATCCTTTGCTTTTTCCGAGAACAGGGGAATGCCGATATTTGACTCCAGAAAATCCGATCGCGAAATGATGCCGGAAGTCACCCACTCCTGCGCTTTCCCTCTCGGTGTGGTGTAGCGTAGGAATTTACCTTCGTCGGTTCCCCACATGAAGTAGCCGAACAGCCGCCCGCGTGAATCTTTCAAATCGATTCGGTCGCCACCAGTGTTCTCTGCGCTGGTCAGGTGGTAGAGTGTCATGTCACTTCCTCTCATTCGGCCAATAGAATTTGCCGTATTCACGATAGTAATTGAGCGCAAAGATGAAGTCGTCGAGTGTCGGTGTACCCGTACTTTTGCACGGCCGCCTGTCAGCTATGTAATTGGACTGAAGAAAATATTTAGCTTAAATTTTCGACATATCTCAGTAAATTTATCTGTGACCACCCATTCTTCTAAATTTTTTGAATCTCTGGCGATCCCGAAATCAACTGATATGGATTCTTTAAAGGCCGCTTTCGTTATAATGGGATCTTCGCCCCGCGAGGGGCGAAATGAAGATCGCGCTTCGTCGACAAGATCCAGTCGGGTTTTTATTTTTGCCAGAAAGAATAAGTGTTCTTGCAATCCCGAACTGATTGTAATCTCATGAAATTCCATTTCGTCTGGCAACTCAATTTCAAATATTAGTTTTGCCTTTTTTGAGAAAATCGGAATATCAATATTTGATTGCAGAAAGTCTAAAGATTTCAAGTCGTCTTCGGCAAGCGGGTCTTGGGCGATTCCGCGAGATTTGGTAAAGTTGAGGAATTTGCCATCTCCGTCGTTCCAGATGAAATAGCGGGAAAGGCGCCCGGCAGGATCGCTTAATTCGACAAGAGCTCCTTTTGTTCGAAGTTCCATGTCGAGACTATAAAATTTCATTTTTCACCTCATGCACAGGTTATTTTCCCAGTCTTGAACCCTGTTCGTTTTTCTCTTTGGAGTTCCAGTATTCCTTCCTGTATCCGTCGATAATCCCAACCATTTTTCTCCGCACGGCCCTGCACCTTGTTCAGTTCTTTCCACATTGATTTGTTGTACTCCGAGTGCTCCTTGGTCCACCCGCGATGCAGTCCCAGATTCGGATTAGGATCGATGCCCTTCGCTACAGGCAGGTACATCATATTGCTGGCCCCGTTGATATCCATCCCTGACTGAATGAAGATCGGATGATCTTTAAGCCGGTACGGAATGATGTGCTGCCGCTGATACCCCTGCCTCGTGGCCATCCACGTCGGGAACCGCTCGCCCGACAGTCCCAGCGGATCGACCCATGACAGCGGATTCACCGCATACAACTGCAGGTTCTCCCCGCCGGCCAGCCCGATCGGATCCTGCGTCACGAACCGCCCGATATCCGGATCATAAAACCGGAACGTGTTGTAGTGCAGCCCGATATCGCGATCGAGGTACTGGCCCTGGAAGCGCAGGTTCTGCGGGATCGCTTTTGCCACGCCGGGCGTACTGGCCACCCACGTCTCGCTGACCGCCGTTCCCCACGTTGCATACTGCGCCGTCCACACCACGTCGCCGGACGCGGCGCGCAGTTCTTCCGGCAGTCCCACCGCATCGTTATGGAAGTGGAAGACGCCTGAGGTGGCCGGCACTGCATCCACGCCGCTGTCGACCCGTGCCAGCGGAACATAGCTGTCCGGCTCATACAGATATGTGGCCACGCTGCCGCCGCGCTGCTCCTGCAGCAGCCGCAGCTGGTCCCACAGGAACAGCGTGGTGCCGAAGGCGTCGTGCTTCCTGATGCGGCGGCCCAGCGCGTCGTAGTCGAAGCTGGCCAGCTGGCGCACGCCATTGCGCACCGTCTCAACTTCGCGCAGCCGGTGTTCGCCATCGTAGAAGAAGCGCTGCTCGGTGTGTCGGCCGATGCGCTTCGTCTCGATGCGGCCGTGCACGTCGTATTCGTAGCGCTTGTCCTCGAACGTCGTCACGCGGTTGTACTTCACGTAGCCACCCACGTTCGCGCTGTCGACCAGGTTGGCCGCGGCATCCCAGCCGAATACCTCGCGCTGCGCGGCACTGGCGGCGGAAATGACACGGCCCAGCACATCGTAGCGGTAGCGCGTTTCGCCATGGCGCGAGTCCAGCTTGCGGACCAGCTCACCGGCGCGGTCGTACTGCCATTCCTTGCGCAGCACCGGTTCATGCGCACCGGCGGTGTTCTGCCACGCCTTGCGGCCCAGCCGGTCGTAACCGAACTGCGTCGACAGCTGCCCTTGCGTGCGGACGACCTCGCGGTGCAGGTCGTCGCGTTCGATATCGCTGACGATGGCGCCGTCGATATTGACCTGGTGCAGATGACCGGAACCATAGTGCAGCAGGTTGATCGTGCGGCCATCGGGCAGTGTGGTGGCACAGCGGTTGCCCAGTTCGTCGTAGCGGTGCTGCAGCGTGCCCAGGTGGCCGCTTTCGGTGACCGGTTCTCCCCGCGGGCCATAGCCGAACTGCAGACGGTCGTGCACCACGCGATGTTTGCCATCGTCCGAAAACAGTTCCGCCTGCAGCAGCTGGCCCGTCTGATCGTAGCGGAACAGCGTGCTGCGGCCGCGCACCTGCTTCAAGGTCAGGCGGCCCAGCGCGTCCCGTTCCAAGTGCTGGGTCACCGCATCGGGATCGCCCGCCGCATCGGTCACCTGCACGGCCAGTCCGCGCGCATCGTGCTCGATGCGTTTGACCGTGCCATCCAGGCCGGTCTCTGCGACGAGGTTGTCGTTGCGGTCGTAGCCGAAGCGGTAAGCCTCGCCGTTCTCGTTGACCAGCTGCGCCAGCCGGTGCGCCGTATCGTAGACGAAGGTCACGCTGTGGCCCAGTGCATCGATGCGGCGGGTGGGCAGGCCGCGTGCGTTGCGCTCGTACCGCGTCACGCCTTCGCCCGGATCGGTGATTGCGACAAGGCGGCCGGCGGCGTCGTAACGCAGCGCCTGAACGCCGCCTTCCGCATCGACGATGCCCGTCACGCGGCCCAAGGCATCGGTCTCGTAGCGCGTTGCGTTACCCAGCGCATCGGTGACGCTGGCCAGCACGCCGCGCGCGTCGTAGCCGAAGCGGGTCGTCTTGTTCGAGCAGTCCGTGTACGCGATCATCTGCGCACACGCGTTCCACGCCATGTGCTTGTAGCCGCCGCGCGCATCGCGGATCGTGTGCGGCAGGCCGCGGTCATCGAGCGACTGTTCGGTCGTAAAACCTGCGGGATCGGTGACGAGCACCAGGTTGCCGCGCGCATCGTACTCGTAGTTCCAGCGGTTGCCCGCTGCATCCGCTTCCCCCGCCGGCACGTCGAAGCGGTCGTGCCATTGCGTGCGCTCGATCTGGCCCAGCGCGTTGGTGACCTGCGTCATCCGGCCCAGCGCGTCGTAGTCGAACAAGGTGATGGCGCCGAGCGGATCGACCGCTTCGACCAATTGGCGATTGTCGTCCCAGCCATAGCGCCACAGGTGGCCTTCCGCATCGATGTAGGCCGTCGGCTGGCAGTCGGCATTCCATTCCCACTGCTGCTGGCGGTCCAGCTGGTCCGTGACGAGCGTGCGGCGCGCGGCGAGGTCGTAGCGCAGCGTGTAGGCCTCGCCGTCGTCGGTCCAGTGACGCACCACGCGGGCCGTGGCGCCAGCGCCTTCCCAGTCATAGAAACAATGCAGGCCGCCCGGGGTGCCGTGCTCGCACATCAGGCTGTGCCGGTACGCGAATCGGCGCGTGGCCTGTCCGGTACGGTCGATCACCTCGGTCAGTTCGCCGTGCGCGCTGTAACGGTATTCGACCAGCGTTTCGGCCGGTTCTTCGAGCGCGCCGATAACGAGGCGCAGCGCGGCAATGCGGCGCGGGTGCCTCGTGTCGTAGACCAGTTCCACCGCGCGCCCGCAGCCGTCGTTCAGCTGGCGCAGCAGGCCGTCGTCGTAGCGCAGCGCATGCCAGTTGCCGTTGCGGTCCTCCAGCCGCTGCAGCCGCAGCGTGCCGGCAAAGCCCGGCGCGGGGATGCCGAAATCGCGGTACAGTCCATCGCCGCTCTCCACCACGTACTGGCCCGCCTCGGTGCAGATCAGGTAATAGCCTTCCGCGCTGCTGTAGTGACTCTCGCCCGGCAGCACGGCGGGAAAGCGCATCGTGCGCCCCTGCGCGTCGCAATAGACGATGGCCGTCAGCTCATCGCCATCGTCGCGCTCCAGCGTGAGTTCCACTTCGTAGGGCACGCTCCAGCCGATGCCGAACAGGCCGGTGTCGCGGCGATCGTGACTGCTGTAGAAGCGCGTCCATTCCAGCGGTAGCGCGCCGGGCAGCGTAAAGTCGGATATCTCGCGCAGCACCTTGCCGCCGGTGACCACATTGACGGGATTGCCGATGAAGTTGCGCAGCTTGCTGCCCACCCACGTGCCCGCCATCGACGCGCCCATATTCATCAGCAGGCAGGGCAGCGCGGATTTCAGCGCCGAGACGTTCATCCGGCCGCGCCCGCACAGCGCGAGTGCCACGCCGAGTGCGGTGCCCAGTGCGGCGATCCACCACGGCCGCTCGTCTTCGATCTCGCGCACGGTCAGCGTGCCGCCGCCGATGAACACGTCGCCGGAGCCCTCGGCGATCTTGCCGCCGCAGGTGGTCTGGTCGTCCTTGCGCGATGCCGGGTGGTCGTTGATGAAGACGTTGTCCGAGCCCTGCGCCAGCATCGGCGGAGGACCGCCATGCTGGGCGCAGGTGATGATGTCCTTTTCGCCCGGCGCCGCGGCCCGCGCGGCCGCCAACGAGTTGATGTTGACGTCCGGCGAACCGCTGGCGATCTTGCCCTCGATCGAGGGCGGGATACATCGGTCGACGAGATCGTTGATGGTGCGGTCGATGAAACCATTCAGGCCGCTGCCTTCCATCGCCACGCTGACGCAGAAGCCGATCGCCAGCACGGCACCGAGACCGAGCCCGCCGGTGCCGACCACGAAGCCGACGGCGGCGACGGCCACCGCCGTCAGCGCGGCGCCCACCAGCGCGCCGACGATCAGCGAGCCGCCCATCTTCGCCAGGTTGCCCCACATCGACGTGTGGGCGATGGGATCGGTCAGGCGGGCGGCGGCGGGGCACATGGCGGCGTCCCGTCAGTGCGGCGTAAAGCTGTCCAGTAGCTGCTGCGCGTATGCGGCCTGCTCCTGTGTGAGTGGCGCGGAACAGGTCAGCGTCAGCACCAGTACCTTGCTGTCACCCAGCAGCAGCGCCGTCTGCAACTGGTGGATGCCGGCGTTGTTCTGCCTGAACGACGTATTCACTTGCACGGCCGGCAGTTTCGCCGCACCTGCTGTTACGGCGGCGAGCTCGCCCTGTTTGAACTGCTTGACCTGCGATGCCAGCGTGCGCAGCTGGCGCAGCACGAAGGCTTCCAGCGCTTCGCCTTGCGGCAGCACGTCGCGCGTGACGGCCAGCGTCAGCCCGCCCGGCCCGTGGTTCAGGATCAGCATGTTGACGCTGCGGTCCTGCGCCGTGTCGGGAACCGCAAAACTGCCTTCGTTGACGTGGTAGTCCATGTAGGTTCTCGCTAGGCTTTGGGCGGCGTGGGAAACTGCGCATCGACGTCGGCGATGATCGCGCCGCCGCCTTTCGGTGCCGGCACCACGGCCACACCGCCGCCGGAAGGATTGATGTCCACCGGCTTGCCGTTCACCTGCACCGGCCCGCTGGACGTGATGTTGATGCTCTTGCCGGTGATTGCCACGTTGCCGGCCTTGTCCATGTAGAACTTGGCGTCGCCGCAGGTGATCTCGAACGAGTCGCCCGCTTCCATCTTGTAGTGCTTGCCCACCAGCGTGTTCTTGTCGCCGCCCACCTGCTGCAGCGCGTCCACCTTGACGGTTTCCGTCAGCACGTGGCGGATGCGGCGCGTGGCGTCGTTGCCGATGTAGGACGTGCTGTCGTGCCCCACCGAGCGGGCGGCGTCGTGGCCCACCGAATACGTTTCGTCGTTCTCCACTTCCGCATCGAGGTTGCGCTCGGCCTGTATCCACACCTGCTCGGCGCCTTTCTTGTCCTCGAAGCGGATCGCGTTGGCATTGTCGTAGCCGCCGCCGGACGTGGAGCGCGACAGGATGCCGCTCTGCGTTTTATTGGCCGGCAGCGTCCACGCGGGCATCGTGTCCACGTTTGGAATCATGCCCGTGATGATGGGGCGATCCGGATCGCCGCCCATGAACGCGACGATCACCTCGGTGCCGATGCGGGGAATCGACGTCATGCCGAAGCCGGCGCCGGACCACGGCGTGGCCACGCGGATCCAGGCCGAGCTGCGGTCGTCGTACTTGCCTTCGCGGTCCCAGTGGTACTGCACGCGCACGCGGCCGAATTCGTCCGTGTGGATGTCGTCGCCCGACGGGCCGACGATGGTGGCCGTCTGGATGCCGTAGATCTTCGTGTCGGTGCAGTGGAAGCCGCGGCCGGGCCGCCACGGGATCTTGCGGCGCAGGCACGTCAGCCGGTTTTCGTAATGGGGTTCTTCGGCCTGCGGCTGCAGGTGTGTCTGATAGTTGTTGGTGGCGTGGTGGTTCACCTCGACAACGAGGAACTCGCTGTCGCCGCCGTCGAAATGGCCGGCCAGCCGGAACCAGCGGCCCGGCATCAGCCGGCGGCAGTTGCCGGCACCATCGAACTGCTTGGCGCGCGCCTCGATCTCCTGCATGCGCAGCCGGGCCAGCGCATCGCCGTCGGCGCTGTCCTTGAAGCCGAAGGCGCCCGTGTATTCGTAGGACTCGATCGGTGGCACGTCGCCCTGCACGTTCACCGTCGGCACGGAGGCGACCACCGGCCGGCCGCTCTTGAAGTCGTAGCTGGCCACCGCCACGCTGCCGTGCACCAGTTCGCGCACGGGCGACCAGTCGCCGATGCCGTCCTCCTCGATCGCGCCGCCGTGGCGCTGGTACTGCACGTCCGGATCGCCATCGACAGGCAGTGCCGCGGTGGTGTCGTCGCTGACGACCAGCTTGTGGCCGGCCGCGTCGTGCTCGAACCAGTAGGCCAGTCCCGCCGCGGCCCAGCGCCGCGCCAGGTAATTCAGGTCCGTCTCGTCGAACTGGCAGGCATCCGTCATCGGCCTGGCGGCGCCGGCCACGCGCCAGTCCCAGTCGGCCACGCCGCCGTAGTCGGCGAAGATGCCGGCCGTCTGGTCGCGCAGCGTCGCCTCGTGGAACAGGTAGTTATCCTTGCGCAGGGCCAGGTAATCCAGCCACGGGCCCAGCCGCGCTTCGTAGTAGGCCAGGCCGCCGTCGACCTTCTTCAGGCCGAAGCGGAACACGCGGCCCGTGAAATAACGCAGTGTGCCGTCCTGGCGCACCAGCTCCACGGCCAGCATGCGGCCCTGCAGGTCCTTCAATTGAATCAGCGCGTCGTCGGACAGCAGTTCGACCGTGTACGAGAAGGGCCGCGACAGGCCTTCGAACGCATCGAGGCGGTTGACGAGCAATGCGGCTGCCGGGCCATCGTCGTTGGGGAACGACAGGCGGAGGATCCGGTTGGTCTGGAAGCTGTCCTGCAGGCTGGATAAAAGGTCGCGCATCACGGTCATCCCAGGTCGTCTGCCCGCGAAAAATTATACCGACCTCAGCCTTTTTCGTTGTAATTTATATATGAAATGTGTGGGCCAGATCAGTGTTCCGGCGTTTTGAACAGCCGGCCGCCGAACAGCACGCAGAGCAGCGCGGCGACGATCAGCGCGATGCCGGCCCATTGCCAGCCGGTGACGGATTCGCCCAGCAGCAATACGCCGGACGTGATGCCGACGACGGGCACGCCCAGGCCGAACGGCGCCACCTTGTTGGCCGGGTGGCGCTTCAATAAACTGGTCCACAGGCCATAGCCGACCAGCGTGGCCATCCAGCCCAGGTAGGCCAGTGCGATCCACGTGGTCCACGGCGCATCCAGCCATGTCCAGCGCACTGCGGGCGGGTCGAAGGCCAGCGACAGCGCCACGAAGGGCAGGATCGGCGTCAGGCAGCTCCACACGAGGAAGGCCAGCGGATCGAAGCCGGGGCTGGCCTGCTGCGCAAAGCGGACGACGATGTTCGATGCGCCCCACATGGTGGCGCCGGCAAGGCACAGCAGGAAGCCTGCCACGGTAGTCTCGGCATGGCTGGCGGCCGACGGCCCCGCGTAATTCATGCCGAAGCACGCAAGGCCCAGCGCCGCGATGCCCAGGCCGGCCAGCAGCTGCCGGCTGGGCCGCTCGCCCAGCAGCGCGTAGCCGTAGATCGCGGTGAAGAACATCTGCGTCTGCAGCAGCACCGAGGCCAGCGCGGCGGACATGCCCACCTTCAGCGACAGGAACACGAAGCCGAACTGCCCGACGCCCTGCGTCAGCCCGTACAGCACCATCCACTTCGCCGCGACGGGGGGCGGGCGCAGGAAAAACACCAGCGGCAGCACGGCAAACAGGTAGCGGCCGGTGCCCAGCTGGAACGGCGTGAACCAGCGCAGGCCGACCTTCATCGCGACGAAGTTCGTGCCCCAGATGACCACGACGATCAGCGCAGCGAGAAGGTCGCGCGGTTTCATTTGAATGAGCTCATTGCTGCACCACGTTCCGCTCGATCGCTTCGCTGTGCACGATGATTTTTGCCGCATCGGCCTGCAGCAGCCGGATGCGCCGCTGCACCACTGGCCAGCCGGGCCAGTCCACCGAACCGGTGGCATCGACGGCCGGCACGGAGGCCAGTTCCGCCTCCAGCGTCGGCACCGGCGCGTCCACGCCGTGCTTCGCCAGCGCGGCGGACAATGTGCGGCACACCTGCACGTGGCTGGCGGCCAGCATCGCATTCACTTCCTGGGCCGGCACGTCCTTCACGTGGCGGCGCAGGATCGCCCGCAGCGCCGCCACGTGGGCCACCAACAGGTAGTTCTGCACGACGAACAGGTTGATGTCTTCCACGGCGCGGCGCTTGCTGGCCGGTTCGTCCAGCATCCGCACCAGCGCGGCCGACAGGCTGGCCAGGCTGTCCATCAGGCCCTTCCTCTGGATGCGGTAGGGGAAGTCGTTGCGGCATTTCCCCTGCAGCAGCTCGAAGCTCGCTTCCATATAGCGCTGGTTGGCCGCCAGCACCTGCCGGATCAGCGTGGGCAGCGTGCGGTATTCCCAGCTTGGCAGCACGAAGCTGAACACGGTGGCCACGAAGGCGCCGATGAAGGTGTCGATCAGGCGTTCCGAGATCGCGTTCACGCTGCCGCCGGCCGCGAGATTCATCTGCAGCAGGATCATGATCGACACGGCGATCGCCGTGTAGCGGTAGCGCAGGTAGACGAAGGTGGGCGTGGCGATCGTCGCCAGCACCAGCACCGCCAGCAAAAACGCCGTGTGGTTGAAGAAGGTCAGCACGATGGCCGCCACCACGCAGCCGATGACGGTGCCGACGATGCGGTCGCTGCGGCGCTGCTTGGTCATCGAGAAGCTGGGCCGCAGGATGATCACGATGGTCAGGATGATCCAGTAGCTGTGCGCCGAATAGGGCAGCAGCGTGCCGATCGCGAGGCCCGCAGCAATCGCCATCGCCACGCGCAGCGCGAAGCGGAAGATCGGCGAATCCATGCGGAAGTGCGACAGCATCACCTGCAGCTCGTACTTCTGCTGCGACAGGAAGGGCTGCATGTCGGCGTCAATCCAGAACGGCGTGCTGTCGTAGGCCTTCTGGCTGGCCACGTGCAGCTCGCCCACCATGCCGATGATGGCGCGCACCTTGTTGCGCTGGGCGCGCAGCACGGCCAGCGCTTCCTGGGCGGGCTTGCCTTCGTCGACGCGGCGCTGCAGTGCCGCCAGCTCCGCCTCGATCGCATCGAGCTCCGGCTCGTAGCTGATCTCCGGGAACGAGGCGCGCTTGCGCGTGACGTCGTAGGCCACCGACTCGATGTCGCGCGCGCACTTGAACGCCAGGTCGCGCAGCGAATTGAGGGCCGGCGAATCGGCCAGGTGCACGCGCAGCTGCGCGTAATCCGTGTGCGTGGACAGGATCAGCTCATACAGGTCCAGCATGCACACGTGCACCTGCACGACGATGGCGTCCTTGCGGTTCTGGTGGGCGCGCAGGATCAGGTCGCGCGACGCCTGCTGCTTGTCCGCCAGCTGCGCCTGGTGGCGCACCAGCTTGTTGAACTGCTCGGTGAGGTTGTAGCGGGTGTCGTAGAAATCGGCCTTGATGTCGATGTAGGCGGCCAGTTCGAACAGCGCTTCGGCCAGCACCTGCTGCTTGATGCGGTGGCGCAGCAGCCACGACACGCCCATTGCATACGCCAGATAGGCCAGGCCGCCCAGCGTGAACAGGCCGGCGTGTTCCAGCGCCTGCAGCGGCGTCAGGTGGTGCTCCATCGACATCGTCATGATGAACAGCGTGGCCAGCTGCAGCGGCATCGACTTCTTGCCGTAGACGACCATCATGCTGGCGAAGAAGGACAGCACGACGAGCACGGCGATCAGCAGCCAGAAATACGGCGCGCACAGGCTGACCAGCAGCGTCACGAGGCTGCACAGCAGCACCGACGCCATCATCTCGTTGAACTTGTGGCGCAACGGGCTGGGCATGTCCATCAGCGCCGTGCACAGCGCGCCGATGCCGACCGACAGCGCGGTGGGCATGTCGGCCACCGCCAGCGTCAGCCAGATGATGCCGATCAGGCCCGCGCCGAAGCGCAGGCCCAGATGGAAGTAATGACTGTAGAAGAAGGTGCGCGCGCTCAGTGCATAGTGCATCGGCTGCGCCATGTTACAGCAGCCCCAGGACCGGATAACGGCGCCATTCGGGCTCCGCGTGACGGGCGCAGTTGTGCAGGATGAAGTGCAGCACCGCATCCTGGTCGCCCAGCTTTTCCGGATTGGCCGCCTTCCATGCGTCGAACTTGGCTTTCAGTTCCGGCTCGGTGGCCAGCAGCTCCACGGCCAGGTCTTCGAACACATAGTCGGAGATCGCTTCCTTCTTCTCCAGCACGGAATTGAAGAAGCCCCAGCGGAAGAAGCTGTCGTGGCCCTGCGGCTCCAGCGTTTCGACGGCGTAGCGGGCATTGTCCTGGTCCAGCGACACGATCCAGTCGCCCGGGTTCAGCGTGAACGTGCCGGTACGCGCTTCGACATCCACCGTGTCGTGGAACATGTGGCCTTCGTAGGCGGTCGCACGGGTCGACAATTCGCCGATGTGGTAATAGCGTGCCTGCACCTGCTGCGGTTCCGCCACGCGCGTCATCTCGACGCCGTTCCACTGCAGCCGCTCGACGACTTCGCGCCACGCCTGCGGAATCACGTAGGCCTTCGGCACCTGCACCACGGCGTCCGGCAGGAAGCTGTTGAAGTAGGGGATGTCCTTCTCGTACGGCTTGCTGCGGTCGTAGGACAGGCGCGTGTAGTTACCCAGCACGCTTGGGTGGCGGCGCGCTTCGTAACCCTTGAAGCGGAAGGTGGACGGATGCGCTTCGTCCATCCGCCACGTGACGGCCCATTCCTTCTGCTTGCGCTGGGCGGCTTTCGCTTCGCGGCGCAGGCGCTGGATCTCGTCCGCGTGCTGCACGGTGAACTCGCGCGTCACGTCGATCAGCGTACGCATCGAGTCGTAGCGGTCTTTAAAAGGCTTCAGCATGTGCGTCTCCGGCATGAAGCCGATGATGTTGTGCAGCGCCGTGAAGCCCGTCGAGAAGCGGGGTACTTCGAGGAATTCGGCGATGCCATCGTCCGGCGTGTCCTGCACCGGATTGACGTACGGGCAGGTGGGCCAGCCGCGCTGTTCCATGTCGCTGAAGATCTGCGGCAGCATGGTCCCGCGCAGGAAGGGGCCGAGGCCGGAGCCCAGCTTGTCGGCCTGCGTGTGAATGAGCGTCATCGCGTACGTGTAGTCCGCGCCGTTGGACGTGTGCGTATCGACCATCACGTCCGGATCCCAGGCGGTGATCAGCTCATTGAAGAAGCGGGCGTTCAAGGTATCGCACTTGACGAAGTCGCGGTTCAGGTCCAGGTGGCGGCTGTTGCCGCGGAAGCCGAACAGCTCCGGGCCGTCCTGGTTCGGCCGCGACGTGCTGGCGCGGTTCAGCGCCCCATCGACGTTGTAGACGGGGACGAACAGCACCACCGTGTTACCGAGGCTGGCCAGCTTTTGCGGGTCGAAACAGAAGTCGCGGACGATGGCCATGCAGGCGTCGATGCCTTCCGGCTCGCCCGGGTGGATGCCGTTATTGTTGAAGAAGACGGGCCGGCCGGCGCGCTTGATCTCCTCGCGGTCGAACACGCCGTCCGCGCTCACCACGCCCACGTGCAGCGGAATGCCGCCGTCCGACACGCCGGCCTGCCCGAAACGCAGCACCTGTGGGAACCGTCGCGCCAGTTCTTCATAGAAGGCGATGCAGTCGGTCCACAGCGTGGTCTGGTTCTGGTTGCCTTGTTCGTAAGGCGTGGGCATTTCTGGGTGCATGGTCTGGATCTCAGGAGCGATGGTGGAGCGGCGCAGCCGGGTAGGCGGCCGCAATGGGGATCGATGCGGAATTGTAGCATCGCGGTTTGCGCCCATTCATGGCCGCGCGGGCCCGGCCGTGCTATCAGTGGGGCGTCCGTTCCGGAGGCCCGATGAAACCGCTGATCGCCATCGTCTTCATGCTGTTCGTGCATGCCGCCCACTGCGCCGATACGCCCCGTTACCGCATCACGATTCCATCCGGCGCGGCAAGGCAGGCGCCGGCCGGCGGCGCGGTGCAGTTCATCGGCACGGCCACGGCGCTGGTGCGCGTGCGGGGGCTGACGGTGCTGGTCGATCCGGGCGCGGACTCCGAGCTGCCGGCGGCCGATGTGGTGGTGCTGACGCAGCCGGCGTGGGAACGGCGGGATGTGCCGGCATGGAGCCTGGGCCCCGTCGTGACGACGATCGGGCCGGCGCGTGAATTGCGGGCGCTGGGTTTTCGCAGCGTGTATCCGCTCGATACGTGGGAAGACGTCACGGTGCGCAAGGGCGATACGCGGCTGCGCCTGACGTCCCTGCCGGACCCGCGCGGCATGCGCCCCGACGCGATGGCCATGATGCTGGACTTCGGGCCGGCGTGCCGCGTGTACGTGCATGGCGCAGCCCTGTCGCAGGACGACATCGGCATGATCCCGCAGCGCTTTCCCGGCGCGCGCCTGGCGCTGCTGCGCGAGGCGGGCACGCCGCTGCTGCTGAAGGTGGCGCAGAACGGCCGCGAAGCGAGCATCGAGCGCCCGGTGCTGCGCGGCGAGCCGTACCGGTTCGGCACGGCCAACTGCCGCTGAAGCCTGTTATTTCTTGGCGTTCGTCTCGACCCACTGCGCAAACGCGGCGCCGAACTTGGTCAGGAATTCCTTGGTCTGTTCGTTGGCGATGCTGCCGTCGTCGCCCAGCAGCTTGGCCGAGTTGCCGATATAGACTTCCGGCGCCGGCATCACGGGCACGTTCAGGAACACCACCGCCTGGCGGATATTGTGATTCGCACCGAAGCCGCCAGTGGCGCCCGGCGACTGCGTGACGACGGCGGCCGGCTTGCCGTCCCAGATGCTTTCGCCCCACGGACGCGAACCCACGTCAATCGCGTTCTTCAGCGCGCCGGGGATCGTGCGGTTGTATTCGGGCGACACGAACAGTACGGCATCGGTGCCTTTCAGCGTCTCGCGGAATTTCGTCCACGCGGCCGGCACATCGGCGCCTTCCAGGTCTTCGTTATACAGCGGCAGGTCGCCCAGCTCGACGAACACGGCCTCCAGCGACGCCGGCAGCAGCGCGCCGATGGCGTGGGCATATTTGCGGGTCAGCGATTCCTTGCGCAGGCTGCCGATGAGGACAGCGACTTTTTTTGCGGCCATGAGACACTCCGTGTGGTGTTGAAAAAGCAAAATGTACAGCATGCCGCGCATCGGTGCCGACACTTGCCGTATCCTGCCCACCCGAAACGTTTCCCGAAAAATGGGGTCCGTCCCCATTTTTGAAGAAACGTTTCTCGAAAAATGGGGACGGACCCCATTTTTAAAGAAATGTTGGCGTAAAAAAAGCCACGGCGCCGGAGCGCGCGTGGCTTTCGGGGAAGGAAAGACGCTTACAGCGCGTTCATTTCCTTCAGCAGGTTGTCGGCCTTGTCCACATGCTGCATGTTCCACAGGATGTAGCGCAGGTCGACCTGGATGTCGCGGGTGTTGGCCTTGTTGAAGTCCCAGTCCGAGATGATCGAGTCCAGCGTGCCGTCGAAGGCCAGGCCCACCAGCTCGCCCCTGGCGTTCAGCGCGGCGGAGCCGGAGTTGCCGCCGGTGATGTCCAGCGTGGCCAGGAAGTTGACGGGCACGGTTTTCAGCTTCGGATCGACGTACTTGCCGAAGTCCTTCGCCTTGATCGCGTCCAGCTGCGGTTTCGGTGCGTTGAACTCGCCTTCTCCGGTGGCCTTGGCAACCACGCCCTTGACGGTCGTAAACGGCGTCCACGTGGTGCCGTCGGCGCCATGGTCGCGGCCGGCGATGTTGCCGTAGGTTACGCGCAGCGTGCTGTTGGCATCCGGGTAGACGGCCTGGCCCTTCGACTTCATGTAGGCGATCTTGGCTTTCATGTAGCTGCCGTAGGCCTGCTGCAGCTTGCCGGCCAGCTCTTCGTCCTGGGCTTCTTCCTTCATGTCGGCGTCGTACAGGGCGACGGCGGCCTTGATGAAGGCGTCATTGCTGCCCTGGAAGTCGGCCGGTTTCTTGTCCAGCCATGCGGAACGTTCCGCTGCATCGTTCAGCTTGGTGCCAGCGTACAGCTTGTCCAGCGCGGCGGACAGTTCCGCATCGCTCATGCCGGCGCGCAGGCCCAGCGCCGTGTTGAACGCCGCTTTCTGTTCGGCGGCCGGCTGTGCCAGGTACTGCTTCAGGTGGTGCATGGCCAGCGCCTTGTCCACTTTGGCGTCATACGTGCGCACGAGCCCGGCCACGCCGGCCTTCATGCGCGGCAGGTCGCGCGTCTGGTAGCCGGACTTGCGGTCGGCATCCGGCTTCTGCGATTCCTGCGCCAGGCGGTACATCGCCCGCGCCGTCGTCAGCAGGCGCGGCTGCGAGTAGCTGTAGTGGAAGTCGCGTTTTACGCCGGCATCGCGCTCGGCGATCAGGGCTTCGACGGCGTCGATGTCGGCAGCGAACTCGGCTTTACGTTTCGCGTCGCCGGCCACCCATGCCTTCAGCTGCGCCTGCTCGGCCGTCTTGCGGGCCAGGAAGTCGCTGCCGGCATACGAGTCGATCATGCCCTGGCGATTCTTGTAGTAGTTGTTGATGCCGGCCACCTGGCCTGCGTATTTCAGCGCCAGGTCCTTGTCGCCCCTGGTTTCCCGGTCGATGATCGCCAGGTTCTCGCCGGACGCTTTCACGAAGGCCGGGTAGAACCAGTCGAACGTGAACTGCACTTCGGACGGCAGGCGGTGGCGGTTGGTGCGGCCCGGGTAGCCCATGGCCATCACGAAGTCGCCGTCCTTGACGCCTTCCTTGGCCAGCTTCAGGAAGTGCTTCGGCACGTACGGCACATTGTCCTTGCTGAAGTCGGCAGCCTTGCCGTCCTTGCTCACATAGGCGCGGTAGAAGCCGTAGTCGCCCGTGTGGCGGGGCCACATCCAGTTGTCGGTGTCGCCGCCGAACTTGCCAACGCCGGCCGGTGGCGCGTGCACCAGGCGCACGTCGCGGATTTCCAGCTGCTTGATCTGGTAGAACTCGAGGCCGCCGTAGAACGACGACACGGTGCAGCGGTGCCCCTCATCCTTTTCGCAGGCCGAGACCAGGGCTTTCTGGTTCTTCTCGATCGCATCGCTGCGCGCCTTGCCGGACAGCTTGGCCACATCGGCGGTGATGATCTTGTCCGTCACGTTCAGCACTTCCTTCGTGACGAACACGCGGGTGCCCGGCGCGGCCGGCAGCTCTTCACCCAGGTTGTGGGCGACGAAGCCGTTGGCCAGCAGATCGCGCTCCGGCGTCGAGTTCTGCGCCACGCTGCCGTACACGCAGTGGTGGTTGGTGATGACGAGGCCTTGCGGCGACACGAACGATGCCGAGCAGCCGCCCAGGCTGACGATGGCGCCGGCCGGGAATTCCGTCAGGCGGGTCAGGCTGTTCGGGTCGAGCTTCAGGCCGGCGGCCTTCAGCTGCTTGGCGATCTGCGGCAGTTGTTGCGGCATCCACATGCCTTCGTCGGCGTGGGCGGAAGAGATGCCGAGGACGGCGAGCGCGAGAAGAGTTTTTTTCATCGAGTCTTGGAGTAGTGGTGGGTGTCCTGGCGCTGCAGGCCGCAGCGCGCCCAAAGTATCCGCATCGCGTCCGGATTCGTCAATCCCGAAATTTTGCAAAAAAGCGAAGGAAATTCGGTTTTTCGGACGCAAAAAAAGCCGGCACTGAGGCCGGCTTCCGTTTGCTGCAGTGCAGCTTCGCAGTGAATTCCTTAGCGCGCGCGGCCGCGGAAGACGAGGTTCACGATCGCCAGCAGGATCACGGCGCCGAGGAACGACACGACCAGCGACATCAGGCTGAAATCGTCCGCATTGATGGTTCCCACACCGAACAGTGGCGAGAGCAGCCAGCCGCCCAGCAGTGCGCCGACGATGCCGACGACCACATTCAGGAACAGCCCCTGCTGGGCGTCCGTTTTCATGACCAGGCTGGCCAGCCAGCCGATGATGCCACCGATAACGATCCAGATAATGAAGCTCATGCTTTTCCCCTTTTTTTGATTGCTGATTGCGGTTGGAAACAGCCGGGCCGTGACAGCCCCGCCATGGAAAAAAGTGTAGGCGCCGGGCGCGGCCGGGTCAGTGCGCCAGCGTACCGAGGCGTAGGGTTCGCCTGCCGCCCCATCACGGTGCGTGAGCGTACAGAGCGTAGAGTGGCAAGCGGCCATGATGGTTCAACTTCGATCCGACTTGAAAGGAACTGCGATGAACCAGTACGACAAGAATTCCCGCCTGGTGACGGGTCTGTTTACCGACCGTGCCAGCGCCGAACGTGCCTACCACCATGCCTCCGCGCGGGGCTACAGCAAGGACGACATCAACGTGCTGATGTCCGATGAAACCCGCAAGCGCTACTTCAGCGGCGATGGCGCGATCGAAACGGAACTGGGCAGCAAGGCTGCCGAAGGCGCGGGCATCGGTGCCGGCGTGGGCGGCGCCATCGGTGCGGCGCTGGCGGCCGTAGCAGCTGTCGGCACGACGCTGGTGCTGCCGGGCCTGGGCATCGTCGTGGCCGGCCCGATCGCGGCGGCACTGGCCGGCGCCGGCGCGGGCGGCATCACGGGCGGCCTGCTGGGTGCGCTGATCGGTGCCGGCATCCCCGAGGAACGCGTGCAGCATTACGAGGAAGGCCTGAAGGGCGGCGGCATCGTGATCGGCGTGAACGCCCGCTCCGACGAAGACGCGGCCCACATCGAATCGGGCTGGAAGGACAGCGCCGGCCAGCACGTGATCGGCACCGGCATCGGCGCCGCGGGCGGTGCGGCGGCCGGTATCGCTGCCGGCACGGTGGGCGGTCCGATCGGCATGGCGGCCGGTGCCGTCGTGGGCGGCATTGCCGGCGGCCTGGCAGGCAAGGGCGCGGCGGAAGTCGTCAACCCGAAATCGGGCGACGACCTGAGTGACCACCACCTGGCCGAAGGTGTCGGCGCCGGCGGCGGTGCAATGGCGGGCATGGCGCTGGGCGTGGCGGGCGGCCCGGTGGGCATGGCAGCCGGCGGCGCGATCGGCGCGCTGGCGGGCGGCATGGCGGGCAAGGGCGTGGGCGGCCTCGTCAACCCGGCCGACGAGAAGATCTACTGGGAAAACCAGTACCGCAACGAAGCCTACTTCAACCCGGCTTACCAGTACGACGACTACGATCCGGCCTACTCGCTGGGCTACAACTCGCGCGGCAATGCGCGCGGCAACTGGGACACCAACGAGCCGGGCCTGCGCGATGACTGGGAGCGCGTCAAGGGACGCTCGCGGTTGACGTGGGATGAGGCGAAGCATGCGACCCGCTCGGCATGGGATCGCGTGGAGCGTGCCGCGCCGGGGGATTGGGATAAGGACGGGAAGTAAGAGGACGGGGACTGTCCCTAGAAGGGACTGTCCCCGGGGGTGTTCTTTGGCTGATCCAAAGACGTCAAAATCAACCCCGGGGACAGGCCCTTGCAGGGACAGTCCCCCTAACTTACTCGGCGGCGATGGCCTCGACCTGGATCGCCAGCTTCACCTCCGGCGCAAACGCGGGAATGCCGAAGTTGACGCCGAAGTCGGTACGCTTGAATTCCGCGGTGGCGTTCGCGCCGCACACTTCGCGTTTCAGGCGTGCATCCTGCGCGCACTTGAAGCGGTCCACCTTCAGCTGCACCGGCTTCGTCACGCCGTTCAGCGTCAGGTCGCCCTCCACGGCCACCAGCTGGTCGCCGCTGAACTTGAACGACTTGCCCTTGTAGGTGGCGGTCGGGAATTTCTCCACATTGAAGATGTCCGGCGACTTGGCGTGCGAGTTCATCTTGTCGTGGCCGAAGTCGATCGAGGTCATGTCGATCTCGATATCGAGGCTGCCCGTTTTCGCGGCGCGATCCATCGTGATCGTGCCTTTCGTGCTGTTGAACTTGCCGCGCCACAGCGACATGCCTTTATGGTCGGCCTCGAAGCTCGGGTAGGTGTGCGACGGGTCGATATTGTAGGTGGCGGCATTGGCTGCACCGGCGATCGCCAGCAGGGCGATGAGCAGTTTCGTCTTCATGAGTCTCCTTCGTGGTTGAGGTGAACTATTGGCCTACTACGTGGAACTTGATCGTGACGTCGTCGGCGACCATGCTGGTATCCTTCCACTCGCCTTCGCCGATATTGTAGGCCAGGCGCTTGATCGGCACCGCACCGTCGAATACCTGCTTGCCGGCTTCCGTTTTCACGGTGACGGGGAAGGTCACATCGGTCGCCTTGCCCTTGATCGTCAGCTTGCCGGTGACGGTCAGCTTGCCCGGGCCGGCGGCCTTGATGGCGGACGACACGAAGGTCGCTTTCGGGAACTGCGCGGCGTTGAACCATTCCTTCTTCGCCACTTCCTTGTTGTATTCCGGATCGCCCATGTCCAGGCTCGCGGTCTCCACTTCCACGGTGGCTTTCGACGCATCCGGCTTGGCCGCATCGTAGTCGATCACCACGTGGTGCTTGGTGAATTTCGATTCGACGGGCACGTTCATCTGCTTGAACACGGCCGACACGGACGATTTCGCCGGGTCGGTTTTCAGTACGGCGGCACCGGCGGTCAGCGACAGGCCAACGAGGGAAGCGATAAGGATTTTCTTCATGAACAGGGGCTCCGGGTCAGGTTAGGGAAGCATGCGTTTCAGGACATCGTCGCGGTCGACGAAGTGGTGTTTCAATGCAGCGGCCACGTGCATGAAGACAAGCGCGGCAAGCCCCATGTTCAGCCAGTAGTGGACGGGTTTCAGCAGCGCTTTCAGCGCGGTGTCCGCCTCGAATGCGGCGGGAATCGGGAACAGGCCCAGATAGACGACGGGCACGCCGGCCGCCGTGGTGTACAGGTAGCCGGACAGCGGCACCGCAAACATCAGCACGTATAACAGCACATGTGTGTAGTCGGCCGCTTTCAGCTGCCACGCGGGCATGCCGGCCGGGTGCGCCGGCGGACGGTTGCGGTGGCGCCACAGCAGCCGCACGGCGGCCAGTGCAAGCACCGTCACGCCCAGCCACTTGTGCCACGAGAAGTATTTCAGTTTGGTGGGCGTGAAGCCGGGGATGTCGACCATCACCAGCCCCATCGTGAAGGCGGCGATGATCAGCAGGGCGATCAGCCAGTGCAGTATCTTCGCCGTGGTCGTGTAGCTTTGCATTTCTGGTCTTTCCGTAAATTAGTACGTGTTAGGACTAAAAACGCTAATGTACCAAAGAATTACAGAGCTTGCAGAGGATGGGGACTGTCCCCGCAGGGGCGGTACGGCGATCCGGCTGTCCCCGGGGTTGCCTTTCTGCCGGGTAGCCGGATGCGAGAAGCAGCCCCGGGGACAGTCCCCATCCGGGGACGGTCCCCATCCGGGGACAGTCCCCAGCCAACTCAGATCGCCTTGGCCAGCTGCGCCGCGATACCGATATAGTTCGCCGGCGTCATCTGCAGCAGCAGGTCCTTCGCCTCCTGCGGCACGGCCAGCTTGCCGATGAACTCCTGCAGCGCTTCCTTGGTGATGCCCTTGCCGCGCGTCAGTTCCTTCAGCTGTTCGTACGGGTTCTCGATGCCGTAGCGGCGCATCACCGTCTGCACCGGCTCGGCCAGCACTTCCCAGCTGGCGTCCAGGTCGGCGGCCAGGCGGGCCGGATTGACTTCCAGCTTGTTCAGGCCGCGCAGGCAGCTGTCGTAGGCCAGCAGCGTGTAGCCCAGGCCGACGCCGATATTGCGCAGCACGGTCGAATCCGTCAGGTCGCGCTGCATGCGCGACACGGGCAGTTTTTCCGACAGGTGCTTCAGCACGGCATTGGCCAGGCCCAGGTTGCCTTCCGAGTTTTCGAAGTCGATCGGGTTGACTTTATGCGGCATGGTCGACGAGCCGATCTCGCCGGCCTTCAGCTTCTGCTTGAAGTAGCCCAGCGACACATAGGTCCAGATGTCGCGGTTCAGGTCCAGCAGGATCGTGTTGACGCGGGCAAACGCATCGAACAGTTCGGCCATGTAGTCGTGCGGCTCGATCTGGATCGTGTACGGATTGAACACCAGGCCCAGGCGCTGCTCGATGACGTTCTTCGAGAACGCCGGCCAGTCGAACGACGGGTAGGCCGACAGGTGCGCGTTGTAGTTGCCGACAGCGCCGTTCATCTTGCCCAGGATCTCCACCTGTTCGATGCGCTTGACGGCGCGCTGCAGGCGGGCCACCACGTTGGCGAATTCCTTGCCCAGCGTCGTCGGGCTGGCCGTCTGGCCGTGCGTGCGCGACAGCATCGGCAGGTCGGCGTTGGCGTGGGCGATCTCCGTCAGGCGGGCGATCAGGCCGTTCAGTGCCGGCACCATCACGCCGTCGCGCGCCGCTTTCAGCATCATGCCGTGCGACGTGTTGTTGATGTCCTCGGACGTGCAGGCGAAGTGGATGAATTCGGAAGCAGCCACCAGTTCCGGCACGTCCGCCACTTTCTCTTTCAGCCAGTATTCGACGGCCTTCACGTCGTGGTTGGTGACGGCTTCGATTTCCTTGATGCGGGCGGCATCGGCTTCGGTGAAGTCGGCGGCCAGCTTGTCCAGCAGCGCGGCGGCGGCGGCCGGGAACGGCTTGATCTCGGCAAAGCCGGCCTGCGACAGCGCCTGCAGCCACGAGATTTCAACCTTCACGCGGTGGTGCATGAAGCCCGCTTCGGACAGGATGGGACGCAGCTTGTCGGTCTTCGCGGCGTAGCGGCCGTCCAGCGGGGACAGGGCCGACAAGGTGGAGTATGGAGTGGTCATGGCGTAGGCAAGAGAGGCTGGAAAAACAGCGATTTTACCATTGTGGCGACGCCGCTTTTTTCGGCGCGGCCGGGCCGATGGCCGGTGCTATACTGGGTTCCGCTCATTCACCTCAAGTCCCCATGAAACTTATCGGTTCGCTCGCCAGCCCCTATGTGCGCAAGGCGAGAGTCGTGCTTGCGGAGAAGAAGCTCGATTACCAGCTCGTGCTGGAAAATGTGTGGGCGCCGGAAACCACGATCCACGAGGTGAACCCGCTCGGCAAGGTGCCGTGCCTGGTGCTGGAAGACGGCTACGTGATCTACGACTCGCGCGTGATCGCCGAATATCTCGACGCGCTGACGCCCGTCTGCAAGCTGCTGCCGCCGAACGGCCGCGAGCGCGTGGAAATCAAGAACTGGGAAGCGCTGGCCGATGGCGTAACGGACGCGGCCGTGATGATGCGACTCGAGCGCACGCTGCGCCCGGCCGAACTGCAAAGCGAGGCCGTCGTCGAGCGGCATCGCGCCAAGGTGCTGCGCGGGCTGGCGTCGATGTCCGCGCGCCTCGGCGAGAACGCCTGGTGCGCCGGCAACCACTATTCGCTGGCGGACGTGGCCGTGGCCTGCACGCTGGGCTGGCTGGCCTTCCGCTTCCCGGACATCGACTGGCGCGGCGAGCATCCCAACCTGGCGCGGCTGGTCGACAAGCTGCACGAGCGGCCATCGTTCCGGGACACGCAGCCGGAAGCCTGATCGCAGCCGTTCGGTTACACTGTGGCGGTGAATTTTTGCCCGCGGAGCGGCCATGGAACAAGCGGTAGCGGTATTCGGCGAAGCACTCGTGGACGACTTCTCGTCCCACCGCGTGGTGGGCGGCGCGCCATTCAACCTGGCGCGGCACCTGGCCGGCTTCGGCCTGCCCGTGACGATGGTCACCCGCATCGGCAACGATGACAATGGCAGCCTGATCCGCAACGAGTTCGACCGCTACGGCATGCGCCAGTCCGGCCTGCAGACGGGCGACGGCGAAGCCACCGGCAGCGTCCACGTGGAAGTGGGTGCCGACGGCAGCCACAGCTTTACCATCGTGCCCGACCAGGCCTACGACCGCATCGACGGCGCCCAGGCGCTGGCCGCCGTGCAGGCGGCTCATCCCGGCATCTTCTGCTTCGGCACGCTGGCCCAGCGCGACCCAGCGTCGCGCGCCGCGCTGCATGCGCTGCTGGACCAGACGGACGCCGTCCGCTTCCTCGACCTGAACCTGCGTGCCGGCCACGTCGATGAAACCATCGTGTTCGATTCGCTGCAGCAGGCGGACATCGTCAAGGTCAACGAGACGGAACTGCAGCAGCTGTTCCAGTGGTACTGCCACACGTGCCCGGATACGGTGAACATGGAATGCATCTCCGTCGACACGGAATGCCGCGCGATGATGCACAATTTTTCGCTGTCCGCGCTGGTGGTGACGATGGGCGTGCGGGGGGCTCTATACCTGTCCGCCGATGGCGCGCACGTGACGGATCACGGCAAGGGCACGAGCGAATGTTTTGTGGATGCGGTGGGGGCGGGGGATGCGTTCGACGCCGTGTTCCTGCTGGGCCGGCTGCGGGGCTGGACGATGGAGCGGACGCTGGCGCGCGCGAATGCGTTCGCGGCGGCCTCCTGCGGCCATGCGGGTGCGGTACCGCAGGAGGTGTCGAGCTACGCCCGCTGGCTGGACCAGTGGGCGCAGGAAGAGGTCTGACGGACTGGGATTACAGTTCGTCGGCAGGCGCCATCTGCGTCTGCAGGTAGTTCTGGATGCCGACCTTGCCGATCAGGTCAATCTGCGTTTCCAGGAAGTCGATGTGTTCCTCGGTGTCTTCGAGGATTTCCAGCAGCAGGTCGCGCGACACGTAATCGCTGACTTTTTCCGCTTGCGCGATGCCTTCGACGACCGTGGCGTGGGCGCCCCGTTCCAGTTTCAGGTCCGCTTCCAGCATCTCCTGCGTCGACTCGCCGATCAGCAGCTTGTGCAGCGCCTGCAGGTTCGGCAGGCCGTCCAGCATCAGGATGCGGTCGATCAGCTTGTCGGCATGCTTCATTTCGCCGATCGATTCCTCGTATTCCTTTTTCGCCAGCTTGGCCAGGCCCCAGTGCTTGTACATGCGGGCATGCAGGAAGTACTGGTTGATCGCGGTGAGTTCGTTGGTCAGCTGTGCGTTCAGCAGACGGATGACTTCTTTATCGCCCTTCATGGGAATGCCTTTTTATCGGGTGGAGAGTATGGCCGCATTGTGCCAGAAGCTCTCCGAAAAGGTAAGGAAAATTCGGTAAAACCCGCCTAAATGTAGATAAAAGACGGTTAATGGGTTTGCTAAGGCAAATAAAAACGATTATCATTTCCGTTTTGATTCGCCCGATCCCTTCCACCGTTAAAGGTTTTCATCATGATGCTGCACATCCCCGGTGTGCTGACGCCCGACCAAGTCAGCCAGTTCCGTCAACGCCTGCACGAGGCCGACTGGGTGGACGGGCGAGCGAGCGTGGGGACGCAGGGCGCGGCAGTCAAACGCAACCGCCAACTGGCGGAAGGATCGCCGCTGGCGGTGGAGCTGGGCAGCATCATCGCCCGCGCGCTGACGGCCAACCCGCTGTTCTTCGCCGCGGCGCTGCCGCTGCGCATCCTGCCGCCATACTTCAACGGTTACTCGGGCGGCGAAACCTATGGCGACCACATCGACGGCGCCATCCGCGTCGCCAGCCCGGGCGCGGCACCGCTGCGTGCCGATGTGTCGACGACGGTGTTCCTGACCGAGCCGGACGAGTACGAGGGCGGCGAGCTGATCGTCACCGACGCGTATGGCACGCACGAAGTGAAGCTGCCGGCGGGCGATGCGATCGTCTACCCGTCGACGACGGTGCACCGCGTGAATCCGGTGCTGAGCGGCGAGCGCCTGGCCTCGTTCCTGTGGACCCAAAGCATGATCCGCGACGACTGGCAGCGCACGATGCTGTTCGAGCTGGACCAGAACATCCAGCAGATCCGCGGCGAACACGGCGACAACCCCGCCACCGTCGGCCTGACCGGCCACTATCACAACCTGCTGCGGATGTGGGCCGAAACCTGAGCTGAAAATTAGGGCAGAAAAATAGGGACAGACCCTGTTTTCCAGGAAACTTTCTTGGAAAACAGGGTCTGTCCCTATTTTTGCTTCTTTGCTTCTCTGGCAGGTGCCGCGCAACTTCACTCAGGCGTGACCGCCGTTTCCGCTTTCTGATTGTCGCCCTGCACGAAACTTTCCCATTTTGAGAGCAAAAAAATAGGGACAGACCCTGTTTTTGAGGAAACTTTCCTCTAAAACAGGGTCTGTCCCTATTTTTGAAGATTACGACAGCTTGAAGTTGATCGGCACCAGCACGTACACGGCGACCGGTTTGCCGTCTTCCATATACGGCTTGAACAGGCTGCGCATCGCGGCCTGGCGGCCGGCTTCGTCGAGGTGGGTCGAGCCGGACGACTGCTGCACCGTCGCCTGCTCCGGCGAGCCTTTTTCGCTGACCAGCACGCGCAGCGTGACGACGCCCGATTCGCCGAGGCGGCGCGAGATCGACGGGTAGACGGGCTGCGGCATGCGCAGGTATTCGACGCCGGTGACCAGGCGCGGTGCGGCCGGCTGGGCCGGCGGCGTCGCCACGGCAGCGGGTGCGGCCACCGAGGTCGGCACCGAAGGCGCCGCTTCGACCGGGCGCGGCGGGGCCGGCGGCACGGTGATCGTGTTCTCGATGACGATTGGCAACTGCGGTAACTGTGGCGTGATGACGGGCGGGGCCTTCATGGCCACTTCCACCATCTTCGGCGGTGCCGGCGGCGCTTCGACGGCCGGTGCGACGAAGGTGACATCGACGATCTGCGGCAGCCGCTTCACGGCGTCGCGCACCATGCCGTTCTGCAGGCCCCAGAAAGCCAGCACGTGGATGCCGACGATGAAGGCGATCTTGCCCGTCTTGTTGCGGCTGCTGCCGAGGGAAAAGTCGGAAGGGAGATCTTGCGGCGCCACGTCGGGGCGCGGGGAGGCAGGTCGCGGGAGGCTCGGACGCAGGCCGAACCGCGGCACGCCAGGCCGTGACAGGCCGGGCAGTGAATGCATGGTATTCCTCAGGTGGTGAGGGTCGGGCGCTTCAGGACGGTTTCCTGGAGGGGCGCGGACACGTGTTCGTTCAACACTTCAACGGCATAGCTCAGGCAGTTGCCGCAGCACGTGGCAACACCCAGTGCTTCGCGCAGCCCGTCCATGGTGCTGATACCAAGGTCGATGGCTTGACGGATTTCTCGATCGGAGATGTTGCTGCAGACGCAAACGATCATTGAAACACCTTCTGGCTGATGGGGCACCGCGCCCCGTGACACTTCAATTGCATCTCGACTGAACTTGTCTCCCAGACAGTCTTAATGCTTTCTTAATGAGAATCATTATCATTACAGTTCCTATTTTGCCCCAGCTCCATTTACAATGCAAGCGGTACCTGCAAATACAAACCATTCGCATTAGGTCTTATAATGAACAGATTGATTTTCTCCACAGAGCTGCCATGACCACTGTCCCTTCCCCGATCAATCTGGACGCCCTGGCGACCGGGAAAAGCGGCACGGTGGTGCGCGTTACGTCCGGCAATGCGGCCGACATGGAGGATGGTGCCGATCTGGCACGCCGCCTGATGGAACTGGGCTTCGTGCCGGGCGAGAAGATCCGCATGCTCAAACGGGGCATGCCCGGCGGCGAGCCGCTGGCGATCAAGGTGGGCAATTCCACGTTCGCGCTGCGCCGTTTCGAAGCGGCGCTGATCGCGATCCAGCCCGAATGAGCGGGCCCGAACGATCCAGCCCGAACAATCCAGCCAGTCTCAATCGGTAGAAGAAGGTAGAAATCAAGCATGGGTGTAACTGAAAGAGTGGTGCCGGCCGTCGGCCGGGCGCCGATGATTGCCTTGCTGGGCAATCCGAACTGCGGCAAGACGGCACTGTTCAACCGCCTGACGGGCGCGCGCCAGAAGGTGGCGAACTACGCCGGTGTGACGATCGAGCGCAAGGAAGGCCAGTTCACGTCGCCCGCCGGCCACGGCTACCGCGTGCTGGACCTGCCGGGCGCCTACAGCCTGTCGGCCCAGACCCCCGATGAAGAAATCACCCGCGACGTCGTGGCCGGCCTGCGTGCCGGCGACGGGGCGCCGGACGTCGTCGTCTGCGTCGTCGACGCCACCAACCTGCGGCTGAACCTGCGCCTCGTGCTGGAAGTGCAGCGCCTGGGCCTGCCGATGGTGCTGTGCCTGAACATGGTCGACGTGGCGAAAAAACGCGGCATCGAAGTCGATGCCGACAAGCTGGCGCAGGAACTGCGCATGACCGTCGTGGAAACGGTAGCCGTGCAGGGCGGCGGCGAGAAGTCGCTGCTGCGCGCGCTGGACCAGATGTGGCCGCTGGCGCCGGCCGCCGCGCAGCCGCTGGCCGCCATCGACGCCGTGCCGGTCGAGGAAACGCAGCGCGAAGTGCGCCGCATCCTCGCCGCGGTGACAAAAGATGCGGGCGACACCACGCTGCTCAGCGAAAAGATCGACAACGTCGTGCTGCACCCGTTCGCTGGTCCGGCCATCCTGGCCGTGCTGATGTTCCTGATCTTCCAGGCCGTGTTCAGCTGGGCGTCGGCGCCGATGGACCTGATCACCGGCAGCTTCGATGCGCTGGGTGCGCTCGTGCAGGAACATATGGCGGACGGCGTGCTGCGCAGCCTGCTGGTGGAAGGCATCATCGCGGGCGTCGGCGGCGTGCTCGTGTTCCTGCCGCAGATCCTGATCCTGTTCTTCTTCATCCTCGTGCTGGAGGATTGCGGCTACCTGCCGCGCGCCGCCTTCCTGCTGGACCGGCTGATGGGCGGCGTGGGCCTGTCCGGCCGCGCCTTCATTCCGCTGCTGTCGTCGTTTGCCTGCGCGATTCCCGGCGTGATGGCCGCGCGCACGATCCAGAACCCGCGCGACCGCCTGGTGACCATCATGATCGCGCCGCTGATGACGTGCTCGGCCCGCCTGCCGGTGTACGCGCTGATCATCGCCGCCTTCATCCCGGACCGCGAAGTGTGGGGCCTGTTCAACCTGCAGGGCCTGGTGCTGTTCGCGCTGTATTTCGCCGGCATCTTCTCGGCGATGGGCGTGGCCTGGGTGATGAAGCGTTCGCTGGGCAGCAAGGCCAGGCAGCCGCTGATGCTGGAGCTGCCGAGCTACCACTGGCCGCACCTGCGCAACCTGGCCATCGGCCTGTGGGAACGTGCCAAGATCTTCCTGATGCGCGTGGGGACGCTGATCCTGTCGCTGACGGTGATCCTGTGGGCGCTGTCCAGCTTCCCGGGCGCGCCGGAAGGCGCCACGCAGCCGCCGATCTGGTACAGCTTCGCCGGGATGATCGGTCGCGCGCTGGAGGTTGTCTTCGCGCCGATCGGCTTCAACTGGCAGATCTGCATCGCGCTGGTGCCGGGCATGGCAGCACGTGAAGTGGCCGTCGGCGCGCTGGGTACCGTGTATGCGCTGTCGCAGACGGGCGACGAAGTGGCCGGTTCGCTGGCACCGCTGATCGCCAGCACGTGGTCGATGGCTACCGCGCTGTCGCTGCTGGCCTGGTACGTGTATGCGCCGCAGTGCCTGGCCACGCTGTCCGTCGTGAAACGCGAGACGGGCCACGTCCGTTACGCGCTGGCGATGGCCGGCTATATGTTCGCGCTGGCCTACGCGGCATCGTTCATCACCTATCACGCCGCCCGCTTGCTGGGCGGTTGAGGAGTCTGCCATGCAGGAAGTCATCGTTGCCCTGATCGTCTTGTTCGCCGTGCTGCAGGTGTGCCGCAAGTACCTGCCCGCGTCGCTGCGGCAGCGCATGGTGTATGCGCTGGCGAAGAAGGGGTTCGACCAGGAAAAGCTGGCGAAGCTGTTCAGGACGCAGTCGGACTGCGGCTCCGGCTGCGGCAGCTGCGGTTCCTGCGACACGCCGGCCAAGCCGGTCGTGCCGACGGACGCGGGACCCAAGCAGCGGGTCATCACGCTGCACGTGCAGCGATAGTTGGGGACTGTCCCTGGGGTTGTTTTTGACCTGGCAGAACAGATAAAACGCCAGTTCCCCGACCCTCAGCCGAACTCCCGCTTCGTCACCAGCAGCTCGATGGCCGACACGGCCACGAACAGCCCGCAGATATACGCCGCCTTCGAATAGAACATCGGCCACGACGCCATCGCCGCCAGGCCGGCCAGCGCGATGCCGATGAAGAGCATGTCGTGGCGGATGCCGAACAGCGAGGCGCTGCCCGCGCCGGCCAGCCGCCAGTGGAAGGGCAGCATGCCCAGGCTGTAGGTGAAGTGCAGGAACAGGCCGACGATCGTCAGCATCGGCAGCATGCTGTCCACCGGCGCCAGCGCCATCGCCACGCCGAGCACGATCTCGGTCAGGTACAGCACGGCGCGGTTGCGATACTTGTCCATCGAAGTCCTCGGGCGGCAGGAAGCGCTGCGAAAGACTTGCAGGATGTCATCGACATGCAGTTTTCGCGGTGGAAAAGGCGCATTGTAGAAGCGCGCAAGCCCGAAAATTCTAGCGAATATTCACTTTTGGTAAAAAATCGTCGCCAACACCACGTTTTTTGCTGCTATCGAAAAGGAAGGAGCTTCAGCGGGCCAGTGTGTTCGCCCGCTGCCGGGCATTCCTGACCGTCAGCCAGATGGCCGAAACGAGGAAGTAGAACGCGCCGAAGCCCGCATACGGCGCCACCGTGGTCACATCCAGCGGGTTGCCGCTACCGGCCTGCTGGAAGAAGAACACGCCGGCCGCCGCGGACTGGGCGCCGCTGAGCACCATCGCCCACTGGCCGCCCGACGTCTTCCAGCGCCGCACCGCAGTGGCCAGCTGCAGTACGCCGGCGAAGATCGCCCACGCACCGAACACCTTGATCGCGGCCGCCATGCCGATGGTCAGGGCCCAGCCGATCGCGATGGCGACGATGACGCTGACAAGCAGGTTGAACAGCTGCGGCGGGTTGACGGCCAGGCCGCCGCTGCGGCGCGCATCGAGATAGTTGGCGAACGCATCCCAGGCCGGGTAGGCGACCAGCAGCACGGCGCCGATGGCCGGGCTGTGCCTGCCGACGACGACGGCCAGCACGATCCAAGCGATCGACACGCCCGCCCGCAGGAAGTAGTAGGTCTGCAGCCACCGGCTGGGCGACCGGTCGGAAATCGGGGTGACAGTTTGCATGATGGTTCTCCAGTTGGTTGGGCGGCCTGATCCTGTATCAGTTTCGCGATATTAACCTACTAGTAGGTAGACAGTCAATCCGGCTTTCGACCGATGACCTCAAACATTGCAATCGCTCTACTAGTTGGTAGATAATGGCGTCAAGCCCCGTCTTGACGAACGTTTATCCTGGGCCGCCCGCGGCGCGGGATGGACGGGACGGGCCATCCCCTGGAAATGTTTCTCGAAAAATGGGGTCTGTCCCCATTTTTCGGGAAACATTCACCGGGCCACGTGCCACGACGGTACGCCAGCAATCTGATCACAAGGATCGCTCATGACCACCATTCGTTCCCTGCCACCGGTGTTGCCGCCGCCGTTGCCGTCCGCTGCGCCGGCCGGCAGCCGCCCGGCTGCGCCGACTGCCGCCCGGGATTTTCCGGCCTTGCTGAAGGCGCAGGCGCCCGACCCCGTGCCACCGCCCGCGCCGGCAAACCCGCCGGCACAGGCGGCGGCCACTGCAATGTCGCGCCGGCCCGATATCGAAGCGATGCTGCAGCAACTGCTTGCATGCCGGAAGGTGCCCCTGCATGTCACGGGCAGGGCCGGGCGCTCGGCGTCCGCGGCGTCAACGGTTAACCAGGCGCTGACGGACTGCGACG